>JBNKZT010000048.1:0-24824 GCA_050301775.1 Promineifilaceae bacterium (SeqCode)
GCATTATTATTTGTTGACCGTACCTGGCCGTAAAACTGGCCTGCCGCGCACCAAACCAGTAGCTTTGGTAGAAGATGGCGAACAAAAATGGTTGGTTGCCCCCTACGGTACCGTCAATTGGGTATTGAATGCGCAGGCAGCCGGACGAGTCACCATCACACGCGGCAAATACCGGGAGAGCTTTTCGATTACACAATTGCCGGTTGAAGAACGCGCCCCAATACTCAAGCAATACATTGCCCTGTTCCCCATTACGCGCCCCTATTTTAATGCCCAACCCACAGACCCGGTGGAGACATTTATCTCTGAAGCGCAGTGGCGACCGGTGTTCAAACTACGTAAATGAAAAAAATAAAAAAGAGCCATATCAAAACGACATGACTCTCTTGTCGGGGCGGCGGGATTTGAACCCACGACCTCACCGACCCGAACGGTGCGCGCTAGCCAAACTGCGCCATGCCCCGGATAGGCTAGAATTATAGTGCAAGGCGGCGAGTTTGCAAGTCTGCGAACGGATTCGTTATTTATTGACCCGGTAATATTTTCTATCCTTTTACTGTGACTTCCCCCGCAATCAGCTATACTAAGGATTCTATCGCAAATAACTTTGGCGTTGCGGGAATTACAATTCCCGCAACATGCCGTCCCAAATCGGGAAGTAAAAACGAACGAATCCTAATTGCGTTACCCGCATCACGAGTGGGTGATTTTCACGGCAGCTCTCACGAAAACCCGGCAGGAGACTCCTAATGGAAGATTTAACCGGTAAACAGCTTGGTCCTTATCAGATTTTAGCGGCTCTGGGTGAAGGCGGCATGGCAGCTGTTTTCAAGGCCTACCAACCCAGCATGGATCGGTACGTAGCCCTCAAGGTGCTGCCACGTCATTTTGCCAACGATCCGGAATTTATCGGCCGTTTCTCGCAAGAAGCCAAAGTCATTGCCAATTTACAACACCCCCACATCCTGCCCGTTCACGATTTCGGCGAAGCCGACGGTTACACTTACCTGGCTATGCGCTTTATCGAAGGCGGCACCCTGGGCGACTGGCTAAAAAAGAATGGCCCGATCTCATTGGAAAAGATTCGCAGCATCATCACTCAGGTTGGCGGCGCTTTAGACTACGCCCATACGCAAGGCGTCATCCACCGCGACATCAAGCCCAACAACATTCTGGTTGACCCGTGGGGCAACTGCTTGCTAACCGATTTTGGGCTGGCCAAAATGACAGCCAGCACAAGCCATCTAACACAGACCGGAGGCATTCTAGGGACGCCGGCCTACATGTCGCCAGAACAGGGCCTGGGCAAGAAAATCGACAACCGCAGTGACATTTACTCGTTAGGCGTGGTGCTGTACCAGATGGCGATTGGCCGCCTGCCCTATCAGGCAGAAACGCCGATGGCTGTCGTCATCAAACACATTCACGATCCGCTGCCGCCGCCCAGCCGGTTCAAACCGGACCTGCCGGAAGGACTGGAACGGGTTATTCTTAAGGCACTGGCCAAAAGTCCTGAAGACCGCTTTCAAACAACCAGTGAGATGGTTAAGGCGCTGCAAAGCGTCACGGAACAGCCAACCATCACCAAAGGCGAAGCGGTGGTTGAAGCGGTCATTTCAACTGAACCTGAGATTTCAACTGAACCTGAGGTGGATTTGACGGAACTGGAAACGGCCGTTGCCTCCCCACCATCTCCTCCCGTCACCCCCCGGCCGCTGCCCCCCCTGGAACCAACTGTCGTGGAACCACCACCCGAACCATCGCCCGAACCATCGCCGCCGCCCGGACGAAAACGGAATTATTGGCTGGTTGGAGGTGGCCTGGTCGGTATCGCAGCCATTATTGTGATTGGTATTCTCATTATCAATTCGTTGGGCGGGGATGAGGACACACCGGATATACCGGAACCGTTTGCAGAAACGGCCGTTACCGAAAGTGACAATCGGCCAGACCTGGAAGACATTCCATCCGTTGATGAACTATTAACCGTTATTGACGAAGCCTATGCCAACGACGACATTGGCCGCGCCATCGAAGCGATAAATCAGGCCATCGAATTGGAACCCGATCGGGCCGATTTATACTGCCATCGCGGCTATATACTGCACGATGCGGAAGATTTTCCCGCCGCCGCCGATTCCTTTGAACAATGCCGCGTCATGGCCAAAGAACAACAAATTCCCGACCTGCAAGCCGAGGCATTAGGCCAGGGCACGATGACCCGCGTCGAGATGGTCATGTGGGAAACTGATGACCCGCAAAAAGCTTTGAGCATCTTTGACGAAGCCCTGCAAAAACCCGACGCCCCGCCCTGGCTCATCTGCGAACGAGGTGAATTTAACACTTGGTACGATAACGAAACGGCCGTTTCCAATTTCGAAGCCTGCAAAGAGCAAAACCCCGACGATGACTACTGGCCCTGGCGGGCCGAATCAGTCATCAACATGATCCACGGCTACGCGGCGCTGGACGAAGAAGATTATGGCGCGGCCCTGGAATACTTTTCAAATTGGGCCGACATTGCCCCTGATGAATACTGGGCCCACTGCGCGCTGGGCGACGCCCATGCCGGCCTCAGTGAATACCCGCCAGCCCTTGACCAGTACGTGCTCTGCGAGCAAATGGCCCAGGCCCGGGATGATGGGGATGCGGCAAGAGAAGCGCAAAGTGGCCAGTTTTACGTCCAGGCCAGAATGGCGATTACGGCTGGCGATGTAGAGCAGGCCCTGGAAAACTACAATCAAACCGTGGATTTAACGCCTGATAATGCCAGTCTCTACTGCGAACGGGGGGAACTGCATCAAGAGTTGGACCATATCGACGAGGCACGCGACGATTACGTCACCTGTCTAGAAATGTCCGGCGATGACCCGGACGGCCGTTTCTGGGCTGAAGACTTGCTGCGTTCATTAGATTCACCAGACAACTGAGCCACCTGCCAGGCTGCCGATTAGAGTATCCGGGGATTCACCGGATCGTTGTTATCGATGAGGACATCGGCCCGCGCTTGAGGCTGGCAGGTGTTGAGATATATTTTTTGCCCCGGAATATACCGCGTCCAATAACGTTCCCTCACCTGTTCTGCCGGGCCAAACAAAGCCAGGTCGCGCCGCGCCGCCCTCTCTATCACCCCATCAAAATCTACATCCAGGAACACAGTAAAATCCCAGCAGCCGGCGATTTCTGGTCGCAGCAGAAAAACGCCATCAAACAGCAGGACTGAGTTGGTTTGAGCCTGCTGTTTGGCGGAAAAGATGCGGGAATCGGTGCGGAAATCGAAAACGGCCGTTTGATATTGCCCGTTCCCGTCTGGTCCCAGTGGCTTGAGCAGGTACGTTTTCATCGCTTCAAGGTCAAACGAATCGTAGAAGTAACCCTCCGGTGAATCCTTGCCCCGCCGGTAACGAATAAGACGCGGGTTGTGAAAGCCGTCAATCGAGGCCCTGATGACAGGCCGTTTCAGTTTTTCCAATGGTCCGACTAATTCATTGGCCAACGTCGTTTTACCGGCCGCATCCACACCATCAATCGCAACACGAAGAGGATGCGTGTGTCTGGTGGCCGCAATCTGATGAGCAATTTGCTCGACAAGTTGTATCCGTTTCATGATTCCCCGTTATCGTAAACTGCGTGGACAAGGGCGATCAGGGTGTGCACGGCCGTTTCCACCCCCGCCTCATCCCCCACAAAAACCAGCCGGCCATCCGTCGTCACACTTTGCACCACCCGTAGACTGGCGCACAGCTCGATTTGTGCCGCAGCCAAACTCAATTCCTCCACAACAAATTTCGTCACCGTATGATTGATCACGCCGCCGGTAAAGCGGGAGTGGTTGAGGACGAAATGGTCCCAGCGCAGCCGGTCAAACAGACGCACATCCGCTTTGGTTGATTGGTGGAAACCGTGTGATTGTAACGTTTGCAGGATGAGCGACTCGTGCCGGGGGCAGCTGCGGCCGTTCATCGTCCCCAGTGCCAAGCCAAAACCGTGCCGGTCCGACATGCCGTGAATATCCAGGACAAAATTAATGCCATGCCGCTTCACAATCCGGCGCAGGGTTGTTTTGTAAGGCGCGTCCGTTTCATAGTTGGGATCATGATGAGTCATAAATTGGGTGTACAAAACGTGGGCGCCGGTTTCGGCGGCAGCCAGGCGGGCCAGGGCACTGGTGAATCCTTCTTCGGCTTTGACACGGCCGTTACGCCGGTGGGCCGTGCCGTGCGGCGCCGACAGCAAAATCGGCAGCCGGCCCGATTCGTGCATAAATGGCGATTGGCCGTTGGTGGGTGGCTGCTTGGGGGTAACGGCCGTTTCCAACGCCACCAACCGCTGCAATAACACCTCTCGAGTCAGTTCACGCTTCATGAAAAGCGATTGTAACAGAAACTTCTGTTATAATCGCTGCGGCTCAGGAGAAATGATGACACTCGAACTTTCAACCCGCGATCAGGCGATGTTTAATGGTGACATGGGAACGGCCGTGCAGATGGCTATGCGCATCCTCGTCACCATGGCCAACGTCTACGGCGCACCCCGCCTGCTGAACATCGAATCGGCCCACATCGACGGCTGCCTCTACCACGGCTTTTCTGGCCTGGAATTTGCCCGGCGATTGGTCGCTGGCGGGGCCAAAGTCGTCGTGCCTACCACGCTCAACGTTGGCGCAGTCGATCTCATCCACCCCGAATATTTTCGCGGCAGCGAAGAGACTGGTCGCTATGCGCAAGAATTGATGCAGGCCTACGTCCAGATGGGCTGTCAACCCATCTTCACCTGCGCCCCCTACCAGGCCACCCAGCGCCCGGCCAAAGGCACGCAAATCGCCTGGGCCGAGAGCAACGCCATCGTCTTTGCCAATTCGGTTTTGGGGGCGCGCACCAACCGCTACGGCGACTTCATCGACATCTGCGCCGCCCTCACCGGCCGCGCCCCCGCCGTCGGCCTGCATCTGGCCGAAAACCGGCGCGGCCAACTGCTGTACCGGCTTACCGGCATCCCGGAACGGCTGCGATATGAGGATGCGCTTTATCCCGTCCTGGGCTACCTCATCGGCGAACGCAGCGGCTCCAAAATCCCGGTCATCGAAGGGCTGCCGCCGACCACAACCGAAGACCAGCTCAAAGCGTTGGGCGCGGCCTCGGCCTCGTCGGGCGCCGTAGCCTTGTTCCACGCTATCGGCGTCACGCCGGAAGCGGCCACCTTTGCCGAGGCCTTCCAAAATCAGGAACCGGAACAAATCATCCCGGTCACGCTGGCCGATTTACGGGCTACACTAACCAAATTGGGCACGATTCCTGATGGGAAAATAGATGTCGTTGCTTTGGGCAGCCCGCACTTCTCCCTGGCCGAATTTGCCCAATTGATGCCTCTGCTGGAACAATACCCGCCCCATCCCGACGTGGAATTTTCCGTGGCCACCCACCGCCTGATTTTGCCCCAATTGGAGCAGCGCGGCTGGCTGGCCAAACTGCGGGCGGCCAACGTCCAGGTCATCGTTGATACCTGCGTTGTCGTCACCCCCATCGTCAAAGCGCAAAACGGCGTCTTGATGACCAATTCCGGCAAATACGCCCATTACTCGCCGGGCAACATCGGCTTGCAATCCGTCTTTGGCAGCCTGGAAGAATGTGTGCGGTCGGGGGCGTTGGGGCATGTGTGGCGAGACGAAACTTTGTGGGAGGCTGGAGATTAGAAATTGGAGACTGGAGACTGGAGATTGGGCTAGTCTCCAGTCTCCAATCTCCAGTCTCCAAAATTTTATGGCAACATTTCAAGCACACATATTAGTTGATGGTCAGGCCTCCGGCCCGGCGCTGGTTTTGGCTCACGCTTTGAGTTTGTGGGGCGGATTAGACCCGGAAACGGGCGAGATTATTGACCAGCGCCACCCTAATTTGGGCGACAATGTGGCCGGGAAGGTGCTGGTTTTGCCGATTGGGCGCGGCTCCAGCAGCGCCAGCAGCATTTTGCTGGAAGCAGTGCGCCAGGGGAAGGCACCGGCGGCCATCGTCCTGGCGGAGACAGATGCGATTCTGGCCTTGGGTGCGGCCGTTGCCCGTGAGATGTACGACCAAGCGCCGGTGGTGGTGGTGGTGGAGCCGGATGTCTACCGGCAATTCCAAACCGAACAGACCATTGTCATTGGGGAAAAAGGGGTAATCAGCATTCAGTGACCGGTGAACAGAAACTGACCGTCCGTTTGGAGCAAAACGACTGCCTGACTTTTTTACGCTCGCTGCCCGATGACAGCGTGGATGTAATTGTGACCGATCCGGCGTATTCGGGGATGAATGAGTGGTTAAAGCTGGGCAACGGCCGTATCGTCGGCCAATACGCGGACAAAGGGACCGAAAACGGCAAATGGTTCCAGGAATTCGCGGACAGCGAGGCGAATTATCAACAATTTCTAGCCGAATGCCAGCGCGTCCTCAACCCCAACACCGGCCATATCTACATCATGTTCGATTCTTACTCGCTGCTCAGCCTGGGACCGCTGGTGCGCGATTATTTCGCCGTCAAAAACCTCATCACCTGGGACAAAGTCAACATCGGCATGGGCCACTACTTCCGGCGGCGGCACGAGTACGTTATCTTCGCCACCAACGGCAACAACCGTAAACTGCGCCATCAAGGTTTCCCCGACGTCTGGCGCTTCAGACGGCTCCACCGCGCCTCCTACGCCACCCAAAAGCCGGTCGAACTGTTCCAGGCCATGATTCACGCCAGCGCCGAACCCGGCTTCACCGTCTGTGACCCGTTCATGGGCAGCGGTTCCTCGGCCATCGCCGCCCTCAAAAATGGCTGCCACTACCTGGGCAGCGACATCGCCGCCCAGGCCGTGCAACTAGCCCAGGAGCGCGTCGCCGCTTACCAGGAAACCGGCCAGGATATTCTTCAACCTAAGCCAGCCAGTCTTCCTGATGAAAAAATCTTCTGGAAGTAAAACACTCCCCCAATCAATTGGGGCAAAATGATTTCTTCCCTCCGTTTTCCCTGCATAAGATTGACAAAGCGCAATGAAAAAGGCATATTTGTCGATGTGAAGGTAAACACGTAGCTGTCAGGACGGAAACCCAGTAAAAGTGTACGAAAACGGGGGTATTATGAGTTGTATTCGCGTAATTGTGGCCGATGAACATCCCATAATCCAAGAAGGTATTTACACCATTCTGGAAAAAACGCCAGATATCGAACCAGTTGCTAAAACGACAGACTATCAAGAAATAGTAGCTCTTACACACCAATTTGAACCTGATGTTCTGCTAATCGATCCAAACTTATTTGATCTGACGCCAGTCGAGTTAGTCGCCAAGCTGCGCCAGGAATGCCCTCAAACCAAGATTATGTTGTTTGGCGCTGTTCTTGACGAAATGCAGCTTCGTCGGTTAGCAAGCCAGGGTATTTCTGGTTTTGTACAAAAAAAGGAAGGTGTTGAGACCCTCATCCAGGCGATCCGCACTGTCGCCAATGGCAGCACCTGGTTCAGTCAAGCTGTTCTGACTGTTTTTATGTCCGAACAAAATATCCCCTTAAACCTGACAACTCAAGAACTGGAATTAATACATTTACTGGCAGACGAAAAAACAGACAAGGAAATTGCCGTGTTGATGAACCTGTCAGAACGTATGGTTCGTTATCACCTGGAAAAGATTTATGCCAAACTGGAGGTAAAGTCGCGTCCAGGCGCTGTGGCGCAGGCTATCCGACTCAAACTTGTTTAGCCCCCCTTTTCACTCACCCCATTACCCCTTATTGCCTAAAACGGCAAAAAAGGTTGCCGGATCTGACATTGTGCCTTTTGTTAAATCGTTTTATGCTCTAAACGGGCTTCAAAGTTGTTTGCAAAGAGCATATAAATAAAAAATCAACCATATTAAGTGAGGTGAGTCATGTTC
This sequence comes from Promineifilaceae bacterium (SeqCode), assembly GCA_050301775.1. Taxonomy (GTDB): domain Bacteria; phylum Chloroflexota; class Anaerolineae; order Promineifilales; family Promineifilaceae; genus JACKCC01. Next base: position 7,896 of record JBNKZT010000048.1, read on the forward strand.
ATTAAGAGCGGAGGTGAGGTCCATCAGACCACAGTTTAGTTATTTATGCAAGGCTCAGTAGCTTTCATTGTCAGGATACCAAGTTGAACTAAAGGCGTATTCAGTATTATTTGTGGAGGACAAATTTGATGATTCAAAAACACGAACCAGACAATGTTCAATTCAAGTATCAAACAGTAATCAAGATTGGATTAATCGTAATAACACTAGCAATAATGTTGGTTAGCGGCATCACCCAAACACATGCGTACTATTGGTCTGGCTGTAAGTGGCCAACAAACAATCCGGCTTACGATGGACATACGTTAACTTCAGGATGGAAAAATGCAGTCAGTTATGGTCGTGATCAATGGAACTATGTTACTCCATCTCCATTGGCCATAAGCACGAATAACACAAGTAATAATGACGTTACTTTCGGCTACACAGGCGGCTATGCCGGTTTAACAACCCGTACATGTAGCAGTGGTACTATTACTGACGCTGATATCGTCTTCAACAATTCCTTTACTTGGTATACCGGAACCGGCAGTCCGGGTAGTTCTTGGGACGCGTGGTCAACAGCCGCACATGAATTTGGGCATTTCCTTGGCTTTCATCATACTCAATATCAAGATCTCTGCCTGGGTTCTGAAAGTACAAGACCAACTATGTGTGATGGTTACAGCGCAGGCAAAATCTATAAACGCAGTCTGGAATATGATGACAAGAATGGCCTGAATGTCATTTATCAGTAATTCCCGGAGGTTCTGCTACTCGAGGTAGACAGCCATTTTAGATACTGCATTTTTCCGGTTTAGCATCCAAATTTCAAGAGAAAGGCATCAAATGTTTTCTCCTCGGCCTGTATATGGGGCAATTTCATCATACACCCCCCCCATATACAGGGGTGAAAGCTCCGGGAATTGCTGGTCATTTATTAAGATTAAACAAGGAGACTGATACTGTGAAAATCAAAAACCCAAACTTTATATTAAAGGTATTTTCTTTTACCATAGTACTTTTCCTACTCGTTTCTTGCCACATGCAGACGCCTTCTGACAACAATGTAATAAACAGAAGTACCAATGTAGGAGAAGAAAATATTACGGTTAATTTCGAAACGGAAAGCATCTATTTTACTCAAGAGGAATTATTCAAAGGGGCTGACCTTATCTTCGCGGGTAAAGTACTAGATATTTCGCCCACACGGTGGAATCAAGACAGCGGCGAATACTGGACTGAGACTACGGAGGAAGGGATGACAGCAGAGGGTGAGCAATTGACGACGACCCTTTCAGCTTGGCCAGTATATGAAGTCAGACTGTCTGTCACCCAGCCGATTATCGATAAAATCGGCGTTAACCAAGAAGTCGTTCTGACGCTCCTCGGCAAAAGTCCAATCGAGGCTGTTATTAATGACACGACAAATGGCATACAGGTAGATGCGGAGACAGTGAACTTGCAAATTGGGCAAGAACTCGTCGTCTTTGCCATACAGACAGAGTTGGCTTGGCGAGGCCCAAATCGTCCTGTCGAATTGATAACTAACCCTGATGGCACTTCTTACTTTGACGTTGGAAGGCGCTCAATCATTACTCTGATGGGAGTGCATGCCAATGCCTATTTGTTGAAAGGCAGTGATGGTTTATATTATCATTCAGAAAAAGCTACGAATAGGCAAGAACCAATTTCTCTTGACAGCCTAACCCAAGATATTTTCCAAAAGCAAGAAGCTCTGGATCAAGAATAAAACAATGTTCATCGCCTGATATTTTGCAAAAAGTTTACAGGAGAAATGTATCTTAGATCACCGTCCCTGATTTTTGAAAGGGGTACTTCCTTCAAAAAGGCTGGATGTTTCACTGAGGGCATCTGGCCTTTTTAGTTCTACTGTGATTCTCTCATATAGAATTCCTCGGCAAAAATTGTACGAACCGTGCAAATGTACGGGCGTGGTCACTTGCATACTTGCAGACTTGCCACTCGTAGACTTGCGGTTTACCGCGCTATGCAATACACAATAATATCTAAGCGATTAACCTCCAAGTGGTTTATCTTGGCTCTTATCACCCTTAATCTCACGAGAAGTTGCTGCAGGCTCCAGCAACACTGTACCCAAATATGGCTTTCTCGGTGGAGTGACTGTTTATGCAAATGTCCAATCTTTTCACTCCCCTGGATCAAGCAATGGATTTTGTTACATCAAGAGTTACACTAGCCCTTCAACTACTATTAATGTAATAGGATGGACTTGGCGACAATGTGATCTGTTAAATAATGGAGCTGTTATAAGCTCTAAAAATTGGGGCGGTAACGCAATTACCGGCTCCTTCAATGACAAAGGTTATACTTGGTGGTACGCTTTCTATTCTGGAAATGGCTTGAAGTCTCATGGTGTACACGACTTTAACCACAATGGGGCAACCCCTTCACCTTGGCGTCCATATAACGTAAATGTCTATCCATAAATAGCTTTAACTAGGCTTTTAGCAGTTAAGAAAAACCCGAAGCTATCGATAGTTTCGGGTTTTTCTGTTATCTGGCACCCTCCGTGAACAAATTTTTCTCGTTGGCATAATTTGGCAAACGGCCGTTCCACTAAATAAACCAAATAAAAAAACGTCTCCCGCATCAAAAAACCAAACTGCGACCGCCAACTGCAATAACGGGTCGTTGGTGTAGGCGAGGCATAGACAATCAGGATCAAGCTTATTTAAGAATTCCACTTCTCACTCACCCCATTACCCCTTATTGCCTAAAACGGCAAAAAAGTTTGCCGGATCTGACATTGTATTTGATTGCGTCATGTTTTATGCTAACGGCCGTGTCGACACAGTCGTTAAGAATATTTAGTGACGAAAAGGAGATTTGACTATGAAAACTGCAAAACGAATACCTTATGGTAATATTAGTAAACAACCCCATTTCAACGTACTTGTCTGTATTGGTTTGCTGTTTATTACGAGTACTGTTTTCTTAGTGCCGCACAGTGTGCATGGGCAAGAGTTAGAGGAAGACGTCAACGATGCTCTTGTTCCAGGAAATGAAAAGGACAAACCCAGCAAAGATGATGGCCCGGAAGGCTTAGTAACTACTGGTACTGATCCTGAATCTGATGGAGCGCTATGTCATTTTCGTATGGAAGGAGACTATGTCCATATATCCATCGGTGATGCATCTGGGCATGGTTGGTGGGTAAATATTGACTGTGATGCTACGCAAGCGATTGTCACGATTCAGTTGCAACAGTATATTAACGGCAGTTGGGTAAATGCTGGCTCACCCGGTCAAAAGACAGTGTATTCTGGTGGCGGTTCTGCCAATCGTGCAGTTGCTCGAGCTTTTTGTAATGGTAGTGCTGCGACGCAGTGGCGAAGCGAAATTGATGTAGATGTCATTGGTATTCTTGATACTCCAGGTAAGTACTATACGCCGGCTAGAAGTCTTTATTGTAGGCATTAAAATTCGAGGATGACTTGATGATTATACCCAATGGAACTATGTTTGCAGGATTGCACGGTGAACTAACACTACACTCGTGGCGAGACTTTGGTGTGTCTGAATCAGATGCATACAGTTTGTTTCATTCGAGGTCAGTTGCCATGGGCTGGCTTACTAAGGCTGCGAAGGGTGCAACAGGTGGCCTTTGGGGTATGAATGATGCTGGGCAGCGGGGTCCTGATCCTGATGCCCAGCATCCATATGTGGTGTGGTTTCAGGTGTCGCTACCCCGGTTGATTTCCCCCACTCAGCCGTTGCCGCTGCAACCGTTTCTCTCATGCGTGGGTGATGTTGTAGCACGTATGGGGACTTTGCATCTCGATGCCATTCAGGTTTTGCTGCCTCTACAGAGTATTGATGGATTGGCAGATGCGACATTACGTGATGACGGTCTGTTTGCTCCGATCAGCAGTGCTGGCTGGTTTTTTGATTGCAATCCGCACTCTATTACCCGTGTGCAAGTGGTATTGGATGGCGGTGAGAATCCAGTTATCCGCTCGGTGGCTTCTGATCTGTTTCAGTGGTTGCAAAAGATTAAGCAAAATGTTTTTGTGTGTGACTCATTCTCCTTAACAGAAGATACTAACGTGGTAAAACCCATTTTTATTGATAACTTATGGGTTGGGCCTCCTCAACATCCGGTTATGTTTTACGGTACTCTGGTCGAGTGGTCGTTAGATGCCTTAGGATGGTTAGCTACTTTCTTGGCTGGTGCAAGTTTTAAATTTGGAGTTACCACTCCTATGTTGCTCACGGTTAGCCGGTTTAAAGGCTAGTTTCACGCGACAGCCAAATATTAAAATTAGGCCGAATTATTGTCGGTAAGCGATTCATATCACTTCCTGAGAAAACTTATTGCTTGTGCTGCTGGACTACAGATGTAGCCGGTGTCCCATCGAGCCACAAACGGACATGGCCTGGAAAGCAGCCCATCGGGGCTGAGATGCGGCCCTAGCACCTGGACGGTTACAATCATTCTACAGAGAACTGCCGTTCCACCCTATACACCAAATAAAAAAACGTCTCTCGCGCCAAAAAGCCAATCTGCGTCCGCCAACTCCGATAACGGGTCGTCGGCGTTGGCGAGGCATAGGCTGTCATCCCTAAATCTTCGGCCATTAACATGGCCCGTTTCATATGCAGCGGATCGCTGACGATGAGGAACGTGGCCAGCCCGTTTTCGGCGGCGACAGCCTGGGCATTCACTAAATTTTCCCAGGTGATTTGCGATTCGGTTTCCAACAAAATATCGGCTGCGGCTACGCCCTGTTCGATGGCGTATTGTTGAGCGACAACAGATTCAGGGGAACGGCCGTCTCCATCCACCCCACCAGTAAAAATAATCTTCTCCACTCTTCCCACTTCATACAAATCAATGGCGTGATTGATGCGCTCCTGGAACACGGGTGACGGCCGTTCCCCCCACACCGCCGCCCCCAACACAATCGCGGCATCGGCCAGCGGCCCTCGGTCGCCCACGCCTTCATCATCCGGCGCAAACCGGTAAATGCCCACCGCCGTAAAACCCACACACCCCAGCAACAGTAAGACAGCAACAATCAACCATTTTCTCTTCATGATGGTTCTTTAATTACCGGCAAGTACGGTTTTGCCGCCTATCAAACGTCATTTCTTTTTGTTTTGCATGGCCCTTTCAAGCCTGGCATAAAGCTCGTCACTACCGAAGGGAGTCGTCACAAACTGGTGCATTGCCGATGGATAAACCACATCGAGAATCTCATAATCATGCTTCTCGATAATCGTCACGGTCGGTATTTTGTCTTTTGCCAATCCCATTAGCATTTCACTGCCACCACCGATTTCTGCGACTGCCCAATCAGCAGTCATCACGATCCCATCCAAGTGACGGCTTGTTACGAGTTCCACAGATTCTTCCAAGGAAGATGCGGTTAAAACCTGAAAACCATTTTCCTGTAAAGACTCACGAACCAAAGCCGACAAATCAAGATCGGAAATAGCCAGCAAAAGCAATTTCATCTCGTCACCCCTTCACCCTTTCACCCCCTCACCCCTTCAGCAACTTGAGAACGGCCGTTGCATTCAACACCGCCTTGGGCACAAACGACGACACCTCACAAAACTCCTGCTCCTTGCTGCCATCCTCGCTACGTTCCGAACAGTGGGCATTGGCCCCGGAAACCCCCAGCCCGTCCAGCGTGGGAATGGTGTCCCAAAAATAATTGCCATCGCTCAGGCCCCCGCGTTCCTCCGGCACAATCCGCACCCCGATTTCGGCCGCCGCCGCCTGCCAGACGGCCAGCAGCCCATCCGTGCCTTCGTTGCGCGGCCAGGGAGCCGTTTTGCGCGTAATCTCCACGTCCAGCGTGCAGGCAAAACCGCCGTCGGCGCTGCGCACCGAAACCGTTTCCGGCAGGGCCATCATCGCCGCCACACCGGCATCGTAAACTTCTGTATCAAACGCCCGCATCTCCAACTCGGCCACCGCCAGATGAGGCACGCGGTTGGTGACCGTACCACCCTGAACCGTGCCCACGTTAAACGTCAGCGCCCGTTCGTAATCAACGAAGCCATGAACGCGCCGGATGGCATCGGCTAACTCGACAATGGCGTTGGCCCCTTGTTCGTGGGCGCTGCCGGCATGAGCCGCCTTGCCCCGTGCCGTCATCCGGTAAACGGCCATCCCCTTGCGGGCCACGACCACCCAGTTATCTCGGCCCTCAACTTTGCCGCTCTCAAAAATCAGGCAGGCGCGGGCATCGCCGGCCAACCGTTCACGGCAAAGCTGGCCAAAATCTTCGCCATCCCGTTCTTCAGAAGCATCTAGCAGAATCACCCAGGTCACGTCGTCGTACACATCGGGTACGATGGCCCTGAGTGCGGCCAGCATCATGTAAATGAGAACAGTCCCACCTTTGATGTCTTCTGTGCCCGGACCGTAAATACGGTCACCCTCTTCGCGCCAGTGAAATTCGTTGCGGATTTCTTCGTCGGGTGGAAAAACGGTATCCAGATGAGATACCAGGCCGATTTTGCGCCCTGACTTGCCCGGTCGCGTCAGTACCAGGTGGTGGCCAAACTCCGGATCAACCGAGGGGATAAAATCGGCCGTGAAGCCGAGCGGGGCAAACATCTCGGCCGTCAACTGGCCTAATTTATCCACGCCGGCCGGATTAGCGGTGAAGCTGTTGATGGCTACCATCTGGCGCAGCATCTCCAGGTAATGAGGTAGATTGGCAGTTAAATATTCTTGCAATTGTATGTGTAGAGGGGTTGTCATCCTGTCATCCTTTCATGCAAACCTCAATAGATCGAATTTTTCACCACGATGACACAAATTACATAAAAAAGCGCCCAGACAATGGCAGTTTTTTGAACTACTGAGTTTCAGGAGAGTCGTAATCGGACATAAATACCTTGTATCAAAAACCTTGACTCACCGAATTAACATTTTCAGGTTTTCTATCACGAACAGGTAATTTAAGCCAATAAGGACCGCGAGTTGCATATTGTGCCTTATGAAATCAACACACACTTTTTCGCCAAGTCTCCATTATGTACAAATAAAACATCACTAATTTAGCCTTTTTAGCCAAATTGCCCTTGACAAACTACTTAAAGTTGCTTAGAATTCCTCAAATTCTATTCAATTTTACAGTTAAATTTTAGTAAAGTTTCGAAAAGGAGATAGCCTGTGCGCCCAACGATGGCCGATGTCGCCGATTTAGCCGGCGTTTCAATCAGTACTGTTTCTCTGGTACTCAATGAAAAACCAGGCATCTCCTCAGAAGTTCGCGCGGCGGTGCGCCGGGCGGTTGAAGAACTGGGGTATAAGGGCCGTGGCCGCCGCGCCGAGCAAGACTCTTCCTCAACTACCAAAAATATTACCGTTATCCATTACGCCAACCCGGATACAAGTTATCTTTTTGAGCGTTCCCAATTATTTATCGATTATGTAAGCGGTCTGCAAGAATATTTTCAAGACCAAAACGTTAACTGGACACTGATCTCTGATTTCCGGGAAGGTGAACCGGCGAATCTGGGCTTTCAATTGCTAAACGGCAATACTTCCGATGACGGCTTTATTTTGATGGGCATCCCCTCACCCGACTCCCCTTTCCTGCAGCAGTTGATTCACGACAAAAAACCGGTGGTCATTCTTAGCCGCTACTGGCCAGAGCTGCCGGTCAGCACTGTCGGCCAGGATTACGATCAGCAGGCCCGGATTGCGCTCGATCATCTGGTGAAGTTAGGCCACCGCCGAATTGCTTTTTTAGCCCGAGAGATTGATCGGGGGTTTGATTGGTTTGATGCGCGCTTGCGCTGTTACCGGGAGACGATGGACAAGTTGGGAACGGCCGTTACCGACTCCCTCATCGCTGTCGACAAAACCGGCGCCCAGGCTGCCCAAACACTCATGGAACGCCACCCGGATACCACGGCCATCTTTGCCATACACGATGAAAATGCGGTTTCGGCCATTCAAGGGCTGCGAGCCGCCGGCTACCGCGTGCCGCACGACGTTTCCGTGATCGGCCTTGACGACTCCGCCCGACTGTCTGAGGAAGAATTCGGCATCACCACCGTCTCCTTCCCCCATCGCAAAGCGGCCCATCTGGCGGCCGAACTGCTGCTGCGCGAGCTAAACGATGACAATGTCTTATATAGCAAAATGTTCATCAAGAGCTGCCTCGTTGAACGAGACTCTTGCGCTCCACCGCGAAAGTAGGCGTCATATGACTGCAAAAAATATCCTGGCCGTCTGCCTAGACTGTGGCGACACGCTCGTTGACGAAAGCACAGAAGTAAAAACGGCCGAAGATATTTCCCTCCGAGCTGAGTTGATCCCCGGTGCGGCGGAATTGATGTATGAACTGAAACGGGCCGGCTACCCTCTGGCGCTGATTGCCGATGGTCCGACGGCCACATTCGAAAACAATTTAGGTCCCCATGGGCTTTACGATTTGTTTGATGCGGTATCCATTTCCGGCGCTGTTGGCGTCGCCAAGCCGCATCCTGACATTTTCCACCATGCCATGCAGCAGTTGGGGATTAAGGAAGGGGAATACGGCCGTGTCGTCATGGTCGGCAATCATCTTGGCCGAGACGTTAAAGGCGCCAACGATGTTGGCATGATTTCCGTCTGGCTGAACTGGTCGCCGCGCCGCCACAAAATTCCCCGCAATCCATCCGAAATCCCCCAGCATACCATCAAGCAGCCCATAGAACTGCTCGCAATATTAGATTTTCTAGAAAACAAATTTGGAGGTGTTATGGCCAGAGCGTAAGAGAACGTGTATTTAGCAATCTATTAAAGATGGCACATCCCGCCAGTGAATCGGATGCCAATCACGGAACACCTGACGAGATGCACCAAGGTCCACGAAAGAACCTCAAAGTTAGTTTACATGAATTTTTAAGGAGTGCGAGAAGGCAAAAATGAAAAATAAATATTCAAAGTTCATACCTTTCTTAGTGTTAATGCTCATCATGAGTCTGCTTTTAGCCGCTTGCGGCGGCAGCGAACCAGAACCCGCTTCACCAACAGAAGAACCGGCAGCCGAGGTAGAAGCGCCGGCAGAAGAAGCTGTGGTAGAAGAAGCAGCCCCTACCGAAGAAGCCGTTGAAGTCAGCATTGAAACAACCGCTACTGAAGAACCAGCTGCTGAAGAACCAGCTGCCGAAGAGCCGGCCGCTGAAGAACCGGCCGCTGAAGAAGAAATGGTAGCTTATCAAGAAGCCCCCATGCTGGCCGAAATGGTAGCCGCCGGCGAACTTCCCCCCGTTGAAGAACGCATCCCGTCCAACCCCCGCGTGTTGCCCGTATTTGAAGAAATTGGGCAGTATGGCGGCACCTGGCGGCGGGCCTACAACGGCATCAGCGACCGCTGGGGTTCAACCAAGCTGATCGAAGAACGCATTGTAGAATTTATGCCCACCGCAGACGGCAACATCACCATTGTGCCCAACTGGGTTGATGAATACGTCATGAGCCCCGATGCCCGCGAATTTAGCTTCCACATCCGCGAAGGGCTGAAATGGTCAGACGGCGTGCCCGTTACCACCGAAGATGTCAAATTCTGGTACGATGATGTCTTTAAAACCACCCTCTTTAAGGAAGAGCCGCACCAATTCCTGACCACCAATGGCGTACCGCTGGAAATCGAAATTATTGACGAGTTCAGCTTTGTCGTAAAATTCCAGGATCCCTATCCGCTCTTCCCGCTGGTGATGGCCAAAGAAGGTACCGGTTCGCCCGGTCTGACCAACGAGAACTTTTTGCTGCCGGCCCACTACCTGAAAGATTATCACCCCAACTACGTATCTGAAGATGATCTGGCCGCAATTGCCGCCGAATATGGTGTGGATACCTGGCTCGACCTGTGGGACTCCAAAGGCCCCATTCAATCGTGGTGGCTGAATCCCGATCTGCCCGTTATTACCGCCTGGAAGATTGAACAACCTGCTCCCGGCGAACGCACCGTGATGGTTCGCAACCCATACTACCATCAGGTAGACGCCGAAGGTAATCAACTCCCCTACATTGATTACATCACTCATGACCTCTTTGAAGACCCCGAAACCCTGAACCTGTGGGTAGTGCAGGGACAGATTGATATGCAGTCCCGGCACATTGACGCACTGGGCAACTTCACCCTCTTCAAAGAAAACGAAGCCAATGGCAACTACCACATGATAACATGGCTCAACGCCTCTACCATGTCCCTTTACCCCAACCTGAACACGCCCGATCCGGTGTTGGCCGAACTCTTTAACGATGCCAACTTCCGCCAGGCTCTCTCCATAGCCATCAACCGCGAAGAAATGGTAGACATCATCACTAACGGCCTGTCAGAACCACGCCAGGCCAGCCCCGTTTCCGGTTCGCCCAACTTCGATGCCGAATTTGAGGCCAAATGGACGGAATATGATCCCGATGCCGCCAACACCCTGCTGGATGAAATGGGTATGACCGATCGTGACGCCGACGGTTTCCGCATTCGCCCCGACGGCGAAACATTGCAGTTAGTCATCACCACCGACCACGACGACATTTCTGACCTGGAACTGGTGAAATCATACTGGGAAGACGCGGGCATTAAAACCGTCATCAATAAGGTGGAACGCTCATTCTACGAAGAGCTGGTTGCCACCGGCGAAATTGAAATCGGCTTCTGGGGCTTTGACCGCAACTCCATTGTGGCTGCCGACCCGCGCCGCTACATTGGCTCGCTGGACGACGGCCCCTGGGCACCGCTGTACGGCAAATGGTTTGAAACCGGTGGCGCCCAAGGCATTGAACCGCCCGCTGATCATCCCATCCGCGACGTATGGACCGCCTGGCAAAATGCGCAAACCGCAGGCACGCTTGAAGAAGCAAATGCCTACGTGCAGGAAATGATCAATATTCACAAAGAGAATGTGTGGGCAATAGGCCTGTATGGTGAAGACCCCAGAATCTATATTGTCAATAACAAAATGCACAACGTGCCCGATGGCTTGATTAACGATGACTCATTGCGTGAACCGGGCCTGGGCCAACCGGCTCAATTCTTCTTCTCAGAAGAATAGTTAAATGGTTTGCCTGGCGGGGGAGTGAACAGAAAGTTCACTCCCCCGCATCTTTAGCCGCTTTTACTTTTGGGGAATATGGCAATGGTACAAACAATTATCAAAAGAATTTTACTGGCTATCCCAACCTTATTCGTTATCAGCCTGGTTTCTTTTATCGTCATTCAACTCCCGCCCGGCGACTTTTTAACCGCCTACAAAGCCAAGCTGGCCCAAACCGGTGAAATCATCAGCCCGGAAACAGAGGCACAACTGAGGGAGCGATACGGGCTGGATAAACCGGCCATCGTTCAGTATGGCATCTGGATCAAGGGGATACTTCTGGAGGGCGATTTCGGCCAATCGCTTGAATTTAACGCCCCGGTTTCATCGCTAATCTGGGAACGGATGGGGTTGACGGTGCTTATTTCGGCCACCACGCTCGTTTTCATCTGGCTGATTGCTATCCCCATTGGCGTTTATTCGGCCACGCACCAGTATTCGCCTTTAGATTACATCCTCACTTTTGTGGGGTTTGTCGGGCGGGCCTTTCCCAACTTTATGCTGGCTCTGGTGCTGCTGTGGATTGGTTTTGCCTACCTCAAGGTGGATGTCAGCGGTCTCTTTTCTCCGGAGTTTCGCGGCGTACCCTGGAGTCTGCCCAAAGTAATAGATATGGTGAAGCATTTGTGGGTGCCCATTGTTGTGCTGGGCACGGGTGGTACGGCCGGTCTCATTCGCACCATGCGAGCCAATACCCTTGATGAACTACCCAAACCTTATGTCGTAACGGCCCGCGCCAAAGGTGTTTCGGAAAACAAACTGGTTTGGAAGTATCCGGTACGGGTGGCGCTGAATCCTTTTATCAGCGGCATCGGCTACGTGCTGCCTGAACTGGTTTCCGGCTCGGTGATAACGGCCGTTGTCCTCAACCTGCCCACCACTGGCCCCCTGTTTTTAAAGGCGCTGCAGGCGCAAGACATTTACCTGGCCGGCAGCTTTGTGTTAATGCTAAGCGCTTTCACTGTCATCGGTACGTTGATTTCAGACATTTTGTTAGCCTGGGTCGATCCTCGGATCAGACACATTTAGAGCGAGGTAAAACGGATGACCCTTGAAAGTGCAGGCAGTGCCGCCGAAATCATCGTCGCCGGTCCAGCCATCCTAAAAGAAGAAGAAAAATTGTATGTGGCCTCACAGTGGCAGTTGATTCGCTGGCGCTTTAGCCGCCACAAAGTAGCCGTTATTTCAACCTGGGTGTTGGGCTTTTTCTACCTGATCGCCATCTTTGCCGAATTTGTGGCACCGTTTGACCCCCACAATTTCGAAGCCCGCTACGTGCTGGCTCCGCCGCAGTCTATTCACTTTGTTGATGACGAAGGCAACTTTTCGCTGCGCCCCTTTATCTATGATTACCATCAGGAACGGGACCCCGAAACGCTGCGCCGTATCTACACCGAAGATACCAGCAAACAACATCCTATCCACTTTTTTGTGCGGGGCGACACTTACAAAATGTGGGGCGTGTTTGAAACCGATCTACACCTGTTTGGCCCGGGTGAAAAGTCTGACGTGACAATGTTCTTACTCGGCTCCGATGATTTGGGCCGTGATATGTTCTCACGCATCATCTACGGTGCCAGAGTCTCGCTCTCGATTGGCTTGATGGGTGTCTTTTTGAGTTTTGTACTGGGTGTTCTGCTGGGTGGAATTTCCGGCTACTACGGCGGGACAGTTGATATCATCATTCAGCGCATCATCGAGTTTTTGCGCTCCATTCCTTCCATTCCCCTGTGGATGGGGCTGGCTGCGGCCGTGCCGGCCGATTGGCCGCCGCTGCGAACCTATTTTATGATCACCATCCTCCTCTCGTTCATCGGCTGGACCGGTATGGCCCGCGAAGTGCGGGGGCGATTCCTGTCACTGCGCGAAGAGGACTTTGTGATGGCGGCCCGTCTCATTGGCGCCAGCGAAATCCGGATCATCATTTTGCACATGGTACCTTCGTTTTACAGCCACATTATTGCCGTGTTGACACTGTCTGTGCCAGGGATGATTTTAGCGGAAACATCGTTGAGCTTTTTGGGGCTGGGGCTGCGTGCGCCGGTCATCAGTTGGGGAGTCATGCTTAAATCGGCACAAAATATCAGCAGTGTGGCGCTGGCGCCCTGGCTGCTGCTGCCGGTGGTGGTGGTGATCATCACCATTTTGGCCTTTAATTTCATGGGTGACGGCCTGCGCGATGCTGCTGACCCCTACAGCAAGATTTAGGAAGGGGATGATGCAAAATAAGCCGATTATTGAATTAAAAGATATTAAAGTGCAATTTGAGCTGCGCGAGGGTACTGTCAAGGCGGTTGATGGGGTTACGTTCAACATCAAACCGGGCAAAACGCTGGGCGTTGTTGGTGAAAGCGGCAGCGGCAAATCGGTGACGGCCCGGGCCATCATGCAAATCATTGGGCATCCGGGCAAAATTGTGAATGGCGACATCTTTTTCCATCATCTAGACGCAAACGGCAAAGTCGGAGATGAGGTTATCAATCTGGCAAAGCTCGATCCGAGAGGGAAGGAGATTCGCAAGATTCGTGGTGGCAAGATTGCAATGGTTTTTCAGGAGCCAATGACGTCGCTTAGTCCGGTACACACCATTGCCAACCAGATTATGGAAGCAATTTTGCTGCACCAGGATATGACCAAGCGGGAAGCGCGGGAGCAGGCGATTGAAATGCTGCGGCTGGTGAACATGCCCAAGCCGGAGCAGGCGATTGACAGTTATCCGCACCAACTCAGTGGTGGGATGCGGCAGCGGGCGATGATAGCGATGGCGCTCTCGTGCAAACCAACGCTGTTGATTGCGGATGAGCCGACGACGGCGCTTGATGTGACTACCGAAGCGCAGATTTTGGAATTGATGCGCTCTTTGCAAGAGCGGTTGGGCATGGCGATTTTATATATCACACACAATCTGGGTGTGATTGCCGAGATGACGGAAGATGTGATTGTGATGTATTTGGGCAAGGTGGTTGAACGGGGTGATGTGGATTCGATTTTCCACGATCCGAAACATCCGTATACTCGTGACTTGCTCAAATCTATTCCCAATATGTTGGAAGAAACGGAAGGAACGCGGCTGCAAGCAATTGAGGGGATGGTTCCGGATCCGTTCTCTTTACCAAAAGGGTGTACGTACCATCCGCGTTGTCAGGATTGTATGGCGGGGGTGTGTGACGTGAAGGAGCCGCCGGATATTGATTTGGGTAACGGCCGTTACACACGCTGCCATCTCTACGGCGATAAACAGGTGCAATCATGAGCGAAGACAACAAAATTCTCAAAGTACGCGGACTGAAAAAACATTTCCCTATCCAACAGGGGCTGCGCCGAAAAGTGGTCGGCTATGTGAAAGCGGTAGACGATATCAACTTCGACATTTACCAGGGTGAAACATTGGGGCTGGTTGGCGAAAGTGGCTGTGGCAAATCAACCACCGCACGCCTGCTGCTGCGTGCCTACGAATCCACTGCCGGTGATATTCAATTCAAAATGGATGACGAATGGGTCAATATTCCCGAACTGGAAAAACCGGAATTACAAAAGCTGCGCCGTCATATGCAAATGGTCTTCCAGGACCCCTATTCTTCGCTGAATCCGCGCATGACGCTGCTGCAAATTGTGGGTGAACCGCTGGTGGTTCACAATATTGCCAAACCAAACAGCCAGGAAATTCGGGACCGTGTCGCCCACTTGCTGGACGTGGTTGGGCTGCGCCCGGAATATATGGAACGGTATCCACATGCGTTTAGTGGTGGGCAGCGGCAGCGGGTAGGCATTGCCCGCGCTTTGGCGCTCAACCCCAGCTTCATCGCGGCTGACGAAGCTGTGTCGGCACTCGATGTTTCGATTCAGGCACAAACGGTCAATTTGCTGCAAGATTTGCAGGAAGAGTTTAATCTGACTTATCTGTTCATCACGCATGATTTAAGTGTGGTGAAGCATATCAGTGACCGGGTGGGGGTGATGTATGTGGGCAAGCTGGTGGAACTGGCGCCCACCAAGAAGCTGTTTTTTACGCCTAAACATCCTTATACTGAGGCATTGTTAACGGCCGTTCCCAAACCCGACCCTCGTCTGGCCAGTCGGCGCATTCCGCTGCAAGGTGAAGTTGCCGACCCCAGCAATCCGCCGTCAGGCTGCTACTTCCACCCGCGCTGCCAATACGCGATTGATAAGTGCAAAACCGAAACACCCGCCCTGCAAGAAATATCTGACGGACACCATGTTAGCTGTCATCTCGCCCACGAGCTTGAGTTGAAGGGAGTTCGGGGATAAACCGTGTGCAAGAACATACCTTTGCACGTCAAAATCGGGATGGTTCAAAATTAAGTTAACAACTTTGTAGAACGATTTTGTAAATCGTTCATCCGCGATTTACAAAATCGCGCCACAAATGCAAACTTGATCATTCGCTTTTCTGAAACATCCCCCAAAACTAATTTTAAGGAAAAAATCATGCGATTTGGAATTAAATCGGCGCAAACAAGCGCCATCATGCCAAAAGATCGGGTACCGGATGACATCCAAAAATACATTGCCGAATTTGATTATGTGGCACTCGTTGAGAGCGTGGCCGCACGTGGGTTTAACCTGCTTGAATTGGGCGGCGACATGGCATCATTCTTTCCTCATGCCTTCTCCCCAGCCTCGATAGAACGACTGCTAGAGTTGAAGCAACGGTATAACCTCGGTTACACCGTTCACCTCCCACAATGGTCGGTAGAGCCATCTACACCCCAACCGTCGGTGCGAGCCGGCTCGGTGCAAGCAGTGGTGGATTGTATTCGCAGCACCCTGCCGCTGGAACCGGAGAGTTATGTGCTCCATGCCACCGGCACGCTGGCGACCGAATTTGCCCGTAGTCGCTCAGAAATTATAAGAGCTATGGTCCTGCCGTTGTTCCAGGCCGGCGCGCGGGAGAGCATCCGGCAGATTTTGCAGGAAACCGGCATTCCCAACCGGCTTCTGGCGATTGAAACCATCGAATTCCCGTTCGAACTCACCGTGCAAATTGCGGAAGAACTGGATATTTCGATGTGCCTGGACACCGGCCATGTGCTGGTGGGCTTCTCCGGGCCGGTTGAGTTGTTTGAGGTGTTGGAACGGGTGCTCCCCCGCCTGGGCGAAATTCACATGCACGATGGCCCCTGGCAGGGACCGGAACGGAACATCGGCTACGGCAAGGATCATCAGGCCCTGGGCAAAGGCGATCTTGACGTGGGCCGATTTTTAGACCGGCTGGCCCAGGCCAACTGGGATGGCCCGATCATTTTCGAGCTGTCGGTCGAGCAAGCCCAGACTTCGCTGGACCTGATCCGTTCAATTAGACCCGAAGCGATTAAAAAATCTTAAGACTAAAAATAAACGTGACAAATCCTAAACCAACCGAAATAAAAATTGCCTATATCGGTGGTGGCAGCCTGGGCTGGGCGCCCAAAATTCTGGCCGATTTAGCCTTGTGTGACCAACTGACCGGCAAGATCGCCCTGTACGACATCGACGAACCCGCCGCCCAACGGACGGCTGAACGGGCAGACGCGCTCTTTGCCCACCCCGATGCCAAAACCATGTTCCGCATGGCAGTGTCAAAAACATCAGAAGAGGCATTGCGCGGGGCTGATTTTGTCTTTTTGTCGATACAGCCGGGGCCAATTCAAATGCATGCTAACGATCTGGACATTCCGGCCAAATACGGCATTGTGCAATCCGTGGGCGACACCACCGGGCCGGGCGGCATCAGCCGCGCCTTGCGGTCGATTCCCACCTACGTCGATTACGCCCGCCAGATTGCCGAATATTGTCCCAATGCCTGGGTGATCAACTACACCAACCCGATGACGTTGTGTACCCAAACGCTGT
>JBNKZT010000049.1:0-24663 GCA_050301775.1 Promineifilaceae bacterium (SeqCode)
AGTGGCGGGCAGCGGCAGCGGCTGGCCATCGCCCGCGCCCTGCTGCGCGACGCCCCCATTCTGCTGCTGGATGAACCGACGGCCAATCTGGATGCGCTGACAGCCGGGCACATTCTGGATACAATAACGGCCGTTAGCGCCACCCGCAGTCTGCTGCTCATCACCCACCAACTCAGTGGGCTGGAAAGGATGGATGAGATTGTGGTGTTGGAAAACGGCCGTGTCGTTGAACGCGGGCAGCACCAAGAACTAATCTCACAGCAAGGCTTGTATTTCCGGCTGTGGGCGCTGCAAAATCAGACAATTACCAACCAATCGTAGGGACGGGACAGCGCGGTATGGCGTTGGCCAAAACGGACGGCCTCGTCCCGCTCTGTCTCGCCCAAAATGGACGTTAACCCGGGCGAGACGGGCGGGAGACAATGTTTGGGTGAATGGCAGCCGCCTTTCCCGCCCGTCCCGCCCCTACCGGACAGGATTTATGACAAAGAGACAATTAGGATTCGTTTTTATTGCCCTGGGCGTGTTGGCTGCTGCCGGCATGTTTCTTATGGATTTAGTCGGCGCGGGCCAGTTTCAAGGCATTGGCCCGGCGCAGCGGCTGGCGCTGATTGGCGCAGGTGTGGTGATTTTCGTTGGCCTTACGCTGCTGCCGTTTGGAGATAATCCGGCATGAGCGGCAAGTGGCAAGTTGGCAAGTTGGCAAGTGGCAAGTCTGCGAGTGGCGAGTTGGCAGGTTGGCAGGTAGTTTTGCCGCGGGTTTTGATTGGTCTGGCGCTGCTGGCGTTTGTGGGTTATTTCATCGTCTACGTCATTTATGCCTGGCATCTGTTCCAATTTCCGTTTGATTATGACCAGGGCGAAGGCTTTGAACTGATGGACACGGTCCTGTTCAGCCAGGGCCAGTGGCCGTACCGGGATAATGACGTTTATCCTTTTTACTCCTCCAATTACCCACCCCTGTTTCACATCTTCACCGTGCCGCTGGTCTGGCTGTTTGGGCCGCAGTATTGGACGGGGCGGCTGGTGTCGTTTCTGGGGACGCTGGTAACGGCCGTAGCCATCACCTATGCGGTAAGAAAGGACGCGGAGGGGCGCGTAGGAGACGCAGAGAGACGCAGAGAGAAAAAGGAGAAAAAAACCTCTGCGATCTCCGCGTCTCTGCGGTTCATTCCTGGCAAACGGCCGTGGCTTTCCCTGATTGTTGGGCTGGGCTTCCTGGCTTCCAACTACGTCTATCACGTGGGGCCGCTGTTCCGGCAGCACATGTTCATGGTCATGTTCGAAACGCTGGCCGTCGTCTGGCTGGCGCGCACCATCGACCAGGAAGAGGCAGCGGGCCAGCGTAACAACAGGGCGCTGCTGGTGGTGATGATTTTGCTGCTGTTCGCCGGTTATACAAAGCAGTTGGCCTACGCCACAGTGGCTGCCGTCTTTATTTTTCTATTCCTGCGCCAGCCAAAGCGAGCGGTACTGTGGGCCGTACCCTTTGCCGCCGTCACCGGCCTCATTTTTTTGTGGATCAACGCCGCCACCGATGGCTTCTGGTTCCTGAACACGGTCACGGCCAACGTCAATCCGTTTGTGCCCGGCCAATTTGAAGGCTTGTTCCGGCAGTGGTTCCGGCTGCATACGCTGTTTATCGTTGTGGCTGCCGGATTTGCCGCTTACCAGTTGTATTTTGAGCGGCTGTCGGTGTATTCGATCTGGTTTGTTGTGGCGGCGCTGAACAGTGTTACGGCTGGCAAATGGGGCGCGGGGGAGAGTTACTTTGCAACGGCCGTTGCCGCCAGCCTGATATTAACCGGATTAGCCTTGAACCGGCTGCTGGATTGGGCAGAACGAATGTCTTTCATTCCAGTTGATGTATCGGGAATTGGAATTCCCGATACGCGACCAGTCAAACGTTTCGGGATTTCCAAATCCCGAAACATACCATTCCTGTCAACTCATTTGAAACGCACCCATTGGCAATTTGCCTTACAAACCATCATTCCTCTGCTGCTGCTGTGGCAGGCCGGCAAACTGTTCCACATGCCCACCCATACGCCCACGCTGGCCGCCATCGCCACTGCCCTGGGCCAACCGACCGAGGTGATGATTGCGCCGCAAACCTCCTGTTCCGCGCCGCGCGACCCGGAGCCGATTCCCTACGTCGATTCGGCCGGGGTTTCCCTGCTGGGCCGCCCGCCCAGCAAAGCCGACACGGCAGCGGGCATTGCCATCACCAAATTGATTGCTCGTGGAAAAACGGCCGCTTTTGCCGAAGACGCCGGGTTCAACTTTTACCTGGGCCGGGACGTCGTCACCAATCCCACGCAGCTGCTCAACCTGTACAACAACAACGCCGTCGATTTAACGGAAATGCTGGCCATGCTGGACGGGCAGGCGTTCGATACTGTCGTCCTGCGTGCCCAGTTTTACCCGCCGGAAGTGCTCAATGCCATCGGCCAGCGGTATGAAACGACCGATTTGGTGCAAATGAACGGCTTCGTCTACTGTATCATGACGCCGCGATCGGTCGAGTAAACTGCGCCACTTGAGAATTTTTCGGTTATACTTGAAGCGGCTCAATTTACCAGATAATTCATACCAGTACAGAGAACTTTCCATGAATGATGAACCAAGACCTATGCCGCAAAAAATCGGCCGTTACCTCATCCAATCTTTATTGGGTCAAGGGGGAATGGCAACTGTCTACCTGGCCACCGATCCGCACTTTGAACGGGAAGTGGCTGTCAAGATTTTGCCACATGAATTGATGCCCGATCCGCAGTTCAGGGAGCGGTTTAACCGGGAAGCCAAGATGATTGCCGGGCTGGAGCATCCATTCATTGTGCCGGTACATGATTTTGGCGAGCAAGATGGCCAACCCTACCTGGTGATGCGCTTGATGAGCGGCGGGACTTTGGCCGACCGGTTGGAGGGCGGCCCACTGCCATTGTCTAAAATCGCCCAGATTGTCCAGCGGCTCAGTTCGGCGTTGGAGGAAGCCCATCAGCGGGGTGTCATTCATCGCGATTTAAAGCCGGGTAATGTGTTGTTTGACCAGTATGATCTGGCTTATCTTTCGGATTTTGGTATTGCGCGCATGACGGAAAGTCCGTCTACGTTAACGGGCGGCAGCGCGATGGGGACGCCGGGCTACATGAGTCCGGAACAGATTGAAGGCAAGCCGGTTGACGGCCGTTCCGACATCTACGCGCTGGGGGTATTGACTTACGAAATGGTCACCGGCAAAAGACCTTTCGACGCCGACACACCGATGATGGTTATGGTCAAACAAATGACGGAACAAGCGCCCCGACTGGCTGATGCACGGTCTGACTTACCGGTGGAATATGATTTGCTGCTGGAACGAACAATGGCCCGCGAACCGGAGAAACGGCCGTCATCGGCCAAAGAGGTGTCTGAACTGTTATTTGCCGCGACCCGTGCCAGCCGCCAATCAGAAATGCCGACGATGATGGCCGGCAGCTCGCCGCCGGAACCACCCACCGAAGTTGTCACCCGCGTGGCTCCGCCACCGCCAGCAAAAACCACCCCGCAGCCGCCTAAGCCGCCCGTCTATGAAACCAAATCGGTATTGATGATTCCTTGTCCGAATTGTCAACAACCGATTGATATTCACAATCATGGCGAATCGGTCCACTGCCTGTCCTGTGACGGCGATTTTGTTTTGTCCGGCCACGTCTGCCCGACGTGTTACCACAATCATGAAAAGAAAACGGCCGTTTGCGAACAATGTGGCGAAAGCATCAATCGCGTATGCCGCCAATGCTACACCGGCAATTGGGGCGGTGATGAAAACTGTAGCAAATGTGGCGCATCACTCGACATCTTCGAAATGATGTCTCTGCATTCCAGCAAAGCAACATCGGACCGGTTAGAGCGGCAAATGCAGGAAGCCGCCACCTTCAAAAAAACGGAAGAAGAAGCGTCGCGCAAGCGGATGGAAGAGATGCAAGCCATCGAAAGAGAGCGGCAGGCCGAGATTTATCATCGCCTGCAAAAACGAAAAAAAGAAGAGCAGACGATGTTGTTCCTGACCGTCGGAATTTTGCTGGCTGTCGGACTTATTGCCATCTTTTATTTTTGGCTTTTTTAACTTGAATTATGCCCAGCACTTACCAGATTTCCCTTCCCGTATTTTCCGGCCCGCTCGATTTGCTGCTGCATCTCATCGAACGGCAAGAATTTGACATTACCACCATTTCGCTGGTCAAAGTGACCAAGCAGTACCTGGATCAAATCGAACAACTTAAAGAAAATCGCATTGAAAATTTGATTGATTTCCTGGTGGTGGCGGCCCGGCTGGTACAGATTAAAAGCCGTGCTCTGCTGCCCCAAACGCCAGTTTTCCCCGGCGATGAAGAGGAGGAAGACCCGGCTGAAGCACTCATCCGCCAACTGAAGGCATACAAACGGTTCAAACAAGCGGCTGTCTGGTTCCAGGAACGGGAAGAGGCCGGTTTGCGGACGTATTTGCGGGTCGCTCCGCCACCTAAGTTGGAGGGCGCGCTGGATATGACGGGCATTACGGTGGAGTCGTTGATCACGGCCGTTCAGGATGCCCTGGCTCGTGGCGAAACAAAAACCGACAGTGTGGCGCTGGCCCGGCCGCGCCGGGTGACGATTGAAGGGCAAATCAAGCTACTGCGCAACCGATTAAAACTGCACGGCCGTTCCCAATTCCACGATTTGCTGCCGGCCAAAGCAGAACAGGTCGAGGTCGCCATCACCCTATTGGCGGTACTGGAACTGATCAAACGGCGCGAATTAACGGCCAGCCAGCCGGAACTATTCGGCCCCATCGAGGTTATCGCGACTGATTTGATTGGCTCAGAAAATCAAATGAGCGAAACCAATTCTTTCGTAGGCTAAACAGCGCCGCCGCCCCACCCAAACTATCAATCACCACATCAATTGGCTGGCCATGGCGGCCCGGAACGAAGGTCTGGTGAAATTCATCACTGATGGCATAGAGGATTGTGAACACGATAGCATAGAGATACGGCCGTTTCCCCTCCTGAAACACCCGCCAGACCAGTACAGCCAGCAGCGCATAAGCCAGAAAATGCGCTCCTTTCTTCACCAGCAAATCCCAAACGCCAAAGGAGGGAATGTCCGTTTTAGGCTGATCGGACAAAATATAGATGGCCCCCATCCACAACAACAGCGGCAGCCAACGCGACAGTCTACGGCCTACCACCAATGAAATTCCTGTCCCATCTTGTGAATGGTCCACGCCACAGCGCCCAAAACAGCCAGCGGAACGAGATACCGCAGCAGGCCAATCCCGCCAAATCGGGCAATGACCAACAACAGCCCCACACCCAAAATCGTGAGTAACCGGCGTGAAGCCTGACCGGGTTCTCCTTCGCTTTCACGGTGGGCGGCGCGGCAGGCACGGCCGTTACCCACTTTCAGCCATGTCCCATCCAGCGACCACTGGCAGCCGCACTCACGACATTGCAGGGAAACGGCCGTTCGGCCATCTGGCAGTTGTTCCGTCCGCTTCAGTACCTCGCCGCCGCAGTGGTTGCAATCGTGACCGCTGTCTTGCCAGGTCGTTTTGGTTTCAAACATTTCGTTACTAAGACATCTGATTTCTTAAAGAAATCAGATGTCTAAATTCTTACATCCGCTGACAATCATTCAGCAGCAAATTATAAACGCTGGCGTCGCTGACATACACAAAGCCACCGCAAATCTGACAGGTGGCTTGTATTTCCATTTCGGAACCTTTCACCGGCTCCCATTCACCTAACAAATGGCCCTGGATGCTGGCCGATGCCTCAACTTCCCGTTGATGACGTTCCAGTTTTGTCCGCCGGTCAGCCAATTCAGCCAGGTTGCTCTTTTCCGAAGCGCCGATGATAGCGCGAACGGCCGTTGCCTGCACCAAATTTTCCGGCACATCCAGCGGCAAATCATCTACCTTCTCCACCAAAAGCCGCAGCACACTGGCAATTTCCTCGCGAGTCTCGCGATCATATCGATCCACCAATGACCCTTCCTCCAATAAACTCACCAAATAATGCAGGGCACTCTTTAACTGTTCCAACTTTGCCAAATCCGGCTGACTCATAACGATACTCCTAAACTAAAATTGGGAGTGCAGGCGTTCCACCTGCGCTCCAACCAAAAAAATCACACAAAATCCGGCAGCCAATCGCCATGGGCGGCAATCAAATCATCAACCAGCGCCCAGATTTGCGCCAGGTCCAATTCCGCTGCCGTATGCGGGTCCAACATCGCTGCATGGTAAATATGTTCCCGGTCGCCCGTCAGCGCCGCCTCAACCGTCAACGCCTGGACATTGATATTGGTCTGCATCACGGCCGCCAACTGGGGTGGCAGTTGGCCAATTTGGGTCGGCTGGATGCCATTTTTGTCTACCAGACAAGGCACTTCCACACAACAGCCATCAGGCAGATTATCAATCAAACCATCATTACGCACATTGCCGTAAATAACTGATGGCGTGCCTGTTTCCAGGCTGTGAATGATGGTTGCACCATACTCCAGGCTGCGTTCGACGTGCAATGGAACATCCTCGCTTTCTAACACTGCCCGCATCTGCTCCCAGGCAGCTATTTGATTCTCGCACCGGTCGATGTATTCGTCCAGAGGAATGTTGTACTGTTTGATTAAATCAGGCCGGTCGCGCTTGATGAACCAGGGGACATATTCGGCAAAATGTTCGCTGGATTCGGTGACGAAGTAACCCAAGCGGGTCAACATCTCGTAGCGCACCCGGTTCCAGTCAGGAATGCGTCCTTCCGCCACCACCTGCCGGATAAGCGGGTACAAATCTTCCATGCCGTTGGCCCCTTTGCGCTCAAAGCGCAGGTAAAAGGCCATGTGATTGATGCCGGCGCTGATGTAGTTGATCTCTTCGATAGGGACGTTGATGTCTTTGGCCAACTGTTCGGCCGTTCCCTGAACACTGTGGCACAAACCAACTACCTTGATGGGCGTAGCTTCGTAAACAGCCCACGTATTCATCGCCATTGGGTTAACATAGTTAAGGAAAGTAACATCGGGACAAACTTCTTCCATATCCCAGCACATATCCAGCATAACGGGAATCGTACGCAAACCGCGCATGATACCGCCGATGCCCAATGTATCGGCGATAGTCTGGCGGAGGCCGTACTTTTTGGGAATTTCAAAATCGATGACTGTACCGGGCTTATAGCCACCAATCTGGAACATGCCCAAAGCATAGTCGGATCCTTCCAATGCTTTGCGCCGATCGGTTGTGGCTTCAATCACCGGATTCACACCCAGCGCCTGAGCAATTTTGTGGGCCACGACTTCGGTGGTCCGCAGCCGTGTTTCGTCGATGTCATGCAAGCTGATGGTGGCGTTAGCCAATTCCGGGTAGCTGAGGATGTCGCCGATGAGGTTTTTGGCAAACACAGTGCTGCCCGCACCAATAAAGCTGATTTTGGTCATGTCGTTAAAGCTCCTAAATAATTTAGGTTCTTTGAGGAATTGTGTGGGCGGGGTGTTCTCCTTACCCATAAAAACTCAAAGAGCCAATAATTTATTAACCGCAGAGACGCGGAGGGCACAGAGATTTTTGAGGTTCCTTTCTGCGATCTTCGCGCCCTGCGGTTTTTCTTTTTTATGTCTGTATCCCTGTTCCGCGATTAAGATCATCGAATTGGGATTTTATCATATCGCGTTCGACGGTTTTACGGGCAATTTTTCGTTCCAGGTCAGCGGCGATTTCGGCCAGAAGGTCACGGCCGTTTCGCTGTACCATTTTGCGTTCCAAAGCCAGTTCTACACTGGCCCGATTGTGTAAATTCTGCATTTCCAGGTCGATTTCCCGGATACGCCGGCGGCAGCGGCGAATTTCTTTCTCCAAGGCCTGCACCATATCGGCTTCAGTTTGGCCGGAACGGACTTCGGCCGCTTCGACAGGCTCAGCGGCCATTTCCGCCGCAAAAACCAGCAGCTCCGTCAGGCTGCGGGCCGCATAAGCATCGTTGATACCGCTCATTTTTTCGGTGCGGTAAAGGCGGTCGGCTTCGTTTACAGCCAGATCAGGGTGAAAGCGGCGGGCTAGTTGGCGGTACAGTTTTTTGAGCTGGACCTTTTCATCGGCCGTAGGTGGCGGCGGGGGCGGTGCGGCCGCCGGTTTGGCGGGCTGCTGCCAGGTACGGCGGAACTGCTCGTCGGCCGAGCGGTATTGGCTGCCAAAGACAGATTCATTGCGCCGCTGCTGGATGCGATCCAAATAATCGTTAACCTCGCCTTCCAGGGCAGCCAACTGCGTCATAAGAAAACCAACCCGCGCCTCGAATTCCGCTTCAAAAGCACGGATGTCGGCCATTTGATCGGCCAGCTCGGTTTCGGCGTCAATGAGTTCGTCTTGAGCATGAGCCAGTTCAGCCCGCAGCCGGGCTAATTTTTCATGGATCGTTTCTTGCCAACTCATGCAGGTAGTTTATCTGAAATTTGCAAGACCTGACAGGTTTAGAGTCCTGTCAGGTCTGAATCTTACTGATGGCTCTTTGGGAACTCAGGGGATAATCACGCCGTAAAATCCTAAAGACCCTTACTGCTTCAACACCAACGGCAAATAAGTTGCGTAAATCTGGTCAACGATGAACAGCTTGACCGGAATGGTAACGGGAATGCCGACTGTATCGGTGGGCACGGCCGTAACCACCAAATCAGCGCTGTACGTGCCGGTGGGTTGGCCAGTGCTGCTGACCGTGACGGTGAACACGGCCGTTGCGCCTGGTTCAAGCGCGCTGCTAATGTTGGCCAGGCTGGGGGTCAGATTGCTGGGGTTGGCGGTGACGGTATAAGTGAATACGGCCGTGCCCACATTATTCAATGAAACAGCCGCTTCTTGCGTAAACGGCTGCTGGTCCGGCGTAATCATCGCCCCCAGGGCCGAACTGCTAACCGATAACTCACCGATAAGCGGCGTCTGCACTTTGGGCATGACGCTGAGTGCCGGCTCGGCCGGGCGGCCTTGCACGGCATAGTAGCGCATCTGTTCACAGGCAGCATAACCGGCCTGGTTGAAGTTAAGATTAAAGACAAACATCGCTTCCATCCAGGGCCAGTTGGCCGTGGCATACTGGAACGCGCCGACCAGGTTATCGGCCTGTTTTTGCTCGGAGACGATTTGCCAGAGACGGCCGTTCCAACTGGAATCGGCCAGGCAGTTGGCCGGGGGCGTAACAATCCAGCCAAACTCAGTCGCCCAGATCATTTTGTCCCCCACTCCATTCGCCTGCATAATTTCGTAAATCTTCTCGACGCCACGAAAACAAAAGCCGTTGGTGCAGTAGGTAGTCGAATCGCCCAGATCGACGTCCGGCCCGGCGTCATAATCGGCGCTGAAGCCGTAAGGATGATAACCAACGCCGTCCAGGCAGTTCATGCCGCCGGCAGCGATGAACTCTTTGAAAAACTCACGCTCATCCTGGTACAAACCGTTGTGTCCAGGGTGGCCGTTCCAATCACCAACCACCCGGCCGGTAGGCGCCAATCCGGCCGAAACGACGCGGGCGTTGGGATCGATGGCTTTGATACTGCCGTACGCCTCACACAACAACGTCACATAATCAGCCGCTACCGGAGCCGCAGTCCAGCCATAACTGGCATCCAGATTGGGTTCGTTGCCGATTTCGTAGGCATCGACAAACCCTTTCTGTGATTGGGCCAGAGAAGCGATTGAATCACCAAAACCGGAGACATTGTTCATGTGGCCGGCATTGGCATCTACACGCAGCAGCACATTCACCGGCAGGCGCGAACCAGGCCCATTGAATACTTTGATCCAGTTGAAGCCCATGTTTTGCAAACGGTCTACGTCCCAGGCGGCTACGTTGAAGCCATAACCGAAATCGGGCTTCGACAGGCTCAACCGGCGATTGGTAACGGCCGTAGCGGACTTCGACAAGCTTAGTTGGCCCACAAGTTCAGGGCGAGCCGCCTCTACCTGCATTACCCCCAATAAAACCGACACCGACAAAATCACCAACAGCAAACTGCCGGTCAACCAACCGGCAGCACGAACAAATGACACAGAAAACCGATAATTTTTCATAAACAAACCTTAAAAAATGAGGCCCAAAAAGCCAATGGAGAAATAGAACTATCTACTTGAAACGTGACACGCAAAACTCACGTCAATTGATGTTTGGCCACGCGGAACCAGCCGCGCAGTTGTATGCCGGCCAGAACCAGCGCCGTCACCCAACGGGGATATTTTTGTTGGTAAAATTTTTGGTAGAACAATTTCATCGCCCGCACCGACTCTTTGGCTACGCGAATGCGGGTCGCTTTGGGCGGCCGGGCGATGTGAGCCGACTCCTTACGCAGACCGGAGCTGGCTCCTTTGTAATGGAGCACTTCCACATGCGGATAATAGATGATTTTGTAACCGGCCTGATGAATACGGTAACAAAAATCAATATCTTCGCCGTAAAAAAAGTAGGTTTCGTCCCAGCCTTCAAGCTGGTGAAAAAGCACGGCCGGCATCATCATGAACGAACCGGCGATGACTTCAATTTCGTGCGTCTGGCTGAAATCGCGGTAGGCTTGAAAGTATTGGTTCAAGCGCGGATCGTTGGGAAAAAGGCGGCCTACCCCGGAAAAGTAACATAATGAAGCCCAGGGCGTGGGGAAACCGCGATGGTTATCGGGGTCGCGCTGGCCGGTCGGGTATACCAAATGGACGGTAATCGCACCTACGTCGGAATGCGTCTGGAGATATTGTACCGGTTGGATGAGTGCCTCCCGGCTGATCTTGGTGTCGGAGTTGAGGAAGAGGAAATAGCGGCCCTGGGCAACGGCCGTTCCCCGATTATTGCCCGCCGAAAATCCCAAATTGGACTGACTGGCGATGAGCGTCACGTCCGGGTACTTCTCGGCCACCATCGCCTGGCTGCCATCTGAGGAGGCATTATCGACGACGATGATTTCCACTCCCCCCGGCGGCGCGTCCGCTTCGGCCAGCGATTGCAAACAGTCATCCAACAGTTGCTTGGTGTTGTAATTAACGATGATGATGGATAAATCAAGGCTCATAGGCTGCGATGTTACCAACAGAAAGCATTAAAAGCCAACCAAGAGTTGGCGGAGTCACGGATTTTTCATAAAATCATATCGTTCTATTGTTACCATCTGGAACGGAGGGTTTATCTCATGGAGGAAACGCCAGTTTACATCACCAAATTTCAGACAGATTTCAAAATTCTAGGCTATTTGATTTCAGCAATGTGGGGTCTGCGGCTGTTGGATGGCGTCGTCCTTAGAGGCAAACTCAACAACAATCTTAGTTTAGTGCCTATACAATCCTTCAATCCGCTGCGTTTTATTTTCTACAGCTTTCTGCACCTGGATCGCCAACACCTTTTTGGCAACACGCTTCCTTTTTTGATTTTGGGCGAATTAACCATGCTGCCAAACACACGTGATTTTTGGGTCGTAACGGCCGTAACCATCCTAACTGTCTATCTTGGAGTTCAGCGATTTGGCAAATTACCCGGCGTGGGTGCGAGCGGTCTCATTCTGGGTTATTTTGGATTCATCATTTCTCGTGGCTTTTTCGCCAAAGATAGCAGTCAGGTTTTATTTGCCATGGCAATTCTCATTTTTTACAGTTGGTTGTTTCGCCTAATGGCGCCTTCTTTCCCTGCTGAATCACGAAAAGGTCATTTTTTCGGTTTTGTCGGCGGGATTATTTCTGCCTGGCTGGTTTCCCTGCCCTTTTTCTCAAGCTAACTTATTTCTCGCTCGCCCGTCTGCACCCGCCACAGTGCCGCATAAATGCCACCTGAGGCTACCAACTCCTCGTGCCGACCCTGTTCACTTAACCGGCCCCGATCCAGGACAAAAATCCGGTCGGCATTACGCACCGTGGAAAGACGATGGGCAATGACAATCGTCGTCCGGCCAACGGTGATGCGCTCCATCGAGCGCTGAATGGCCGCTTCGGTCTCGTTGTCCACGGCCGAAGTCGCCTCATCCAAAATCAGCACCGGCGGGTCTTTGAGGACAGCGCGAGCGATGGAGATGCGCTGCCGCTGGCCACCCGACAGTTTCTGACCCCGCTCACCAACGATGGTATCGTATCCGTTGGCCAGTTCCATGATGAAATCGTGGGCTTCAGCAATTTTGGCAGCGGCGACGATGTCGTCCATTGTGGCGTCAAACGAGCCGTAGGTGATGTTTTCCCGCACTGTGCCATGAAACAGAAAGACATCCTGACTAACGAAACCAATCGAACGGCGCAAATCACTCATTTTGACCTGGCGAATGTCGTGACCGTCCAGACAGACCCGACCAGACTGCACATCATAAAAACGCAGCATCAGTTTGACAACGGTGCTTTTACCGGCCCCGGTTGCGCCAACGAAAGCGGCCGTTTCCCCGGCCGGTACGTGGAAGGAGAGGTTTTTGATGACGGGTTGGACGGCGCGGTCACTGGCAAGCTCAGGCATGCCATTCGTCGGCCGGTATTCAAAGGACACAGCTTCAAATGCCACCTCGCCCCGCACCGATTGAACCGGGAGCGATTGCGTTCCGTCCTCAATTTGGGGCTGGGTATCCAGCAAATCCAACACCCGTGTCGTTGAGGCCATCGCCCGCTGGTACAAATCCAGCGTGTTGCCCAAATTGGTCAACGGCCACAACAGCCGCTGCGTCAAAAAGACCAGCACACTGTACGCCCCTACGTTCAACGCGCCGCGAATGGCTAACTGCCCGCCAAAAACCAGAATCGTCGTGAAGGCAATGACGATGATCATCCGAATCAGTGGGACGAAGGCTGAACTGACCAAAATGGCTTTCTGATTGCGCTGGCTGTAAATTTCGCTTTCGTGGCGGATACGGCCGTTTTCATGAGCCTCGGCCGTAAAACTTTTGATCGTGGCAATGCCGCCCAGATTATTGGCCAGTTGGCTGCTCAACATGCTCACCTGTTCGCGAACGGCCGTGTAACGGGGTGCCAGCCGCTTCTGAAACCGCACCGAACCCCAAATGACAAACGGCATCGGCAGCAGCGCCATCCACGACACCGACGGGGCCAGGCCAATAAAAATCGCGCCAATCACCAGAACCGTTGTCGTCACCTGCCAGATGTCGTTGGCTCCTACATCCAAAAATCGCTCCAACTGGTTGATGTCGTCATTCAAAATGGCCATCAAACCACCGGTACTGCGATCTTCAAAATAGGCCATTTCCAGGTCCTGCACATGCGCGTAAGCATCCATTCGCAGTTCATGCTGTAAATCTTGCGCCAGAAACCGCCATTTGAGCGAGTAGGCGTACTGAAACAAAGACTCAAATCCCCAAATAATGACTGTGGCCAGGGCCAACAGCCACAATTGAGCGCCCACGTCACGGACACCTATCCGGGCGATGAATGAATCTTCCTGGGCGACAACAACGTCAACGGCCGCACCAATCAAGGCCGGCGGTGCCAGATCAAACACCTTATTTAAGATAGAGTAAACAGAAGCAATAACAATCGAGCGCCGGAACTGCCGTGCATATTGTAATAGTCGAACCATCGGGTGTTTTTTTGACTCAACAACCATCAAATAAAATCCTTTTTTCTCCCCATTAGGAGACTTTTCGCGATACGGCAATTAAACCGTCTATCCAGGTTTGGAGCAAATCTCCAGGCAAAAAAAAGAGGGTCTATCAAGACCCTCTCATCATGACAAATATATCCAACCCGGATTAATTTGCGATAGCAAAACCGTCGATGCGTGTCCCCTCGAATCCGTTATTACTACCATCGAAAAACAATTCGTCGGAAAATGCGCACTGCGTATCGCTGCCCAAGGATTGGGGACGACATACAAAAATATCCTGGGCGCTGACGCTGAGCGCACCCAGGGTAAAGTCGTCCCGCGATGACAGGTAAATATCGCCCGTTATCGGATTAATCCAGGTATCACCCCAGTCAACCCGGTGGTCCAAAACGTCAGAACCATCAAAATACATATCCCAACCGCTGCCATCCTGGTCAAAAACAATGAAATCTTCACCCCTTCCCCAAAGCCGGTCACAATGGCCAAAATGATTGGCGGTGGCGTCTAATCCATCCCAACACCACAGGGATGATGCATTGGCCTGGGGGACCTTGAATGACCCACGGGTGCTGATGACTAAACGGCCGTCACTGGCAAATCCAATCGCGTCCACATCTTCACTGGATCGGTTCAATCCATAATCGGAGCCGTCAAAATACATTTCAAAAGAACCGGCGCTGTCTTCGCCCACCGATGTGGGAATAAAACGGATGATGTCAGAATCATCAACCTTGCCCAAGCCGGGTATTTTCAAACGATGGGCTAAACTCAGCAAAACAGAACCGTCATCCATCATGTGCAGCGCATCAATATCCGTGCCTTTTAAGCCTACGTCTGAACCATCCAGGAACAACGACCAGGCGCCGGAGTCGAGGTCATAGCGGACAATGTCTTCATCGGCATAAGCAACGCCGCCAGCCAGGCCATCCGAACTATCACTGAGGTACAGTTTCTTGCCGTTCACACTGACATCGACGCTGGCGACGGCTTCTTTACTGCCTGGATTGTCAGTATTGTGGATGGCTTCGTTGATGATAATACCAAATGCGTCCTCGTCAACCTGTACTTGATAGCTAATTTCAACGGCCGTTCCCCCGTCCCCCACCTGATCAAAACAGATCGCCATCCCATCTGTCAGAACAAGGTCGTTATAACCAAATTGAACACCTTGCGTGCCGGCAGCATTTTCCAGACCAATCGTTCCTGTCGTCACCGAATCGCTCAAGTTGTTGTAGGCAAAAATGTACTCATAGCGACTCGGATCAACGTCAAAATAGGCCACGACTTCAAAACTATATGTTGCCGTGCTGCCGGGTATCGTACGGTCCTGCATGCCATCAAATTCGATAATCCCGGCTACTTCACGCCCCAAGTTGGCATCCACCAGGGCAACCACGCTAACACCACGTGTGCCATCATAAACGATTTCCATGTCCCGCCACATTGCCGCCAGCAAATTATTGGGATCGTTGACATCAGGAATCGGTTGATGAATCTGTGGAGTCGCGCCTGGCCCTGAACCACTGAGAAAAGCAAAACCATCATCGGTAAAATTAAGCAAATTGCCCTGCGGCGAACCAAATAAATAAAACTCACCGCCGGTAAACGGCGCCTGGTACCAAACCGAATCACCAAAAATAATAGGATCCGGCGCATAACCAAAAGCAGCCAGGTCGAGATAACCATCGGCCACACCATCGGCCCCAGCCGCCGGGGCAGAACAGGCCGGATTGGTGGCACTGGTATCGACATTGTAGGTAAAACCAGGCACGCTGGTGGGA
Organism: Promineifilaceae bacterium (SeqCode); assembly: GCA_050301775.1. Taxonomy (GTDB): domain Bacteria; phylum Chloroflexota; class Anaerolineae; order Promineifilales; family Promineifilaceae; genus JACKCC01. Next base: position 15,362 of record JBNKZT010000049.1, read on the forward strand.
CCGGTCCAGGTCAGAACGTCACCGATAACGTTGACTGTACCACCGGTGGCCGAAGCCGAACCGGGCACGTAGGTCATACCGGCCGGAATGATGTCGGTAATGGTGTAGGTGGGGTCTTCAGGGGTTACGTTGGGTTGGATGGCAATGGTGTAGGTGAGGATGTCGCCGGACACGGCCGTTGCCGCATTCACTTGTTTCACCACATCATCATCAAACCGGTTCAAATCGACATAAATCGTGCCAATATCACCAGGATGGGCGGGATTACTGCCAATATCAAACGCGCCATACCAAATATCACCGGCAGTAATAGCCGGTTCATCCCAGAAAACGCGCAAATCAAATGGCTCCATTTCCGCCACCACAGCTGGCCCTTCTACCCACATATTTTGCGGCAAGGGAGTCGACCAATGACAGCGCTCATGATGGGTAAAATGGTCGTCATCGTGATGATTGTCGTACTGATGTGCCCCGTCCCCATCATCACAATCATCATCGTCGTCATGATCGTCATTCAGAGCAGCATCTAATAAAGCAGTATTTGAATCAAGCCAACCGGGGAAACAATCTTCCCATGCTTCAAAGCAATCAACACCCCCGCCATTCAAAAGGCACGCTTCTAACTCGGCCTGAACAGCAGGGTCCATGCCTTCGAGGAGGCATTCCAACAGCGCCTGCCAACACTCACCAAAGGAGCCATCGTCCAAACAAACCAGGAAATCTTCTAAACAGTCCTGCAGCTGACTACACCAGGGGGCATCCTGAGTCACAGCCGCATGAGCCAGCGTCACCGAGTCGGGCGACACGGCCGTTTCCGAACGATTTTGCACTAAAACCCACCAATCCCCCTCATCGGGAGATTGAACATTACAATAATCAGCGGCGCCACCATCACAAACCAAAGACTCTGTGCTGGGAATCAGCCCCTGCCCCACAAATATTTGAACGTCCAATGCTGTCGTTTCCGCCACTTCAGCCACAAACCGCACCGCCTCAGATGGTACAAAGACTGTCATAAAAAATGTGGTTCCATCATTCAAATTGTCAAACGGATCATCGCGTGTTGGGTCTTGACTGAGTGTCAGAGTCGTCATTTCGGCCAGAAACAAACGGGTCTCATCAATCGTCAACTCACTAATGGCACTGGTTTGTAACCCGGCAATCAACTGTGATCCGGCATCGCGCCGCGTACTAATATCGATAACATCGCCGATAGCAGCAGATGGGGCTGCTGTTGTGTCCGCAGCGCCGTCCAAGTGATTGGCCGGACTGGGCGGCGTGCCCATTCGAGCCGCCGTCGCCTGGAGTAAACTATATTCTTCATTTATGGGAACTGGTATGGGATTTTGATCTGTATCTTGAGCCTTACTCACTGTAACCGCGAGCATTTGCATTAACAAAAGCAGGCAAAAAATCAGGCTATGTTTATGGAATTGCTTAAACATATTTCTCCTCAAGGATGCAGTGAATTTTCGGTGATGTTTTCCCGTTATCATCATGCATGTTCAGCTATAACCTGAAAACCATGACCAAAGTTTGATGTTGTGCGATTTCGGTTTAAGAAAAGCAAACCAGAATTCAGCTCTCCCACCTTTTCTGGTCAGCCTAAAATGCGTTGATGATTCTCTTGAGATTTACCCAGAAACGCAATTCATGATAATTGTTAATCAAATGTTCGCGTCCCTCTTTATCAAGATCGTTTTCACACGTATTTTCGTTGTTTAAGTACTCCAGTAGTTGAACACACCAAATACCAGCGTACCATATTCTAATCATTTTATCTACAGTTTCTTACATTCAAAGTTAAATTACGCTTAAGTTCAAGGCAGTTTGGGTCGATATTTGGCGTTTTAGCTTACAATCAAAGTGAAATTGCAACCAAAGGGTTAAAAAAGAGAAAGTTTTGCAACTGTGTCAGGCAGGAAAATTAACAGGCAATTGAGCTAATTGCATAATTTTGAGGGCGTTGGTTGTGGGGCACGGGCCAGGATGCAGCTTGTAGTCAAAGATCATACGGCCGTTCAACACATCATCCCGAAAATGGTAATTGGTCACGTCGGGTAAGCTGTCAGCCAACGTCACCAAATCCAGATCGTGGGTAGCGATGACGCCAACTCCGTTCCCGCCAGCCAGTGCCGCCACATAGGCCCGGCTGCCAATCAGCCGCTCCCGATTATTCGTTCCCCGAAATATCTCATCAATCAAGAAGAAAAGCGGCGGGGCTTGCTCCTCATGCAGCGCATCCAGCAGCGCCTTCAACCGCTGTACTTCAGCATAAAAATAGGAGAAGCCATCGGTCACTGAATCGGCAATGCGCATGGAGGTATAAAGGCGAAACAGCGTGGTTTGCAGCGAGACAGCGCAAACCGGCCCACCGGCAAAGGTCAGGCTCAAGTTGATGCCAATCGTGCGCAAAAATGAACTTTTTCCAGCCATATTAGAGCCGGTGATGATATCGACTGCACCGGTTTGATTCAGGGCGAAATCGTTGCTGACCCGACTGTCATCGGGGATGAGCGGGTGTCCCAGCGCCTGGACCTGAAATAAAACAGGAACCTCATCAACCAATTGGGGCAACAAGAAACCGGGATTGAGATAAGCAAAATTGGCCAGACTGTTGAGGGCTTCCAACTCGGCCAAAATATCGAGCCAGATGGGCAGCACCTGGGACAACTCTTTTTTTTGCTGCCGGAGCCGGTAAACAAAATATAAATCCCAGGGCAGGAAGGCGTTGATCGTAAACCAGACAAACGGGTTTTTTTGCAGGCTAATGGCGGCTACGATGCGGCTAATCTGCTTTAACTGCTGTGACGGCCGTTTCTCCCCACCCCAGAATGGCTGACACAATTCTTTCAGATGCGGGGAACGGCCGTAGCGATACCCTTCCAGAAAATCAAACACCGCCCGCAACTGCTCCAGCCCATCCTGCAAAAAGAACGCTTCCTGGAAAACTGGCCCAATCTGGCGCAGTTGAAAAACAGAAATGGCAACAAAGGGCAGCCATGTCACCACCCACCAGGGAGGAAGCTGCCCCGCCAGATAGAGCAGCAGCAAAATTCCGTTGACCAGAGCCAGGGGAAATAACAACAGTAAAGCCGAACGCAGACCGCGCCCATCCTGTTTTTGTGCCGCCAGCCAATCGAGTAAACGCTGGCCCGGCCATTTTTCATCCGATTTTTGAGCCACCAGGGCGGCATTCAAGCGCAGTTTGTCGCGGAACAAGGACATCGGGGTCAATTCCTGCACCAGCATCTGCCGCTTTTGTATGGATGCCGGTTCGGGTGCGGTAGCCAAAAGCCAATCGCGCAGCCGCTGACTGCCTTCCAGGGAAACGGCCGTGTCCAACAGTTGATGCAGCGACCGCTCGCCCACTAAATCCAAATCCAGCGCAAAAGGATGATCAAAGCGGGGCGGCACCGGCAAAGCGGGTGGAACAGCGGCCCAATCCAGATTCATCCGTGCCAGATGGGTTTGTTTGATGGCCAGCCAAATCTCCCAACGGCGCAGCGCCCGTTCCTGCCGGCGGTGAATAAAGACCAGCATCACAAACGGCAGCAAAACCACAAAACTAACCGGCAGCCACCACCAAACGCCATACCAAAGCAGGGTCACGGCGCTAATCGCCAACCCAGCCAGAAAGGCAGTCAGCCGCCAACGGACAAACCGATCATTTTGCCGCTTCATTGCCATCTGGCCGTGTTGTAATCGGTCAATCTGCCGCTGTAAAACATGTCGCCGGACGTCTTTTGCTTTATTTTGCGCCATGCGCTGATTTTACCAGTTCTCAATTTTTAAGTGGAATTTGGCAGGCGAGGTTTCTCTGGCTATGATGTGAATGGATTGTTTGTAAATCGAATTGGCAATGGGTGTGTTTCAAATGAGTTGGCGCGATGGTCCAACCCGCCCGATGATAAATCAACGGGCCACCAAACAACGCCGGATCAATCCGGCTTACGACCGTTGCCTACCGTATCAGCCCGGTTCACCAGGCGTCGTTTTCTAGCCCGGATGTTTACGTCCGGGCGGTCTGGCAATGCGTTTAACTGAAATGAAACACACCTATTGGCACTTCAATACCCAATTTACCAAATCGGGCTACGATTTTCATAAGTCATACATTCTGCGTCACAGGAACGCATGGCGAATGACCAAATGACGCATGAAAAATCTTAACGAGGTACAGGATGACACCAGAAAAAATCATCGGGATTGTCGGTGGAGCCGGGCCATTTGCCGGGTTGGATTTGCAGGCCAAAATATTGAACCAGACGAATGCCCGCCTGGATCAGGAGCATTTAACGATTATTAACCTGTCCCAACCCAATCAACTACCGGATCGGACGGATTATTTGTTGGGGAAAACGGCCGTTAACCCGGCCCTGGCCATTTTCCACCAACTGCAAACATTGGAACGCGCCGGAACGGCCGTTGCCGCCATCCCCTGCAACACCGCCCACGCACCGGCCATCTTTGATGAAGTAATCGCCCAATTAAACGCCGCCAGGAGTCCCCTTACATTCCTGCATATGATTCGTGAGACAGCCCGGCATCTCCGCCAATATTACCCGGCAGTTAAACGTGTCGGCGTCCTTTCCACCACCGGGACGTACCGGACACGGATTTATCCTGAATTTTTAGAGCCGGCCGGGTTTGAGGTATTGGTTCCCGATGAAGTGATGCAGGAAACGGCCGTGCACCCCGCCATTTACCATCCCCAACACGGTATAAAAGCCCACGGCAAAGCCACACCACAGGCACGAGCATGGCTGCTGCACAGCGCTCAAGAGTTACAACAACAAGGAGCCGAAGCCATCATTTTGGGCTGTACTGAAATCCCCCTGGCTATCACCGAAAGCAAAATCGAATCAACGCTGGTCATTGATCCCACAACTATCCTGGCTCGCGCCCTCATTCGGGAAGCGGCTCCCGCTAAATTACGACCAGTTATCTGAAGGAGTAAAGTATAGCGGGCTGCGCGCCGCCACATCACGGGCTGAATTCACAATGACCGACTGGCCCTGCTTTTCGACTACGCGACAAAAAGCAGCCACCACGTCTGGATCAAACTGTGTGTGCGCACACCGCTTGATTTCTTCCAAAATATCGTCCGGCGGCATTGCCCTTTTGTATGGACGGTCAGATGCCATTGCTTCTACAGCGTCCGCAATATTCAAAATCCGGGCTTCCAAAGGAATATTCTTGCCGGCCAGCCCCACCGAATAACCACGACCATCGTATCGCTCATGGTGATACTTAACGAAAGGAATCAAATTACGCAGGGAATGGCAGCCATAAATCAAATCAGCGCCAATATTCACATGCCCCTTAATAATCTCATATTCTTCATCATTCAAACCGTCCGGTTTAAACAAAATCGTCTCTGGAATTCCCAGTTTACCAATATCGTGCAATAAACCAGCTTTGCGAATATGCTCAATCCGGTCGGGTGACAGCCCAAGTTCCTCCGCCATCAAAACAGCGTAACGAGCCACATTTTTTGAATGTTCCATCACAAAGGGATCACGCAAATCAATAGAACGCGCCAGGGTCAATAACAATTCTTCATTCAAGAGGTTAATTTCTTCCGACTGAGTACGCAGTTCGCTGTTGGTCGTTCGTAATTGATTTACCAGCCCTTCTGTGTGGGTAATGTATTGTTTTTGGCTAAAGCGCAGCATCAACAAAGGAATCAAAACAACAACAATACCCAACAGCCCAGCGACGTTATAGCTAAACACAAAGGCATAAGCCACAAAGCCCAACGCCAAATAGTAAGGCAGCAACCATTGGAACCGTTCTTTCCAAACAATTCTGGCCGAAGTGTTGCCATACAAGCTGACAGCACCGGCCAATAACCAGGTTGTAGACAAGTAAATTAGGATAACCGCAACGACACTGGCCAAAACTTGTGCCCAAACAGGCAAGTTCACAATGGGAACATGAATAGCATTGAAAAACCAGGCGCAAATCAAACCACTGATGATATGGTTGCTGGTATTAAAAATCAGACGGTCAATGGATGATTTTCCGCGGAAGAAAACAACACCGGCAATGATTGGGGCCGTTATTACAGCAGCCCCGGGACCAAAAAGGAGTACTCCAGCCAAATAGGGGGCAACAGATGTAGACACGGTCGTGTCTTGAGCATATATTTCAATAGCCAACAGCTCAACAAGAAATACAAGAGCAGAAAACGCGACCAACCCCCGCCAATCTATCGTTGACCAATGATAATCCAAGGGAAGCGCCAATATAACCGATGTCAATGCTACCAATGCAATATAGGAATTGATTTTGAGACGGGATGATTTTTGAACGGCCGTTTCCTTCGTCGTAGCTAGTTCTTGTGAAACAGGAGGCGGGTTGGTTTGTTGGTGGCTGGCTGTCGGTCGATACTGAATGCGCTCACTTTTTGGCTTAGTCCCATTATCACTCGACAGCACCTCTGACGTGATCTCGCTAACGGCCGTTGGTATTTTCAAATTAATATCCCGTTTGTAATTATAGACATAGGTCTGGTTACGGCCGTTCCGTTTCGCTTGATAAACCGCTATGTCTGCACAGTGAACCAATTTAGCTGCCGGTTGATCATTCCCATTCCTGATTGCAATTCCAAAACTCATCGTTACTTTAAGCGGGTCCCCATTCGCAGCCACCATAAATTCCGAATCAGCAATAGCAATTCGCATCGCTTCAACTCGTAAAAACGCTTGCTCGGCCGTCGTCTCCGGCATCAAAATAGCAAACTCCTCGCCGCCAAAACGCGCCACCGTATCATACGGTTCGGCAAACTCTTGCAAAATCCTGGCCACACCCTGCAAAACAACATCTCCCGCTAAATGACCATACGTATTATTGATATTGCGCAGCAAATCCAAATCAGCCATCACAATCGTCAGAGGACGATTCAAATCTTGCGCCCGCGTCAGTTCATCCTGCAAGTTTTTAGAAAAATAACCAGCATTCCACACGCCCGTTTTAGAATCCATTTGCGCTTGTCGTTCTAAATTAGGAATCGTCAACGCCCGATAAATCAACAGCAAAGGAACCATGGCAATCCAAATAAGCCAGAAGCTAATCCCCCAAAATATTGCGATTGAAAATCCCATTAACAGCGTAACCAAATCTGTTAACAGATTGCCTAATTCCAAAACACCCGACTCGCGGAGAGACACCCCCCTGGCAAAACTTATCGCCACCCCAATCAAGAAATGATTAACAGAGACATAAATCACAGCGGCCGTAATCGCATCAATCGGTATATCCGCCATCCCAAACTGGGGCAAGGCTTCATGCAATATGACATAGACTAAATAGGCTGAAGTACCTGAAATAATATGAACACAAATATTAAACGGTTGGAGATACCAATCACGAAGATGAATACTGTCCACCATCCGTTCCCGTACCCATTCGATCAGATGGGGTACAGCAACCAATATGATATAAAAAAATGGTTCCAATAAAATCACACCGGCAAACTGAAATACCAGTGTTGTGTGATAAAGTTGGTGATCTGGGGCTTCCGCTTTAACAAGTTGGGCAAAAGTGGCAAATGCAACAAGGGGAATCAGATAAGTCCATTGGGATGTCTCCGTAAAATCAACCTTCAAGGCCGCCCAGATGGTAATAGCAAATCCAATAAGATAAATTGTCCCAATATAAAACCAGGCTTTTCGTGGCATATATGCTGCTCCAAAAAAAAACAAGCCAGAACAATATTGACCATACTGCTCTAGCTTAGATTTTAGACGGGGAAAAGAAATGTTACAATAGCTAATAACTCATGTTCCTGGCTCTTGAAAACAAATTTGGACTTTTGGAGACTGAAGATTGGAGGCTAGAGACTGGCAATCTCCAATTGCCAGTCTCCAGGCTTCCAGTCAAATGAGGAAGTTAATAGCGGGCAAACTCTTAGTAACCGTCCAACAATTACTTCCCTTTTTGGAAGGACGGTTACTCGAAGGTCATCCACCAATTCCGATAACTTATTTGTGGATGACCCCTTAGTTGGAAACAGTCGGTAAGGCAAAAGAAAAAGATGAACCCTGGCCAACATATGATTCAACCTGAATTTTTGAGCCATGTGCGTCAACAATACTGCGAGCCAGCGCCAGACCCAGGCCAGTTCCACCGTAATGGCGGGTGCTGGACCCATCAAGCTGATGGAATGGCTCAAAAATTTCATCTATCCGATTATCAGGGATTCCAATGCCGGTGTCGGTCACTTTGACCATTACGTTTTGCTGAACAGGGGTTGTCTCAATTTTGATCAAGCCGCCCGCCGGAGTGAACTTAATCGCGTTATCCAGAAGCTGCTCCACAACCCAGGTAATTTTATCGTTGTCGGCAATCACCTGCGGCAGTTGGGCTGATACTACTTTCTTTAGATCAATCGCTCTGGCTTGTGCTTTGGGGCGGGAAGCGGTAACGGCCGTTTTCACCGGCAAATCCAACGTCAACGGCGACATATCCAGGGGCAAGTCCCCGGCAGCAGCCGAAGAAAACTGCAACAAATTCTCGATCAACCCCTTTAACTGCCGGGTGGCCCCCTGCAAAGAAGATAAAGCTGACGCTTGTTCTGTACTAACCGGCCCTAAACTGCCATCGGAAAACAAATCCAGATACCCAATCAAAAATTGCATTGGCATCCGCAGCTCATGTGAAACGTTGGAGATAAAATTCAACTTAAGCTGATTCAATTCAGAAAGCTTGACCAGGGCATTTTGCAACTGGGATGTCCGCTGTTGAACCTGCTCTTCCAACCGTTGATTACTGCGGGCCAGTGCGGCTTGCAGCTGCAAAACATGCTGTGTAATTGCCTGATCCAACTGCTCACGGCTGATATATCCCAAATCAACAAGCAGCTCGCCTACCAGTATCTGCTCGCCGGACCGGCTCATTTTCTTCTGAATGTGCAGGGCGTGGCCAAGCTGCTTAGGCGTAATATGACCTTCATCTACCAAATAATCACCAATGCGCGGTACCAACATTTCTGGCGTCGTTGGCGGCTGTACCGGAAACAAAGGAGCGGTCGTCATGACTCGCTCGGCAATGACTGCGGCTATTGCCAAATCGGCCTGACAATGGGGGCAGTGTCGTTCTTCCGGTGAAATGAGTCGATTGCAGTTAGGACAAGAAATAATCTTTGTTTTAATTTGATACATCGCCATTCCTCACAGGACACAAAATGCATGTTGGTTTAAGGTAGAATACTAACCAACTGTTACAAGGAGCGTTACAACACCCGGACGCTCATAGGATATTAGTACCAGAACAGCATAAAAAACGTATTCCTTCAC
>JBNKZT010000050.1:0-24512 GCA_050301775.1 Promineifilaceae bacterium (SeqCode)
TCCCATACACGAGCCTCGCCGAAACGGTTGAACTCATTAGGGTCTCTCAGCCAGAGGCTGAGGTTTTAGAACATAATAATTTGCTTGATGCCCAGGTCGCTTAAAAATTTGGAAACTGTAACGGAGGCTTCATCAAAATCGCCGCGCCGTAACTTAACAAAGTAAGGTGTTTCATCGTTGGCTGCAGCACGATATACGGCCGTAGCTAAATCAGCTCCAAGCGGAAGAAAAGCAAGTTTAGCAACGTTCAATCCATAATTATCGTGTAAACAGGTGATAATTCTTGCGTCTTTGAGTTTGGGTTTTTCGAGCATATCGTATGCTATGACTCAATCGTTGCCAGCATAAGCCGTGCTGCTTTGTCGTCGGTAATCAATACGTCAATGTAATTGCCCCGCAGCGCACCCAATATTGCCGGGGCTTTTTCTTCTGAACCGGCTACGGCAATGACCGTTTCAATTTCTTGCAGTGCCTCCAGTCCAATGCTGATCACACGCCGGTTGAAGGCCACATCGAGTTCACGCCCTTGCTCATCAAAATGCTGGGCACACATATGGCCTACTGCTCCACGACTACGTAAAAATGCAATATCTTTTTGATTTAGATAACCAGTCCAAATTAACCCCGACGCTTCAGATGCATGGGCGCCGATGCCCAAAATGGCCACATCTGCCTGACGCCCTAGTTCCAGCGTTTCCTGTACATTGGGTTCTTGCAATAATAAATTACGCGTTTGTTCGCTTTCCACAATCATGGGGGTGAATAAGTATCGGTAGGAAGCGCCGTACAGGGTGGCGATTTCACGTACCAAATCAGGCCCTTCGATGAGTGGGTTGCCTGATCCTAATGCACCTAATATTTGGACGACGGTCATATCTACATGCCGGGAGGGATTGAGTTGTTTGATGGTGGCGGCGATGGAACGGCCGTATGACACTCCCAGCGTTATCCCATCTCGAATACAAGCATCCAAATACTCGGCCGTCAATAGTCCCATCCCCTTAAAAACATCATCTTTAGGACGGTCCATGCTTTGCAAAACCCGTACTTCGCGCAGTTGAAACCATTTGAAAATTTGACGTTCCAGATCAAAATCCCGTTTCCAGGGATAGTTGATACTAATCCTGACCACATTGCTATTCCGTGCCTCCTGTAACAACCGCGACACAGTCGAGCGCGAAATATGAAATTGACGACCAATTTCTGCTTGGGTTAGGCCCCGTTCATAATACATGCGGGCCACGTGGACTAGCATCTCTTCTTGATTTTGCATAAATATCCCTTTGTTCATTCAAAATGTACGCAAATGTGCAAGCGCCGCGTATGTGTTCGCATAAATAGCGGTGATTGATCTGTATTCTATCGAATAAAAAGGTGTTATGTCAAACGACCTTGCACGTTTGTTCAATATAACCGAGTTTGATTGACTTTTGTTAGGCGCTTTGCTAATTTATTGGTGCACATATTCACATTATACGAAAATATGTGCAAAAAGAAAAGCGCCTTCAAATTGATTTGTTCGAACCGTTCGATAGTTAGAAGGAGAACGAAATGCCCAATGTGAATGAAATTACAAGAGAATCCTGGATTTTAGACACGTTTCCGGAGTGGGGAACCTGGCTGAATGAAGAAATTGAACAAGAAGTTGTTGCGCCCGGTACATTTGCTATTTGGTGGCTGGGTTGCGTTGGTATCTGGCTAAAAACAGAAGGAAATACCAATCTTTGTGTTGATTTATGGGTGAAGACCGGCAAACGTACCCAGGCAAATCCCTGGATGCGTGATCAACATCAGCATCAACGGGCCATTGGCGTGAAAAAGTTACAGCCAAACCTGCGCAACGCCATCGTCCCGATTGATCCTTTTGCCATTCGTGAATTGGATGCCTTGTTGGCTACCCATGAACATAGTGATCACATTGATCCTAACGTCGCGGCTGCGGTTATACAGAACTGTGACTCTTCAGTTCCATTTATTGGTCCGCAAGCTTGTGTTGATCTGTGGGTTAAGTGGGGTGTGCCTCAAGAACGCTGCATTGTGGTCAAACCGGGTGATGTTGTTGATATTAAAGATGTCCAGATCGTTGCGCTTGATTCGTTTGATCGCACGGAATTAGTTACAGCGCCGGCCGGGGTCATCCTTAAAGACCAACCCGTTCAGGATATGGACAAGCGAGCTGTTAATTATCTTATCAAAACTCCCGGTGGGAATTTGTACCATGCGGCTGATTCGCACTATTCAAATTGGTACACCAAGCACGGTAATGATCATGAGATTCATGTGGCGCTGGGTAATTTTGGCGAAAACCCGCGCGGCATGATGGACAAAATGACATCAATTGATATTTTGCGTATGGCCGAAGGGCTGGACACAGAGGTGGTTATTCCAGTTCATCATGACATTTGGACGAATTTCCAGGCCGATCCCAATGAAATTTTAACACTCTGGCAAATGCGAAAAGATCGTTTGCAGTACAAATTCAAACCATTTATCTGGCAAGTTGGCGGCAAATTTACCTATCCCTGCGATAAGGACAATCTTGTTTATCAATATCCCAGAGGGTTTGAGGATGCGTTTGCGATTGAGCCTGATTTGCCGTTCAGAGCATTGCTTTAGGCAAGCGCAGTTTTTAATTTGTGCATTTTGAGTGAAAAAACTGCGCTTGCTTGAGAGGAATCGTTTTCTTTTTGAAAATTTATTTGTAAACAATTCCTTAATTGAAAAATTCCCATTTTGAAGGAGGTCTATGATTTTATTCCGACAGTCTAATTAGCTTATCAGGTTTGTTACTTATCCGATTATGAAAATTATGATAGGAGAAGAGAAAAAATGAAACATGGAAACGGCCGTTACCTACGCCTACTATTGATTTTAATTCTCGCTTTAGGGATTGTTGCCTGTAACAACGATACCCCCAGTGAAACCCCCGAAGAAGCTGCCCCAGAAGTTGATGCTGAAGCCTTGGAACAAGCTGCTGCCGAAGCTGAAGCCCGTGCTGCTGAAGCTGCCGCCGCTGAAGCTGCCGCTGCCGAAGCCGAAGCTCGTGCGGCCGAAGCGGAAGCTGCCCTAGCCGAAGCCCAGGCGGCCTTAGAAGCCGCCGAAGATGCCAGCGCTGAAGAACTGGTCGCGGCCCAGGCGGCTCTCGAAGCTGCCGAAGCGGAAGCTGCCGCGGCGGCTGAAGCCTCTGCTGCGGCCACCGAAGCAGTCGCCGCGGCGGCTGTCGAACCGGCCACATTAGCTACCTATGCGGCCGTTGCCAAAGCTAACGGACTGGATGGTACAACCATTGTCGTCAGTTGGCCCTCCCTTTCACACTTTCAAAAAGCACAAAGTGTGGCTGATGAATTCAGTGAGGCAACCGGTATTAATGTCGAACTGGATTACATTGAATACCAGGCGATGCGTGATAAGCAAATCCTGGAATTAAGTAAACCGGCTGGCCAGGGCGAATACGACATTGTCGCCTGGGTAGTTTTTAACAAAACAGATTTTGTCAATAAAGGCTATTTGACCGACATAAGCAAATGGTTTACCAATGCTGCCCTGACCGACCCCACCTATGATCGGGAAGATTTGGTCCCGGCTTACGTAAACTCAGGTTCAGTGGCCGGCGGGCGTCGCGGCTATCTTTCCGGCCCCACATCGGCCATGTATGGCGTTCCCTTTGGTGCTGAAGCCAGCATCATGGCTTATCGCGCCGATATTTTTGAAGAATATGGCCTGGAAGTGCCCACAACTTACGATGAAATGTTTGAAGTGGCTGAATTCATCACCGCGAATGTGCCCGATATGTACGGCATGACCAGTCGTGGTCAAACCGGCGGTAATGCCACCCATGCCTGGCTGCTACACGCTAGCCCCTACGGCGCCGACATTTTTGACGATCAATGGAATGTTATGTTGGATACACCACAAGCATTGGCTGCAACAGAAGCCTTGAAGCGAATTGTAGAAAACTCTCCTCCCGGCGTGTTGAACTGGGGTTTTGGCGAAGAAGCGAATGCATTCTTGCAGGGTGACTCGGCTATTTATGTTGATGCGTTGAAGATTGCTGCCATGAGCCGTGATCCGGAGCAATCCCTGGTAGATGGTAAAGTTGGTTACGCCTTGCATCCGGTTGGTCCGGATGGCATCTGCGGTGCGGAAACCGGCGGTTTTTCCATGGGTATTGCCGAGAATTCAGCCAACAAAGAGGCCGCTTACCTCTTCTTGCAATACATGACCAGCAAAGAGGGCGACCGCAAGGTTGTTGAGGCTGGTGGTGATCCGGTGCGTTTGTCCACGATGGCTGATCCGGAAATGCAAGCGCGATTCCCTGAGTATCCCATTATTTTGGAGCAGTTGGCCTGTGCCAATGAGAATTGGCGGCCTTTGATTCCGGAATGGGGTGAACTCAACGCCCAGATTATGGGTGAACAAATTGGTGCCTACCTGAACGATACCATCGATGCGGAAACAGCATTGGCCAATGCCAAAACTCAAACCGAAGAATTGATGGAGCGGTCTGGTTATTACACCACTCCTGAAGAACGGTATGCGCCTTATGCCGGAACCACTATCGTTGTCAGTTGGCCTTCACTGTCTCACTTTACAAAAGCCGAAGAAGTTGTGGCCGCTTTTGAAGCCGAGACGGGCATTAATGTTGAACTTGATTACATTGAATACCAGGCGATGCGTGATAAGCAGGTATTGGAACTCAGCAAACCGCAGGGCCAGGGTGAATATGATGTGGTTGCCTGGGTAGTTTTCAACAAAACAGACTTTGTTAACAAAGGCTACCTGGCCGATCTGAGTCAATTCTTTACGATGGCTAACCTGGTTGATCCCAATTACGATCCCGATGACATCGTACCGGCTTACTTAAGCTCCGGGTCCATCGCCGGTGGACGTCGTGGTTATCTATCGGGAGCCGGGCAAGGCTTGTACGGTGTTCCCTACGGTGCTGAAACCAGCATTATGGCTTATCGGGCGGACATCTTTGAGGAATATGGTTTGGAGGTTCCCATAACCTACGATGAAATGTTTGAGGTGGCTGAATTTATCACAGAGAACGTACCGGACGTTTATGGGATGACCAGCCGCGGTCAGACTGGCGGCAACTCCACCCATGCCTGGCTGCTGCACGCCAGCCCCTATGGCGCCGATATCTTTAATGATTATTGGACGGTCACGTTGGACACCCCGCAAGCATTGGCCGCAACGGAAGCGTTGAAGCGTATTGTTGAGAATTCACCGACCGGCGTTTTGAACTGGGGCTTTGGTGAAGAAGCGAATGCTTTCTTGCAGGGTGATTCGGCGATTTACGTTGATGCGTTGAAGATTGCGGCGATGAGCCGCGATCCGGAACAATCATTGGTAGATGGTAAAGTTGGTTATGCGCTGCATCCGGTTGGCCCGGAAGGTATCTGTGGTGCGGAAACCGGTGGTTTCTCGATGGGTATTGCCGAGAATTCGGCTAATAAAGAAGCTGCTTTCCTCTTTATCCAATGGATGACGAGCAAAGAAGCGGACCGCTTGATTGTGGAGGCCGGTGGCGATCCTATTCGCCTGTCCACGATGGCCGACCCGGAAATGCAAGCTCGCTTCCCGGAATACCCGGTTATTTTGGAACAGTTGGAATGCGCCAATGAAAATTGGCGGCCGTTGATCCCGGAGTGGGGTGAAATCAATGCGCAAATTATGGGTGAGCAAATTGGCGCCTACCTGAATGATGCGATTGATGCCGAAACAGCTTTGGCGACTGCGAAAGAACAGACGACTGAGGTGATGGCCCGTGCCGGATATTACGGCTGGCAGATTCGATAGAAAAAAGTAGGAATTAATTGTAGGGGAGTGGGCGCTGCTGAAAAAATTCAACAGCGCCTGCTCTAATAATGAGGAGAGGGAAGCAAAATTATGGTTATGAAACGACTGAAAAACCCACAATTGCTAGTACCTTTCATTTTTATCTTACCGGCCGTTTTGGTTTTGGTGGTGGGCTTGATCATTCCGGTTGGTAACGCGCTTTACTTGAGCTTTTATGATTGGGATATGGGGACGCCGTGGGAATCGGCTAAATCGATTGGGCTTGATAATTATACCCGCATGTTGGCTGATGAATCGGTGCGTAATTCGGTATGGGTAACGCTTAGATATACTCTTTTCACGACAACATTTGAGATGATTTTGGGCATTGGATTGGCGTTGGCGTTAGAAAAACCGATTCGGGGGGCATCGCTTTTTCGGACTATTTTTATTCTTCCTTTGATGATGTCGCCGATTATTGTGGGGTTAATATGGCGGTATATGCTGGACGGCCGTACCGGTGTCCTTCCCTACTACGTCGAACGAATCGGTGAAATCATCCCATCATTGCAATCATTGGGCTTTGTTCGCCATGCTTATCTGGCAGAAACCAATCTGGCCCTGCCGGCGGCCATCGGAGTAGACATCTGGCAGTGGACTCCTTTCATCTTCATCATCATTTTGGCTGGGCTGCAATCGCTGCCGGACGACGTGATGCAGGCCGCTTACATCGACGGCGCCAATTGGCTGCAAATGACCTGGTTGGTCAAGCTGCCCATGATGCTGCCGCTCATTATCGTCACCTTGTTAATGCGTGTCATTGATGTGTTCCGCGCGCTGGAAGTGTTGTTCATTATGACATTTGGCGGCCCGGCCCAGGCGACCGAGGTGCTGTCGGTGAAGATTTATAAGACAGCGTTCGCGGCACAGAACCTGGGTTACGCTTCGACGATTTCGATGCTGTTGATAGCCATTACATTTGTTTTAAGCGTCGTTGTGTTGATTTACAACAATCCAACCCGGCAAGAGAGGCGATAAGATGACTGCATTAACGACAGACGATATTCAAAATCGACCGGAAACAAACGCCAAAAAATTCCGCATTAAGTGGAAAACTATTGGTCATTACGCTTTGTTGATTGTAATGGCCTTGATTATTCTCTTCCCTTTATACATGATGGGCATTACCTCGCTTAAGCAGCAAGTGGTTATTATGTCCAAAGAACCGGTCTGGTTTTTTGCACCGACTGTTTCCAATTACCAGCAGATTCTGGAAAACGAGAATTTTGTCCGCCACTTGATTAGTTCGGTGTATGTCGGCATCGTTTCGACGCTTTTGACGCTGTTTATCTCCAGTTGGGCGGCGTATGCGATTGCCCGGATGCGTTTTCCGGGGCGCGGCTTGATGGCCAATACGACACTGTTAGTGCGTATGGTTCCACCGGCGGTGTTGACGGTGCCTATCTTTGCCTTGTGGGGGAATTGGGAAAATATCTGGTTTCAATCGGGCTGGCATACTCGCTTTGTGGAATGGGTCAGTCAAACGGCCGTGTGTATGGCTGATGGCGATGTGGCCAATGCAGTTTGCCAAATTTTTGCCGATGGGTTGATGGACGGCCGTTTAGGTCTCATCCTCTTTTATTCGGCATTGAACTTACCATTCACCATCTGGCTGTTGGTCGGATTTATCCAACAAATCCCTGTTGATTTGGAAGAAGCCGCCATTGTTGACGGCTGCACGCCATTTCAAGTATTTCGTAAAATTATCTCGCCTCTGATGCGTGGTGGGTACGCTGTTGCTGCCATTTTCACCTTCCGCATTGCCTGGAACGAATTCATTCTGGCCCTCATCCTGACCGGGCGGCTGACTTACACGCTGCCCGTGAAAACAACCTTGTTTATGGATGAGGCTGGGGTGCGCTGGGGTCTCATTATGGCCATGGGCGTGCTCATCTTGCTGCCGCCTTTGATCCTGACTTTTGTTTCCGCCCGCCAGATCATCCAGGGTATGACTGCCGGAGCCGTGAAAGGATAAGCTGAGAGCTAACAATGAATAAACCATTATTGCAAATAGCATTGGATACGTATGATTTGCCGTCGGCGTTGGGACCTTTACAGAAAGCGGCAGCGTATATAGATGTAATTGAAGTGGGTACGATTTTGTGTCTGGCTGAAGGCATGCACGCTGTTCGGGCCATTAAGAGCCTGTTCCCAGACAAAATTGTGCTGGCTGATGTGCGGATTGCCGAAGCAGGCAGCATCATTTCCAAGATGTGTTTCGATGCAGGTGCAGATTGGGTGAGTGTAGTAAGTGGTGCGGCACCCAGTTCGTTTGAAGTTGTGCTGGCCGAGGCCCAATCGCGAAATAAGGATATGCAGATTGAGCTAAGTGACGGCTGGACGTGGGAAATGGCGCAGCGTTGGGCTGATATGGGCGTGCAGCAAGTCATTTTCAAACGCAGCCGCGATCTGGAAGCGCAGGGGAAATTGAGTTGGGGTGAGCGTGACTTCGACATCATCCGGCGTTTGCACGAAATGGGATTTAAGGTCACGGTAACCGGCGGTGTCAAAGTGACAGACATCCCGCTTTTTGCCGGTGTGCCGGTCTACATTTTTATTGCCGGTCGGGCGATTCGTGGTGCAGAAGATCCGGCGGCGGCGGCTCAGACTTTTCAGGCAGCCATTGCGGCAACTTTCTGACATGGAAAGGTGAAAGACTATGAAGCGTTTACCCATTGGCATTTATGAAAAAGCGCTGCCGTTCAATGTAGATTGGCATGAACGGTTGGCCGTGGCCCGGCAGACTGGATTTGATTTTGTGGAAATCTCGATTGATGAAAGCGATGAGCGGCAGGCGCGGCTGAACTGGTCGGCACAGGAACGGGCTGATTTTCGCCATGCGATTGCTGAATCGGGCGTACCCATCATTACCATGTGCTTGAGCGGTCATCGTAAATATCCGTTTGGCAGTGCCGACACGGCCGTTCGCCGTCAGGCCGATGAGATGATGAAAAAAGCAATAGGATTTGCCGTTGACATCGGAATCCGTATCATTCAATTGGCTGGCTATTACGTTTATTACGAACCGCATTCGGCGGCATCACGGGACCGTTACCGGGCCGGATTGTCGCAGGCGCTGGATGTGGCCAGCCGGGCCAGTGTGATGCTGGCTTTGGAAAATGTGGATGGCAACGATGTGATGTCGATTACGGAAGCGATGCGCTTTGTGACAGATTTTAACTCGCCCTGGTTCCAGGTTTATCCCGATATTGGGAATCTGGCCGAACACGAGCTGTCGATCAGTGATGAACTCGAATTGGCGCGCGGTCATATTGTGGGCCTGCATGTGAAGGATACGATTCCGGGTGAACCACGCCGCGTGCCATTTGGTGAAGGCGTCACGCCATTTGCCGCCGCTTTTCGCAAGCTGGCGGAAATGAATTTTAACGGGCCGGTGCTACTGGAAATGTGGAATGATGATGCGCCAGATTCGCTCAAAATTGTGGAAGAGGCCCGCGTTTGGGTTGAGGATCGGATGGTTGAAGGCGGGCTGATTGTTCCCAGGGAGATGAGCTATGCCGCGTTTTGATGTCACGGCCGTTGGCGAAGGACAATTGCGCTATTCTGTCCCGTCCGGTATCCGATTGGAGCAGGCCAGGCAGCTTGATGTGCATGTAACCGGCACCGAGGGCAACGTGCTGGGTTTACTGGCTCGATTAGGTTGGCAAACGGGCTGGGTGAGTGGTCTGCCCAACAACCCGTTGGGTAAGCGGGTATGGAATACATTGCATGCGGCGGGGATAGATTTAACGGCCGTACACTGGTCAAACAATCACCGCCTGGCCACCTACTACGTCGAATATGCCGAACCACCCCGATCTGCGCAAGTCTACTACGACCGCGCTGACACTTGTTTTACCAATCTCACAAGTGAGCAAATTGATTGGGATTACCTGCTGGATACACGTCTGCTGCATTTATCTGGCCTAACGGTCCCTTTGTCACCAACCGTGCGCGAAATCTTATTGGAAGCCGTCAGCCATGCCAAAGCCAAAAACATCCCCGTCAGCTTCGATATGAACTATCGCTCCCGCATCTGGACGCCGGAGGAGGCGGCTGCGGGTGTGCTTCCGTTCATCAAAGAAACCGACATTCTCCTCTATCCGGCCCGCGATGCCCGGCTCATGTATGGTTTCAGCGAAAAACCGGACGAACTGCTGCGCCAACTGGCGGATCTGAGTGGGGCAAAGTATATTGTTGCCTCGTTAGGTGCTGCTGGATTGGCCGGGTGGGATGGGCAAAATTATTATCGGCAGCCAGTGCGTAATACGGTTGTCCTGGATCGCATCGGTGCTGGTGATGCGATGGTGGCCGGCGTGCTGCATGGCTGGCTGCAAGGCGATTTTGCCAAAGGGCTGCGCTACGGCACGTTAACGGCCGCACTCGCCCTAAGCCAATATGGTGATCAAGTCATCACCACGCCCCAGGAATTGGAGACATTGCTAGAAAGCAACGCCTCCGGAGGCGACATCACCCGCTGAAACAGGTAAAATCACCCAAAACCAAACAAATCAAGACGCATGAGGAGATTTCAAATCATGATGCTCGAAAAATTACGACAAGAAGTGTGGCAGGCGAATGTAGCGTTACCCAAAGAAGGATTGGTTACCTGGACCAGCGGCAACGTTAGCGGCCGTGACCCGGAATCCAATTTGATGGTCATTAAACCCAGCGGCGTCTTGTTTGAGGATTTGACACCGGCCGATTTGGTTGTCGTTGACATGGATGGCAAGGTCATTGAAGGCGAGCATGGCCCATCTTCGGATACCGCCACCCATTTGTGGATTTACCGCAATCGGCCTGATGTAAACGGAATCGTACACACCCATTCCAACTACGCCACAGCGTTTGCGGCGGTGAATAAGCCCATTCCGGTTGTGTTAACGGCCGTTGCCGATGAATTTGGCGGTCCTATTCCCTGTGGCGGCTACGCTGCCATCGGCGGCAAGGAAATCGGCGAAGAGATTTTGCGCAGCATTGGCGACTCGGCAGCTATTTTGATGAAGAATCATGGCGTTTTTACCATTGGCAAGACGGTGCAAAAAGCGTTGAAAGCCGCCATCATGACTGAAGATGTGGCTAAAACGATCTGGCTGGCGCTGCAAATTGGCGTGCCCGATGAATTGTCCCCGGAAGAAGTGGCTGCTAATTATGACCGCTATCAAAACCGGTATGGTACGGCTCAAGCCAGCATTATTGATTTTTGATAAGTTTTTGTGAAACTCAAAGCGCTCATCTTTGACGTAGATGGAACCATCGCCAACACGGAACGGGAGGGACACTGGCCGGCCTGTAACGAAGCGTTTGTCCGGCTCAATTACCCGGTGCAGTGGTCATGGGCCGAATACAAGCAGCTTTTGCCGCTGCCGGGGACTCAGGCGCGTGCCCGGCAAACGTTAGCCGATATTCGGCCAGATTTGGTTGGGGCGGCACTGGATGAGATTGTGGAAGAGTTTACGGCCGTTAAGCGCGAAATCTATCTGGAAAAATATGCCACTGCTGCCACCTTGCGTCCGGGTGTAAAAAAACTCGTCGCCGAAGCCGTCGCCCACCATCTCAAGCTGGCCATTGTCACCTTGTCGCACGAAGCGCAGGTGATGGCGATGCTGCAAAAGCAGATGCCGCAATTCGCCGGCGCGTTCAACCCGATTTTGGGTAAGGAGGCCGGGCCAAAACATGCGCCCGGCTCGCCGTTGTATACCCGCTGCCTGGCCGAACTGGACCTGCCTGGCGATGAGGTGCTGGTGATTGAGGATTCGGAAGGGGGGACGGCGGCGGCGGTGGAAGCTGGTTTGCCGGTGATGGTGGCTTATAATGATTATACGGAGAACGGCCGTTTCCCCGGCGCTTGTCTCATCACCCCTACTTTAGCCTCATTTACTCTGGCGCAGCTCAGTTTTTTGTGTTTGGAAAATTAGACAGGTGGGGGAAGGAATGCCTTATGCAAGACCAGTCAATGCATCTTCTGATTTAACAAGCAAGTGCAGTTTTTTCCGCTCAAAATACACAAGTTAAAAACTGTGCCTGCCTAACCCTGCGCCAAAGCGATGGCGGGCGAAATCGATTCCTTTTTTTTGGCTTCTTCAACTTTTTGATAGAAAATGGGCTTACCTCTTGTCGTTCAGCCCATTTTTTGTTGAGTAAGGAAGGAAATTGTATGGATGTAAATCAGACTGTGCGGCGGCGTTTGACGTTAACATTGTTCCTGGCGCAAAGCTTTTTCTCGGCGGCGATGATCGCTTCGTTTACGGTACTGCCCATTTTGGCCGCCCGATTGAGCGGGCAAGACAGCGTAGCCGGTTTGCCGAGCACCATCAGCCTTGTCGGACGGGCCGCCGCGGCTTATCCGTTTGGCTGGCTGATGGACCGCATTGGGCGGCGGCTGGGATTGTCGCTAGGTTATGGATTTGGTGTTGCCGGGATGGTTTTGTCGGCCTGGGCGATTTTGGCCGGATCATTTGGCTGGTTCATGGTCGGTGTGGCCTTATTCGGGATGGGACGCGGGGCGGCTGAATTGGGCCGTTACGTGGCCGCCGAGGTGCAGCCGGTTGAAAATCGGGCCAAAGCAATCGGTCTGATTGTGTTTGCCGGGACAGTCGGATCGATAGGCGGCCCATTGTTGGTGGCGCCATCCAGTCAGTTGGCCAGCCGATTTGATATGCTGGCCGACAGCGGCCCATTTTGGCTGGCCGCACTGTTCATGGCCATTGGCATGATTTTGTTATGGATTATGCTGCGACCTGATCCCCAGATGTTGATTGTGGCCGAGGAAATTGATGGGAAGTCAGTCACGGTCAGTGATCTCCCTCTTTGGCGCTTATTTGCCGATGCCAAAGTGCTCCTGGCGCTCAGTTCAATGGCCATCGGGCAGATGGTGATGGTTTTGATCATGGTGATCACGCCGCTGCATATGGACCACCAGCATCATGGCACGCAGGCCATCTCGTTTGTGATTATGGCCCATACGTTGGGAATGTTTGGTTTATCATGGTTGACGGGGGGCTTAATTGATAGGTACGGCCGTATCACTATCATGTTCGTCGGTGCATTCATTCTGCTCGTTGCCGCCATCATGACTCCGCTGGTGTCTGGCGTACCGCTGCTGGCCGCCGCCCTCTTTTTGCTGGGGCTGGGCTGGAGCTTCTGCTTTGTTGCCGGTTCCTCGCTGCTGACCGATTCCATTGCGTCCGGCGACAAAGGGCGGGTGCAGGGCGCGGCCGAAGTGTTTGTCGCCCTTTCCTCTGGGGCGGGCAGTTTGGGATCGGGACCGGTGTTTGCTGGCGGGGGGATGATTGCTGTCAGCGGGATTGGTTTGGCGCTGGTGCTGCTGCTCCTGGCGGGAGGCGCCTGGTTTAGCTGGTCGCGCCGAGCAGCGTTGGAACCTGTTTGAAAGCATCTTTGTTCTTGTGCCGACAATTGGTGAGCATAACCAATGAAATCCCAGTCATAAACTGCCAGTGGGACATATTTCCTATCACCAGAGGAATAAATCGGTTTTAGAATGATTTTGTTATCTACATTACCTTTTCATTCAGGAGGGAACCATGCAAAGTCGTTGGATTGGCCGCCGTTTTATTTTTTTGTTTTACGTGATAGTGTGTGTGTTGTTGGGGAATGTGTCATTGATTCATGCCGCAGCGATTACGGTGGATACGGCCGTTGACGAACTCGACGGTGCAGCAGGCAACGGACAATGTTCCTTGCGCGAAGCTATTGCCAACGCCAACCAGGATAACGGCGCTCAAGCAGATTGTGTGGCGGGCAATGGGGCCGATGTGATTACGTTTGACGCCAGCTTGAATGGCACGGCCGTACAGTTAAGCATCGCCGGAACAGGTGAAGACGCTAATCTCAGCGGTGACCTAGACATCACTGCTGATTTGACGATTACGGGAAACGGAGCAGCCAACACGGTGATTGACGCGGGCGCTATTGACCGCGTTTTTCATGTTAGAGGGGCAGTAACGGTGACGATGGAAGGAGTGACGGTGCAGAACGGGTATACGGCCGTTCTTGGCGATCTCGGCGGTGGCATTTATAACCAGGGAGGGACGCTTGTCATTCAGTCAAGCCATATTACTGGCAACTATGCACGAGAGGATATAGGCGGTGGCGTGGCCAATGAAGATGGCTCCCTGACCATTCTCGACAGTACCATATACAATAACAGAACCGATCTCACTGGCGGCGGTGTGTTAAGTACCAATCGTTCCCTGGACACCACTACCATCACCACAGAAATAGTGAATACAACAATCAGCGGCAATGAAGCTGGCAATGCCGGCGCCGGGGTTGCCAATGGCAGCGAATCGGCAGGAAATGCAACGCTGACAATTACCAGCAGTACGATCACGGCGAACCTGGCCGGTCTTATTGGCGGCACAAATGACGGCGGTGGCCTATCCAATCATGGCTATAGCACGGGAACGGCCGTGATCAATTTGCAAAATAGTATCGTAGCCGGTAATGGCAGCGCCAACGATGGCACGTGGGATTGTTTCACCGAAGGCCCAGGAAACATCGTATCCAACGGGCATAATCTGGTGGGAGCGGCTCGAGGATGCCCCAGCGATGGCAGCGGCGACCAAACAACCGCTGCGCCCAACGATGATGTGAGTCCGACCCTGGCAGATAATGGAGGTCCAACGTTGACTCATGCGCTGCCTCCGTCCAGTTTGGCGATTGACAGCGGCGACAATGTGGCTTGCGCTGCCGCGCCCCTCAACAATCTGGACCAGCGCGGCGAGCCACGGCCGGTGGATTATGGTGGCGGGGCAGCTTGCGATGTGGGGGCGTTTGAGCGGCAGACGGACGAAACGTTCGTCATGACACTAACCGACGGCCAAACTCAATCTTTTGGCGCAGTGATGGTGACGATTACGGATAATCCCGGCGGAAATGCGCCTGGCTTGACGACCATTACGCGGTTTAATCAAGCGCCCGGCGTAGCCAACGCCGGGGAAATGCCCTTCCAACTGGCCATCACAGCGGCGGTTGACACCGGCCTGGATGTGAATTTGACGATTTGCTACACCGATTCGGAAGTGGCCGCCGGTACGGCCGTCAACGAAGCCAGTTTGCAGCTTTACCGTTACAATACCGGTTCGGGTGTGTGGGAGGCGATGGGGGTGGATGTGTTGGACACGGCCGTTAACTGCGCCACCAAGAACAACGTGACTGGGTTCAGCAGTTGGACCTTAGCCAGCGCCCAGCCAACGGCCGTTACGCTGCACACGCCTGCCGCCAGCCCGGGTAACAACCTGCCCTGGCTGCTCCTGGCCGTGCTGACCCTGGTGGGGGGAACAGCCGTGGCCCTGCGCCGTTATCGAGCCAACTGAGATGAATCATTTTCCTGGAAGTTTGATGATTTCCGGGAAAATGAATTTCTAGGTCATTTCCTTCATTGGTTTCTTTGAAGCCGGGACCTGGGAGGTCCCTCTACTGGAATAAATGCTCGCAGAGAGGCCTCCCAGGCCTCGGCTCTGTGCCAGCATTGTTTCGCCAAACCGGTATCGCAAAACCCGCTTGACTCTCCAGCCGCTGGATGGTTTACACTAAATGTAAACATACAACCATTCCGGCACGGTGAGGACACCGTCCGCCGAGAGGAGATGATAATGAGCCTGCAACCTATCCCCAACTTTCGTTCCGTTGACACCCATCATTGTGTGACCGGTTCCATGCACCAAATCTACCTGTTCTATGGCCATGATATCAGCGAAGAAATGCTGTTGGGCCTGGGGCAGGGGGTCGGTTTCATCTACTGGCATCAAAAAGGGACGCTGCCCTTCCTGGGTGGCCGGGCCTCACCCAAACCCAGCATGGAAGAAATTGCCGCCCAACGCACTGGCGTTAAAATGCAGCTTCACACCACAACCAGCGCCGCCAGGGCCAAACGCACGCTGGTGGAGATGCTGCAACAGCAGACTCCGGTGATACTTCAGGTTGACATGGGGTTTTGCCCTATTTTGATTTTGGCGGGGAAGAATATCATTTTGGCGGCCATGCGGTGGTAGCCTGCGGCTATGATGCGGCCAGCGATACGGTACTCATCGCTGACCGGGACGGGGTTTACCCGGTGCCGATGGCTGATTTGGCCCAGGCCCGCGGCTCTACCTTCCAGCCGTTCCCGCCCAAGAACAGGTGGTATATGATGGATTTTTCGGGCAAACGGCCGCCCAGACCAGAGGAAGCGATTCAGGCGATTTGTGAAACGGCCGTGCCCATGCTCAACCCGCCCATCAGCAACATGGGAACCAAAGGGATTCGTAAAACGGCCAAAATGGTTGGGAAATGGCCGGATTTGTTGACAGCAGACGAGTTGAAATGGACATTGTTCAACGGCTACATTTTTATCAGTGCTATTGGCGGCAGCGGCGGCGGCGCCTTTCGCTACATGTACAGCCGCTTTTTAAGGGAAACGGCCGTGCTCACCGCCGATCCTCGCTTCAATAACTGTGCTGATGAATTTCAACATATTGGAGATGCCTGGGAAGCCATCGCCAACCGGTTCCGCGAGCTTTCGGAAACGGCCGTGCCTGGCAAATATTTGACCGAATTGGTCACCCCGCTGCAGCATTTGGCCGATTTGGAACATGCCGCCTGGCAAAATTTGCAGCTGATTTCTGCTTGACTCTCCATCCACTGGATGGTTTATACTTGGCACAAATGTTCAGTTAGCCGCTCGTAGCGCGATTTGGTAAATCGCGTATCGAATTACCAAGTCGATTTACGAAAAGGAGTAGTCTGTGAAAAAGATTGATTACAAAAAAGAGTTGAAGCATCTGTACCGGCCGTCGGCAAAGGAAGTGGTAATGGTGGATGTGCCGACGATGAATTTCCTCATGATTGACGGAGCGGGTGATCCCAACACGACGCCATTTTTCCAGGAGGCGACGGAAGCGCTGTTTGCCGTCTCGTATGGGTTGAAGTTCATGATCAAAAAGGGAGAGCAGCAGGTCGATTATGGCGTGATGCCCCTGGAAGGGTTATGGTGGGCCGATGATATGGCCCAATTCAGCGTAGAGAAGAAGGGGGATTGGAAATGGACGCTCATGATGATGCAGCCGGAATACGTCACACCAGATCTCTTTGCCGAAGCTGTCGAGCAGGTCAAAAAAAAGAAGAACCCAGCGGCGCTGCCCCTCATGCGCTTTGAAGCGTATACTGAAGGGCAGGCGGCCCAAATTATGCACATCGGCCCCTTTTCCGAGGAAGGCCCGACGATCGCCAAAATCCACGACTTTATTGCGGCTAACGGTAGTGAGCTTTCAGGCAAACACCACGAAATCTATCTCAGCGACATCCGCCGCGCCGCCCCGGAAAAGTGGAAAACGGTGATTCGGCAGCCGTTCAAGTAGGAGGGAGACTGGGGACTGGAGATTGGAGATTCGTGACCAGTCTCCAGTCTCCAGTCTCCAGTCTCACGTATGTTCAAAATTGGTGAGTTTTCAAAGTTGAGCCGGGTTCCGGTGAAGACGCTGCGTTATTACCACCAGATTGGGCTGCTGGAGCCGGCCCTGATTGATGATTTTACGGGGTATCGGTATTACACGGCCGTTCAACTTACCCGCCTCAATCACATCCTGGCCCTCAAAGACCTGGGCTTCTCGTTGGAGCAAATCAGCCAAATGGTTGGCGACGATCTGTCGCCCGAACAAATTCGTGGACTGCTGCGCATGAAACAGGCTGAATTGGCCCAGGAAATCGAAGCGGAGCAGTCGCGGCTGGCCCGGTTGGAATCACGTCTTGCGCAAATTGAGCGGGAGGCCAAACTGCCCGACTACGAAATTGTTATCAAGCAGGTGGAAATGATACGAATCGCTGGCGTGCGGGATATTGTGGCCAATTATGAAGGATTCGGGCAACTGTATCAGGAACTGTTTGCCGCTCTGGGACAACATCGGGTAGTGTCAGCCGGCCCGGTGATTGGCATTTATTACGATGAAGAGTACAAAGAGAGCGATGTAGATATTGAAACGGCCGTTTCCGTGGTAGGCGGCAGTTTACCTCTTGGCCGAGTCGTTATCCGCGATCTGCCCGGCGCAATGATGGCTTCACTGGTACGGCAAGGTCCCTACGAGAATTTCACTCCGGCCTACCAAGCGCTCATGAGCTGGGTGGAAGCCAACGGCTACCAGATCATCGGCCCCAACCGCGAGATATACCTGCACGGCCCCGAAGCCGGCATTGATCCGGCTGAGTACGTGACGGAGATTCAGTTTCCGGTAGCCAAATCGTAAATCGTCAATCATCAATCATCAATCGTCAATTGGTAGAAGGCGTCTTTCTTTGGAAAGGCGCTTTTTTGTCACAAACAGGTGGATGGCAGTGTTGATAGAGTGAGTGGCGGGGAACGGCCGTTGGGAAACCAGGTTTCCTACCTTACGCAATGATGAGTGAGACAGTAACACGGCCGTTCCCATGCTAAAATACAAGCAATTGTGACGAAAGGAGCAAACATGAGACGTAAATCAATTCTGCTAATTATCTTTTTGGTTGTGGTCAGCGCAGCCCTGGCCGCTTTTGCCTTGCAGCCCAGCGCCAAAGATTTGTTGGCCCAATCCATCGAAACGCTGCAAACGGTCACCGACGGCCACGCCATCGTCGAATTTGCGGTGACGACGCCGGAACAGAGTGGCAGTGGCACGGTTGAGGTGTGGGGCATGCTCGATGCCGGTCCCAACGGCGAACCGGCCCTGCGCGTTGACGTGTTGGAGTCGAGTTTGAAGATGGGTGTGGGGGCAACGGCCGTTGCCGATGGCACCAACTTCTGGCTCTACAACCCCGACGAGAACAAAGTCCTTGTGGGCACGTATGAAGAAGCGGCCGCAATGCTCATGGAAAAGATGGCCGAGTATGACTTTGAAGGCCAGATGCCACCTGAATTCGAGGGCGAATTCGACCCCGAAACGATGGATTATCCAGAAACCCCCGAAGAAGCCGTCCAAAAACTGCTGGAATACTTCGACGCCGAGCGGGTTGGCCTGACGAGTGAAGACGTGGCCGGTGTTGGCGCGTATCAGGTGCGCCTTATCCCCATCCCGGAACAGATGCCGGAGGAAGTGCGGGCCGTGGGCGGCCTAATCAACGTCTGGATTGCCGCCGAGAGCAAAGCGCCATTAGCTGTGGAGTACACCGGTGGCAACATGGGGTCTGGCAGCGTTACTGCGACGACGCTGGAATTTAACCAGGGCGTCGATTCGGCGGTCTTCACGTTTGACATTCCCGATGGAGCCGAAGTGGTAACGCTGGCTGAACTGGCGGCGGCGATGGAAGCGAAGATGGCCGAAATGGACACGGCCGTTTCCTTCACCCCCCTCACCCCCACCAACCTGCCCGCCGACGCCCGCCTGGTAGAAACGACGACGGTGCGGGGAACGGCCGTGCAGCGTTACAGCCTGCCCGATGGCAATTCCTTTACCGTCGCTCAAGGGCCAGCCGGATTTGAATACGCGCCGGAAGGCCTGGAATCGGCCGTGACCGTGCGCGGCGTCGAGGGTCTGCTTGTCAACGACGAGGCCGGCGGCCGCACCCTGCTCACCTGGACCGAAGGCGACATGTCCTTCTGGATCGGCGGCGACCTGACCGGTGAACAGGCGTTGGCCATTGCTGAGTCGTTACAATAAAAAATTGAGATTGGAGAATTAGAGACTGGAGACTAATAGCCAGTCTCTAATCTCCATTCCCCAGTCTCCATTTCCCCAAATATGAGTGAAACCATCCGTCTTGCCGGGCTGGAGCGCCATTTTGAACGGGGCGAAACGGCCGTACAAGCCCTGCGCGGGCTTGACTTAACCATTGAACCGGGCGAATTTGTCGCCCTGGTCGGCCCCTCCGGTTCCGGCAAATCAACCTTACTAAATTTACTGGGCGGCCTCGATCGGCCAACCACCGGCGAGCTATGGCTGGATGGCGTGCCGCTGCACACCGCCGGCGAAAAAGAGCGCACTGACCATCGCCGCCAGCGCGTCGGCTTTATCTTCCAGAGTTTTAACTTGCTGCCACGATTGACGGCGCTGGAAAATGTAGCTGTGCCTCTGATGCTGGCCGGGGTAGGGCGGGCCGAGCGGGAAAGCCGCGCCGCCGAATTATTGCAGCAAGTCGGTTTGAATCATCGACTGGACCATTACCCATCGGAATTGTCGGGCGGCGAACAGCAGCGAACGGCCGTTGCCCGCGCCCTCATCCACAAACCGGCCCTTGTCCTGGCTGACGAACCGACCGGCAATCTGGACAGTGTGACCGGCGACGAAGTGATGGCCCTGCTGCGTGACCTGAACAAAAAACAGGGCATCACCTTGGTCGTCGTCACTCATGACCCTGACGTGGCTGCTTTTGCCGACCGCATCGTGCGCTTACGCGATGGCCAGATTGCTGCCATCGAAGGCGAGCGCAGTTCTAATGGTCAGGTGTCGGCGGCGGAAATGGCAACGGCCGTGCCCATCAATGGCAAACCGGGCCTGCGCTTTGCCGACATCGCCGGTTCAGCCTTCAACAATCTGCGCCGCCGCCCGGTACGCAACTTCCTGACCGCTGCCGGCGTCCTCATCGGCATTGTTACCCTGGTGGCGATGGTCTCCATGGGCGTCGGCGTCCAGCGTGAGATACAGCGCAACTTCCAAACGCTGGGCCTAGAGAACATCTTCGTCAGCCCCACATACCAGGAAAGCGACGACGGCTTTGATCCCTTTGCCGAGCCGGAAGTTGTCACTCCTATCACGCCTAATTTGGTGGCCCGTATTGCCAGGCTGGATGGTGTGGCTTCCGTCCAGCCTATCCTCGATCTGCCCAATGGTATTGATCTGGCGCTGACTTGGGAAGGACAAGAAATCCCCGTCTCTTCATCAAACAGCTTCGGCCGGGGACAGTCGGGTGGGCCGTTTAATCCCTCCCAGATTTTGGCCGGACGCGGCTTTGAAGACGACAATGCTCAGGGCCTCATCCTCAGTGACGGGCTGGCCGATGATTTGTTAGCTTCGGGGCAAACGTATGATGATTTGATTGGCCAATCGGTGACGCTTATCGTCCGCCTGCCGCGCGGCGAAATGAATCAGTTTGACAGCACCATCGATGGCGTCCGCGAAAGTTTTAGCAGCCGCCTCATCGATTTGGGGCTGGCCGAACGGGAAGCGATGAAGGCCTGGTGGTTTGGCCAGCCGAATATCCTGCAAAGCGAAGGCTACGATGGCCTTACCGTCCGCGCTGCCGATTTAAGTCAGGTCAGCCAGCTCGCCGAACTCATCGAGAGTTATGACCTGGAGACGCAGACGCTGGAAGCAATTTTGGAAGCGGCCAACGACGTGTTGTCGTTGATGCAGGCGCTGCTGGGATCGGTGGGGGGGCTGGCGCTGTTGGTGGCGGCGCTGGGCGTGGCCAACACGATGATGATGGCCATCTACGAGCGCACGCGGGAGATTGGTGTTCTCAAAGCGCTGGGCGCATCACGGCGCGAAATCCGGGCCATGTTTACGGTAGAAGCCGGTTTAATCGGCTTGATTGGCGGCTTTTTTGGCCTGATTTTGGGTACATTGCTGGGTCGGTTGGTCGATTGGATCGCCCATCGATACCTTCTTAACGAAGGGGTGACGGGCATTGGCCAGCTTTCAGTTGTGCCGTTCTGGTTGGCGCTGGGGTCGCTGGCATTTGCGGCGTTGATTGGGATTGTCGCCGGTCTGTACCCGGCGGCTCGGGCTGCCAAACTCGACCCGGTAACGGCACTGCGACATGAGTAGCCGTGCATTGAAATACTAGAAATAAAAACCTGTTCAAACAGGTTGAAGACATCTGTTTTTTGGCGTTGAGCGTATTTTTTTAGTGCGTTTTTAACGCACTTCGTTTTGTAGCTGCGGATTTCAATCCATAGCTTTTGGCGAAACTCAGCCGTACATTTCTCGTAAAGTGAAGTGATTTTTTTATTGAGTGACTTTTCTTTTGGAGGAAACCATGTCTGAGTTCAAATGTGAAAATTGTCCGTTACGGCAAAAGGCGGAGGCCAAGCCGAAGTCATTGATGGCCCGTTTGTGGCGTTGGCACACCACCTGGTGTCCGGGTTGGAAGGCGTATCAGGAACATTTGAAAGCTAACGAAAGTTAGTGGGTTAATATGGAGCCGGGGCCTGGGGAGGCCCCTCTACAATTACCAACCGTAGAGGGGCCTCCCGGCTCTTAGTAATCAAATTGCTTTGTTTAAGCCATTGCGTCTTTTAGGGCGGCGATGGCTTTTTGTTCTATGTCGTGAATGGCCAGGATTTTGGCGCTGATGTTTTCTTGCAAAGCCTGCACTTCGGTGTCGTTGAGGGGAAAATTGGCGGCTAATTTGGTTTTGATGGCGGCAAGACGGCCGTTAATCTCCATTCTCTCTCCCAACCCCTCATTCCCTTTCTCCAAAAACAAGCGATGACTTTGCAGCATTAACCGGCGGGTCTCCTGTAACAGAGGAACCTCGTCTGGCAGCAGCGCCGCTCCCAGATCATCCCAGGCCGCTGCACTGGCCCGGAACTGCTGCGCGATAGATTTCAAGGCCGGTTTGTTCAGAATCAGGCTGGCCTCATCCAGAAAATCGGCGTACGTGTCCCGTTCGGCATGGCCTTCTTTACCAAAAATGTGGCTGTCGGTGAAAGCGGAGGTGAGTCCAGCGTACAGATTGTTGCCGGGGGGAAATTCTTTGGCCCAACTGCGCTTAGCCTTTGGTTTGACGAGCATGTCGGCCCAATATTGGTAGGCGGCGAAGCCGAAATTGTTTTTGCTGCCTTTGGGTGGTTTTTCGGTAAATAAATTGATGCAGTCCCAGATGCCCTGGGTAACGGCCGTTGCCAATTTCCCCTCGTCTGGCGCATCCAACGTCACCACCCGGAATTTCGTTTTCTTAACCCGCGCCCGCGCTGCCGCCAATTCTTCCGGCGTGGCCGTCACCGGGACCCGCGCCCGGTCGGCAATCCAGACCGCATCCTCCTCATGCCCGTAAACGAGGATGGGCATCATCCCCCACATCCCTTCATCCGGCGGAATGGCATTGTAGGGCAGGCTGAATAGATCAGCCCAGACGATGGCTGGAATGCCTTCTTCCAGCGTGTTTAATAAATTTGACAATCCTTTTTCCGCCTTGCCGGTGTGTTGGATGTGTTGGACGACGCCCAGTCGTGACAGGAACGTGTCCCAGGGGTCGAAGGTGTTGCGGGTGAGGATGCGGGCCATGGGATCATAGCCTTCGTAAGCGAAGACGAAGTAGCCCATCACAATGCCACCGCTGACGCCCATGAGCAGCGCTTCAGAGTAAGGTTTGTTTGTGTGGGGTGCTGTGAAGCCGCGATAATCGAAAAAATTACAAACGGCACCGGTTTCCCAATGACGGCCGTTGAACTGCTGGTAATCGTTTAATTTGGGCATGGTCATACTCCTGTTTGATTGGATTCGACCTCATTGTAAACGAAAATGCCGCCCCTGCGGAAAAGGAGAGACATAGTCGGCACAAATCGACAGGGTGGCCGTTCTCGGGTTTTGGGAGTAAAAGGACGAAAACCTACGCTAAGCCTTAATCAGATCGCAAATGCCGCAACCCGGAAGGTGTTACATCATCCCCTATATCAAAACGGGACCGGCCATATCGGTTGATATGCCGGAACCGTATAGGTGGGAGATGGACGAACTTAGGTTCCTCAAGTGACTCGCCTTTATGGATCAGCTCATCAATGGCGGCTTGCATGTAAACCGTATTCCATACCGCGATCTCATTGGATACCAAATTCAGGCAACCGACCAGATTTACCAGATCGTCCGGTTGCTGCTTGCGGATTTGCCCCTTGTTGTCAAAAAACAGGTAATCCCGTAGATTAGGGTCTGCGAACAAGTTGTCAGTGAAAAATAAGGTGAAGCCTCCGCCATGATCCGATAGGATCGTGGTCACAACACCAAACAAACGGAGGCTTCAATCATGGACAATATCACAAAGATAGGACAACTACTACTGGAAACATTAACCGAACGAATCGAACATCCTAATGATCTGGGACAAATGGAACGAGAATTACGACAATTGTTGCAAGAATGTGGCCAGGTAGGACTAAGCCAGTGGGTTGAGAGCTTGACGCCCACTTATCCTAAAGACCATTCTTGTTGTCCTCATTGTCACCAAGAAGCAGATTATATACGCAGGCGTTCCGGTAACTTACGCACCTTACAGGGAAGCATATCCTATCAACGCCCTTATTATCTCTGTCGCCATTGTCACCGAGGCCATTATCCATTTGATAACGAACTGGGATTGCGCCCCAATCAAATGAGTGCCGAGATGGAGCGGTTAGGGGGAATGATAGGCGTAGAAATCCCCTTTGGGCAAGGCCGCGATATATTTGGAGAATTGACACTGACCAGCTTGAGCGACCAAAGTCTGGATAAAGCGGCACAAGCGTATGGGAAAGAGATGTCGAGAGTAGAAAAAGAATGGATAGCCCAATCTCAAGATGTGGCAGAGATTGGACGACGGCGACAAAAAGAACATGCCCCATTGCGTCTGTATGGGGCAATGGATGCCACCAAAATACATATTCATGGAGATGAAAAAGACCCTTGGCGAGATTTGAAAATAGGGGCTTGGTTTGCAGCAAGAGGTCGTCCGCCCACAAAACCAGATGGACAATGGCGTATTCAAGCGGAAAACATCACCTATTA
>JBNKZT010000051.1:0-24478 GCA_050301775.1 Promineifilaceae bacterium (SeqCode)
AGCCAGGCAGGCGCCAGAACCGGTAATGCTTCGACAAAGTCTTGCCTAAGCAACCACGTGAGGAATACAGGAATCAAAAACAAAAATGTAGGCCACAGAACGAATGAAAAAATATCTTTTGGCAGGTCTTGGTTTGACCAGGTAACAACATCTGTATCGGGTTCGTGATAATGTACTACGCCCGATGGCAACTTGGGTTTTCCTAAACTTTGTGAGGATGAATTCATAATTTGTCGTTTAATAGCCCCACTGTAAATCCACCCGATTGGGCATCGGTTCGCCGCGGGCGGCGGCGTTGAGGAGCACGGCCGTATGCGCCATGCGCAGTCGTTCCGTCTCGCTGGTCATCCCGCCGCGATGGGGGCTGATGACGACGTTGTCCAGTTCGTGGAAAGGAAAATCGGCGGGGGGCGTGTGGCTGCGGGTTGATCTGTCGGTGGGGTAGTTGTACCAGACGTCCAATCCGGCGGCGTGCAGCGTGCCGTCGCGTAGTGCTTCGTACAAGGCCTGCTGCTGCACAATCGGGCCGCGACCAATGTTGACCAGGAGGGACGGCCGTTTCAACCCCATCAATTCATCCATCCCAATCAACCCATCCGTCTCCGGCGTGTGGGGCAGGCTGACGATCAGGGCGTGGGCGCGGGGCAGCAGGTCGGGCAGGGCGGCCAGCGGGTGGATTTCCTGGGCAAAGTCGTCGCTGGTCTGGCTGACGTGGCGGCGGACGGCCAAAACGTCCATTTCCAGGGCGCGGCAGAGGCGGGCAATGCGCTGGCCAATCGCCCCGTAGCCCAGGATGAGCGCCGTTTTGCCGGCCAGGAGGACAGAGGGTGACGGCCGTTGATAGCGAATCGACCAATCATGACCGCGCAGAGATCGGTCAAAGGGCACGGTGAACTTGGCCGCTGCCAGGAGCAGCATCAGCACCGTTTCGGCCACTGGCGCGGCGTTGTGGTGCAAATTGTGGACGGAAATGTGGGGGTGATTGGCCATCAGATCGCGGGTGGGGTCGGGGATGCCCGCCCAGGGCACGATGAGTGATTGCAGCTTGGAACTGGCCTGTACTTGTTCTTCTGTGGGACGACCGGCGATGAGGATAACGACCGTTTCTGGCACAACCTCGCCAACCGTAATCTCAATCCCATTAGCCAACTGGTGGTGCAAATAGGCCAGCGTTTCATCATCGGGCGGGTAGGTCAGGTGAGCATGTAGAGTCATGGGTTACCTTCTTTTTGACGAATTAGATTCGTTGGGGGATGATAACCAAACCATCATAACAATGCCAGGAGAAGTCATGAATAAACCTGATGCTTATTTAGTTGAATCCATCCCGCTGGATTTGGAGGATCTGCGCCTGCCCGAAGGCGTGGCCGAGACGAAAATTGCCCTAAACGTTTGGTTGATGGGGCGCGGGAAACGATTGACGTTACGGCCGTTTACTGGAGCCTGCTAGACGATGGCGACGACATGGTTGGATTGTCGGCAGAACGATTGGCAGAATTGGGGGCGGGCTACGGCCGTGCCCTGTTCGAGTCACTAGAAAATGCGGCGCGGCGCGGTGTCAACATCCGTATCCTGGAGGCGACCGGTTTCGGCGAGAGCGAGGAAGAACCAAAACCGTCGGAGTCAGCCCAATTAGCAGCCCAATTCCCCGACCGGGTGCAGGTGCGGCCGGTCGATTTGCAAGCCTGGTTCGGCGGCGGCATTATGCACCACAAAAGCTGGATCGTGGACGGCCGTTCCCTCTACCTGGGGTCGGCTAACATGGATTGGCGTTCGCTGACCCAGGTCAAAGAATTGGGCGTCATCGTCGAAAACCAGCCGGACGTCGCCGCCGATGCCGCCCGCCAGTTTGAAGCCTGGTGGCAGTTTGCGGCGATGGAACCGCAAACGGTTGAAATCGTCGATCCAGTGGCCCAAAAATCGAGAGTTGTGCCTGATTGGTCGAATTTGGTGGCTGGAAACGGCCGTTCCGCTTATCCTTTCGCCGCCACCGATTACAACCGGATCAATCCCATGCCCTTCATCGCAGGTGATTTGCCTGGCACCGCTTACCTGACTGCTTCGCCGCCGGAATTGAGCAGTAACGGCCGTACCGATGACTTAACCGGCCTCTTGCACACCATTCACACCGCCGAAACGTCCATCTGCCTCAGCGTCATGAACTTCCTTCCCGCCGGTTGGCTGGATGAGCAGATGTTTCACTGGTCAGGGCTGACCGATGCCCTGCTGCACGCGGCCATTAATCGCGGCGTCCACGTGCGCCTGCTTATCAGCCAATGGCCCTACACCTATCCAGCCACCTGGCCGTTTTTACAAGCTCTACGTGATTGGGCCGCCGCCGGTGGGGAAAATGGCGGTCGGATCGAAATCAAACAAATGACTCTTCCCGGTTGGGATGAAACCGAGGGCGAAACGCGCCGTTATGCCGGTCACAGCCGCGTCAACCACACTAAATACATCGTCAGCGAACGGCGGTTGAACGTGGGCACATCCAATATGATTTGGGGCTACTTCAGCCAAACAATCGGCGGCAGCCTCAACACGGATCATCCTGAACTAATCCGGCAGGCTCAGGCTATTTTTGACCGGGATTGGGAATCGGCGTATGCACGGCCGTTAGACTGATAGAATTAGCGGGGATTTTGGGATGCCGTCCAAATGAAAATCTCCTAATCCCTTAATCTCCGCCTTTTGATTCTATGGATGCCAGGTAATGTCGGGGACGACGGCCGGCGTGGCGTAAGGTCCGTCGGCTAACGCCTGGAAGTAACCATGATCTAACAAGCCGCGATAGGAGAAGAGGGCGTGGCCGGCGGTACCGATCTGGCGGGCCATGTTGATGCGGGCTTCGATTTCGTCGAAGGTGCAGTAGCCGGCGCCGATGCCGGGGATGATGTAACGGCCGTTACTATCCGCCTGGAAATCAGCCACCAGAACACCCCACCGCTCTTGTGTCCAATAAATATTATCATCCGGGCAGTTGACTGTCCCTCCTGGGTAAATCATCGGCGAAATACTGTCAATATAACCGTCAGCCACCCATGCTTTTGAGTCTTGATAATAAGTCGAATAGCCCTGCTGATAATACTCTGTCCAACCCCATTCCGGCTTTTTCTGGTAAACAGGCCAGACTGCGGCCGACAGCCACAGCCCTGGTTTCAAAGGCACAACTTGCTCGTAAAACTTGCGCACCGTACCATTAACCTGCCGCCGCTGCCACTCAGCATAGCTGTAACTGGTATCATAATTGGCCTCGCTAACCGGATCATAGGAGGCATTGCTGGCTCCATAACGAATATTATCCAAATGAATGCCGTCAATATCGTAGCGGGTCACTAAATCTTTGGCCACAGCCAAATAGTGCGTGTCGCCAAAACTGGATGCCGGGGTAGCCCGTCGATAAACATCGCACAATACATCCTTATTGCTGAGCCATTGCAGCCCGTTTAGCTTGCCTTCGGCCGTGCCGTCATCGGTGACGCCGTGCGCATTTTTGAGCAGATAGTAAAAGGGAGTCGGCGTAACGTTGGGATCGGGTGGTGTTCCGCAGTCCCAAACCGGATATACATTGAGGTAGGCGTGTATCTGGATACCTTCAGCGTGCGCTGCCTGAACTAGATAATCAAGCGGATCCCACAATGGATTGGGCGGCTGGCCCAAAGCAACGCCGCTGACGCGCTGTGCCCAGGGTTCCAGGCCAGGTGTGTAGTAGGCATCGGCCGTGCCCCGTACCTGGAAGAAAATCACATTAAATCCGGCCAACGCTGCATTTTGTACGATTTCATCCAGTTTGGCAGGGCTTGCTGGCTGACCGTAGAAGGTCCAGTCGTACCGTGAGACCCATAGTCCGCGAAACTCTTGCAGTGGCGGCGGTTCTGGTTTGAAGACGATGGGGAGGTAGGTGTAGGAATCGGCTTCGGGAATGGCCTGTGTGGAGCTGGCAACTGAGAATGTGATGAATACGAGTCCAAACAGCATGAGTAAGGTACGTTTGAATTTGTTCATAGGCATGTTTTAGCTCAATTTTTGGGAACGCCAAATTAATTATTGTGCCTGATGGATAAGATAAGCAATGAATGAGGACTATTTTCCCATCTACTGGGGTTTGGATAGGACGTATTATTTACTCACACATATTTTTACCCATGCTATTATAGGAGACAGATGGAAAAACCTACCTACTTTCAAACGATTGTAAGAACGATTCAGGAAACTTGGCACTTTGTAACATTACCATTTTCCCACAGGTTTTCTTGTCGTGATCACGCCTTCTTCACGAACGGCAAAAAGGTTTTATGATATGATGAGCTACACCTTAAATTGCCACGCGAAGGAATGCGTATGATGACTCATGAGGACAAGTATAAAGTCCATATCCGGATTAATGTACTTAGGCTCATTCTCATTGATAAGGAATTGAAGATATGAAGAAAAACGAACGCGCAGAAACCCCAAAATTGGCAACATTCATCGCCTTTATTTTTATCCTCCTCCTGGCTGCTGTATTTGTCAGTGGCTGCGGGGCTGAACCGACTAAAACATACCGGGTAGGTGTTTTATCCGGCCTGGAGTTTGTTTCGGCCGATATTATTGATGGTTTCAAAGAGGGTATGGCTGAGTTGGGTTACGTGGAAGGCGAAAATGTCGTTTATGACATTCAACGAACGGATTTTGACATGGATGCTTACAAAAGCATTCTACAGCAATTTGTGGATGATGGTGTTGATGTCATCCTGACATTCCCCACCGAGGCCACTATGGAGGCCAAGACGGCAACTGTGGGGACCGACATTCCAGTGGTCTTTACCTTTGCTTTGATTGATGGCCTGGGCATCGTAAACAGCATACGGGAACCGGGCGGTAATATCACTGGCGTACGCTATCCCGGCCCTGACGTAGCTTTACGGCGTTTTGAAGTTTTGCGCGAGTTAGTACCTGGAGCCAAGCGTATTTTGATGCCCTATCAACGCAGTTATCCGATTGTACAGCCGCAGCTTGATATTTTGTATCCGGCGGCTGAGGCGGCTGGTGTTACTTTGATAGATGCACCGGCTGATAATGGAGCTGAGCTTGAAACCATTTTTCAAGAATACGCGGCATCTGGTGACGCTGGCATAGATGCCATTTTGTTGTTGGTCGAACCGTTGGCTGTAGCGCCTGATGGATATGCGGCTATCGTCGCATTTGCCGCTGAACACCAAATTCCTTTTGGGGGAGTCTATTTACCAGGTGAAAGTTACCGGTCTCTATTTGGTGTGAATGCTGATTTG
This sequence comes from Promineifilaceae bacterium (SeqCode), assembly GCA_050301775.1. Classification (GTDB taxonomy): domain Bacteria; phylum Chloroflexota; class Anaerolineae; order Promineifilales; family Promineifilaceae; genus JACKCC01. The sequence continues at coordinate 5,271 of JBNKZT010000051.1, forward strand.
ATTGCTTCTGGCAAACAAGCTGCGCCTCTGGTCGATAAGATTTTCCAGGGGATTGATCCGGGAACAATTCCTGTTGCCTCGGCGGAAACTTATTTTGAACTCGATTATAAGATGGCGCAGGAATTGGGCCTGGAAGTACCGGAAGGACTGTTGGTTTTGGCTGATAAAGTTTATCGCTAAGGTTAAGGTGTGATGGTTTCAAGTAACGGCCGTTTTCCCGCTCAAGATATGATAAGTCGAGAACGGCCGTTACCTGAAAAGTTATTTATTGAACGCCAATGCCTTTCCCATTTTCCCTGATTGAACCACGACGACTTCATGAATTTCAATTGAATTTCGTTTTTGCGGGTTACCTGTGACGAGAATAATTATGAAGATGCGAACAAAGAATCTCCAATCGCAAATGAGTTTAGTGACGTTGTTGGCCGTTGCCATTTTTATTTTGACGGCTGCCGTGCTCCTGATTTCTGGCGGTTTGCAAATTTTCTACAATTATCAAACTCAGCGCGAGATTGTTTTTGGCCAGCAGCAACTTATTGCTAAGGACGCAGCCATATCAGTTAGTAGTTTTATTCAGGAGAAGTTTGGCGTTTTGGAAACGGCCGTCAATCTGGTTAGAGTTGCCGAGGCATCTCCGACAGAACAAAAACGAATTCTAGAAAACACCTTAGGTGTTCAGTCAGCTTTTCGCCAGTTGGTTTTGATTGATTCTGAGGGACAGGTGCTGGCCCAGAGTTCTCGTTTGTCGCAAACAAAGTTTGAGGCATTTTCAGATCGCATTCCAGACGACGTATTAACCCAGGTTCAGCAGACGAATCGATATATCAGCCCTGTCATCATTGAAGAAGAGACCAGTGAACCGTTGGTGATCATCGCTGTCCCCGCCTTCAGCATTCTAGGTGATTTTCAAGGCGTGATGGTGGCCGAGTTGAATCTAAAGTTTATGTGGCAGTTGGTGGATCAGCTTGAGGTGGGTGAAACAGGACAGGCTTACGTGGTAGACAGGCAGGGTAAGTTGCTGGCGTTCAATGATACGGCCCGCGTATTGAAGGGCGAAAATGTCAGGCAATTGCGGGAAGTAAGCGAGTTTGTCGTCGAAGGCGCTATGGAGGACGTGGATGGCGCTGATTTGGCGCCGGGCATTACAGGGCTTAACAGTATTCAAACCTTTGTCCCTTTGGGGTCGCCAGATTGGGCTGTGGTGACAGAAATACCAGTAACTGAAGCTTTCCAACAAGTTACCCGGGGCGCTGTGATTTCAACTGTCGTGACTTTGGTAATGGCCATTCTGTCGGGCGTAGTTGGTGTTTTCATGGCCCGCCGTTTGGCTGCTCCACTGCGTGATTTAACGGAAACGGCCGTTCAAATTTCAGAAGGGAACATCGATTTAGAAGCTGTCGTGAATGGTCCTGTGGAGGTTAACCGGTTGGCTGATGCTTTCAACAGCATGACTGGCCGGTTGAAAGACTTGATTGATTCCTTAGAGCAGCGCGTTGCCGACCGAACTCAGGCGCTGGAAATCAGCAGTGAAGTCAGCCGGCAACTCTCCACCATTTTGGATCGTCAAGAGTTAGTCAAAACAGTGGTTGAACAGGTACAACGAGCATTTGATTATTACCACGCCCACATTTATCTGTTTGATGAAGCGGGAGAAAACTTGATGATGGTGGGTGGTACAGGGGAAGCTGGCCAGAAAATGTTGGCCAACAAACACCGGATTACGGCCGGCAAAGGTCTGGTTGGACGTGCCGGCCAAACAGCAAACACGGTTTTGGTGCCGGATGTCTCTCAAGAAGCAGGCTGGCTGCCCAACCCGCTTTTACCGGACACGAAAGCAGAGGTAGCGGTTCCTATCCTCAGCGGCCAACAGGTATTGGGTGTTTTGGACGTGCAGCACAATATTGCCGGCGGCTTGGACCAGACGGACGCCGATTTATTGCGATCAATTGCTAACCAGGTTGCCGTAGCCTTGCGCAACGCCCGCTCTTATGAAGAAGCGCAGCGACAAGCGGCTCGAGAAACATTGGTCAACGATATCAACCAAAAGATTTTAAGTACGACAACGATGAAAGAGGCGCTGCAGGTTACCGTGCGCGAATTAGGGCGAGCCAGTGGTTCTTCAAGCGCTCGTGTGCAGTTGAAATCGGGCGTCCAAGCTCAAAACGGCCGTAAATTATAAGGTCTTCGCTTTTTACAGGGACTCGACTATGTTTGACAAGATTCGACAATTACTTTCTCCGCCTACTTTCGAGAATGACACAGCGCAAACACGTACTGCCAGATTGTTATATACGCTCTTATTATTGCAGATTGGGGTCTCAATCACGGTTGGTCCTCTTCTCTTCTTTACGACCTCTGACGTTGAGCCGGTTGATCTATTGACGATAGCTTTAATTATAGGCGTGCTTGGCGTCAGCTTGGGATTATTGGCCGCTTTGCATCGTGGTCATGTCCGGCCTGTTGGCTTTGTTGTGTCTCTGATGCTATTTGCTGTTGTCTGTGTTAATGTCGCTTTTTTTGGCGGTATTAACAGCAGTAATGTAGTCGGTTTCGCCCTGGTTATTGCTGTGTCCGGTTTGTTGTTGGGCGGGAACACGGCCCTTGTTTTCACCGGGTTAAGTGTCATTGGTGGTCTGGTTCTGGTTTTTATTGAAAGTGAAGGCATCCTGGTTGTTCAGCAAACGGGCTCGGGTTCTCTGATAAGTGTCTGGTTGGTTTTCGCCGCAACGGTGACGCTGATTGGTCTTTTATTACGTTCAGCAACAAACGCCCTTGATAAAGCATTAGCGCTGCTTAGTGAACGTAACCTGGAGCTGCAGGATGCACAAACACTGCTGGAAGAGCGTGTCGCCACACGAACGCGGTCTCTTCAACTCATAACGGAGATTAGCCGTAACCTATCCACCATTCTCTATTTGGATCAATTGGTTGCTGAAGTCGTTGAGCAGGTGGGCAAAACGTTTAATTATTACCATACCCACATCTACGAGTTGGATGAAACAGGTCAGAACCTGGTTCTGATTGGCGGTACTGGCGAAGCAGGCCAGACTATGTTGAAGCGCGGCCACAATATCCCCAAAAGCAAGGGGTTGGTCGGGCGTGCGGCGACCAAATGCGAGGTTGTCCTGGTACCTGATGTAACCCAAGAACCGGGCTGGCTGCCCAATCTGCTGCTGCCCGAAACTAAATCGGAAATTGCTGTGCCTATCATCCTGGGCGAACAGGTCATGGGTGTGTTGGATGTGCAGCAGAACGTTGTCGGAGGGCTGACAGAGGAAGATGCGTACCTGTTACAATCTGTGGCCAATCAGGTGGCTGTGGCTTTGCGTAACGCGCGCCTGTTTGAACAAACCCAGCGCCGGGCCGAACAGGAAGCGCAGATTAATCAAATAACCCGACGGATTCAAAATGCGCCGGATGTGGACACTGTTTTGCAAATTGCCGCCCAGGAATTAGGCCAGGTCTTGAAGACCCCACGTACAGCGGTGCAATTATCGATGCGGCAAAAGAATGGGAAAACGGCCGTTACAGTGGAGAGAAAATCTGATGTTTAATAGGCTAAAATCATTTCTGACCCCACCTGTTTATGCAGATGAGCAGAAAACCCGAACCGCGCGTCGTCTGAACAATTTTCTTATTGTTCTGATCGCCCTGCTTACCGTTCAATGGTTGGTGCGTCTCCAAACAGACCCAATCACATCAGAGAACATGATCATTATTGCTGGTCTTGTTATTTTGTCGGTTGCCCTGCTTTTTATGCTACGCCGTGGCCATGTTCAGCTTTCCAGTTACATATTAGTCATTACGAGTTGGCTTGCCATGTCGCTGCTGAGCTGGCTCAACGATGGGGTAAATGATACGGCTTTTTTGGTTTATATTGTCATTATTTTGGCAGCCAGTTTGCTTTCTGGGTGGCGTTTTGGTCTCTTGATTACTGGCTTATCCATTGCGGCCGGTTGGGTATTTGTTTATGGTGAATCAACGGGTTTAATTGTCCCTTATGCAACACCCGCTTCCAGCAAGATGATCGATTTTACCGTCATTTTTTCTCTTAGCGGTTTTTTGCTTTATTTGCTGATGGATGGTTTGCAGCGTGCTTTACAGGACACTCGCGAGAGTAATCGATCACTCCAATCGTTAAGTGATAAGCTGGAAGCGCGTGTAGAAGAACGTACACGTGACTTGACCCTGGCGGTGGAGACCGGACATAAAATATCGCAGATGCGTGACCTGGACAGGTTGTTTAAGGATGCGATTGACCGGATTTGCGAGCAATTCAATTTATATTATGGCCAGATTTATCTGGTGGATGATAGAGAACAGCGCTTAGTGATTCGGGCCGGAACGGGCAGCGTGGGGGCCGAATTGATGCGCCGCGCCCATTTTTTACCCCTCAGCAGCAGTTCTATTAATGGCCTGGCAGTCATAGAACAGCGAGCCATTATCGTGGCTGATACGCAAGAAAATCCGATTTTTCGGCCAAATTCACTGCTGCCGGATACACGCTCGGAAATGGCCGTGCCGCTCATGCTCAACGAGCGGGTGGTGGGCGTGTTAAATTTGCAGGATAACCAGCCGGAAACATTTTCGTTAGAGACACTGCCTGTTTTTCAGATGGTAGCCGACCAGCTGGCGGTAGCTATGCAAAATGCGCGCCTTTTTACTGAAATTGCCCAGGCGCGAGCCGAGGTGGCAGCGGCCGCTCGACGGATGGCTCGCGAGGGGTGGGACGAGTACCTGGATGGCGTTAATCAGGGAGAGCGCATTGGCGTCCAATATGATTTGACGGCCGTATCCCCCTTGACTGACGAAATTCCAGCGGCGTCACTTGATTCGAGCGTACTGCAAGTGCCGGTTACGGTTGCCGATGAACCGGTGGGCATGATTCATATAGAAGCTGGCGAGGACCGGTTTTGGACGGAGGAGAAGCAGGCTTTGGTAACGGCCGTTGCCCGGCAGGTGGGCCAGCAAGTCGAAAACCTGCGCCTCCTGGCCGAAACAGACCGCTACCGTGACGAAGCGGAACAGGCCCTTCGTCGTTTGCGCCGTGAAGCCTGGGGTGACTATTTGGCGGAACAGCTAGAAGTCGAAACAGGTTTTGTTTACGATCAGCAGCAGGTTAAACCGCTTACAGATGGGGACCAAACAAGTGTTAACGGCCGTAACAACCAAATGATTCATCGGCCATTAGAGGTACAAGGGGAATCCTTCGGCGAACTGATTGTTGATAACAATACCGATCCTAAAACCGAGGACATGGTCGCTGCCATTGCCGAGCGGTTGAGCGGTCATTTGGAAAACTTGCGCCTGTCGGCCCAAACGGAAAAAGCGCTGGCCGAAACGGCTGAGCAATCTCGTCGCCTGTCTCTCTTGAACGATCTTAGCCATGATTTGAGTGCAATTGGCAGTACTGACGAGATATTCGAAGCGCTTTCACAGTATATGCATTCGATCGTTCCCCACGATCTGTTCTCTTTTTCGTTGACAAAACCAAATGGAAATAGTGCAAAAATAGTGGCTATTGTCGACGGCCAGCCGATGACCATATTTGAAGATCAGCCCCTTGCTGGAACATTGATTGAAGAGGCTGTTAAACAGCGCCAGCTTGTGTATTTGGCTGACGTCAACGAGTACGATTATGCGGACATCAAGGTCATGGCCGAAAGAGGAGGCGCCCGCTCGGTCATGATCGCCCCCTTGATCACGGCCCGAGGTGTTCTCGGAGGGCTTGACCTGATAAGCAATAAAGTGGACGCTTTTGATGCCCAGGATAAAAATCTGCTGCAGCAAATTGCTTCTTTGGTCGCATCAACGCTCGAAAGCCAACATTTGTTTGCCGAAGCCCAAAAACAGGCCGCGAAAGAAAGATTAGTCAATCTTGTCAGCCAGAAAATCCAAAGCACGGCCACGATTGAAAGTGCATTGGAAACGACCATTACCGAGTTGGGCAAGGCACTACAAGCCCGTTATACAAAGGCTGAATTATCTCTTGTAAAAGAATCAATTCAGGAAAGTTGAAAAGGATTTCCAGGCCATGAAATCATCTCGTTTGTTCTCCTGGTTTAGTCGGAGAAGTTATTCACAGAAATTCACCCTCATCGGTTTGTTGTTTGTTGTCTCGTTAGCCGGGTTTATCCCTATGGGACGCGACCAGCTTGAGCGGCGCGAAAATTACGGTATCAAAGAACTGCAGGGGACGCTTTATTTACGGCCGTTACAAGCCCTATTGGTCGACTTAAACAAACATCATGTTTTAGCCCTTCGAACCGTAGACGATCCCGACGCAGCCGAAGAATTAGCTGCCCAGCAAGCCCTCATAAACGACGATTTGGCCGAGTTGGCCGAACTTGATGAAAAATATGGAGAATCCCTTCAACTTGACATTGAATTAGAGACGTTACAAGATGCTTGGCAGACGGTTTTGCGAGCGGCGGAAAAACAGCATCCGTTTGAGATCAATTCCAAACATTACCAGATTAACAAGGATATTCGCCGGACCATTGCTCGGATTGGTAACACCTCTTACTTAATTCTGGATCCGGATCTGGACACCTATTACATGATGGATATCGTGCTGCTGGAGATGCCGGAGTTCCAAGATTTGTTAAATCAAATAACATATATTGTATTTACGGCCGACATGCAAGGCGAAATATCAGAAGGCAAAAGATTAGAATTAATTGCCTTAAGCGGTAAAATTTCACCGTACCTTGTGCAGTTGAGAAGCAGCAACAAAGTTAGCTGGGATCATGACGAAACGGGCCAGATGCGCCAGTTAACGGCCCTTCCCCTCAACGACCTTGAAGCAAAGCTGAGTGACTTCATCAATGCCGTCAATGATCAGATTATATTGCCGGGTCAAGTGAATCTCACGTCGGAACACCTCGATGCTGCGGAAGACGCGCAAGCGGCGGCGACGACTTATTATGATTCTGTTTCCCAGGCGCTTGAATTTGGACTTAACGGCCGTATCAAAGAATTAACCGACCAGGTGATTTTCGCCATTGCTTTCGCCATAGCCATTACCAGCATTGCTCTATTCATTGGTTTCCTCCTCATGCGTACCATTAGCCGGCCATTGAGCGATTTGGCGGTCGCCGCCGGGCGGCTGGGTGCTGGCGAACGGGATGTCTATGTTCCCGCCACTGGTGAAGACGAAGTAGGCCGGGTTGGGTTTGCTTTCAACACCATGGTCTCCGAATTGGAAACCGCCCAGAAAAAACAGGAAACCCAGTTAAATCAGTTGACCCAATTGACCAGGGCTTTGGAAACAAGCGCTAACGTTAGCCGCCGCCTTTCTACCATTTTGGACCCATCTCAACTGATGAAAGCTGTCGTGACGGAAGTTCAGCGTGCTTTTAACTATTACCACGCCCACATCTACCTGTATGACGAATCTAAAGAAAATCTGGTTATTGCCGGTGGCACTGGTGAGGCTGGCGAAGCAATGCTATCTTCAGGCCATAAATTAGTACCGGGGCAGGGTTTGGTCGGAAAAGCGGCCGTTACCAATGCGCCCGTTTTGGTCCCTGATGTTTCTAAAGAACCTGGTTGGCTGCCTAACAAGCTGCTGCCAGAAACCAAAGCAGAAGCGGCGATTCCCATTGCTCTGGGCGATCAAGTGCTTGGCGTTTTGGACGTTCAGCATAATATCATTGACGGATTAGATGCAGAGAGTGTGGCACTGCTGCAATCCGTTGCCAACCAGGTAGCAATTGCCCTGCAAAATGCTAACCTTTTTGCTGAGCGCCACCGCGCTAATGAAGAGATGTCCAGGTTCAAGCTGGCGCTGGAACGCTCACCCAACGCCGTTTTCATGACCGACACAAATGGTACAATCCTCTATGTAAATTCTGGCTTTGAGGAAATTTATGGCTTTAGCGCTGAAGAAGCCATTGGCCAAACGCCGCGCATTCTTAAATCCGGCTTAATCTCTCAAGAACAGTATGCTCATTTCTGGCAAACCTTGTTGGCCAAAGAACCAACAACAGGTGAAATCGTCAATAAAACCAAAGACGGTCGATTCATTCCCATTAGTGCCAGCAATAACCCTATTGTTGAAGAAAATGGTCAGCTTGTCGGGTTCTTGAGCCTTCACGTTGATATGACTGAGCGTAAAGAGGCCGAAAACTTGTTGGCCAAACAGACCAAAGAACTGTCCACAGTGGCCCTGGTGAGTACAACGGCGGCTACCATTTTGGATCCCGCCCATCTTCTACAAGAAGTTGTTGATCTTACAAAAACCAGCTTCGATCTGTATCATGCGCATGTTCATCTGCTTAATGACAGCAAAGACACCCTGGTGCTGACAGCCGGCGCCGGTGAGGTCGGGCAGAAAATGGTTGCCGAAGGCCGCCGAATTCCATTAGCTGCCAAAGGCTCCTTGGTAGCTACAACCGCCCGAACCAAACAGGGAGCAATCCGGAATTATGACCCACCTGGGGAAGGGTTTATGCCTCACCCGTTATTGGCTGAAACGCGCTGCGAAATGGCTGTACCCATCGCTTTGGGCGAAGAAGTGTTGGGTATATTGGATGTCCGTTCCGATAAATTGAATTATTTTGGCGAAGCGGATATGCAGACGTATACCGCTCTGGCGGCGCAGATTGCCGTTGCGCTGCAAAATGCCCGTTCATTTACCCGTTCGGAACAGGCACTTAAAGAACTGAGTGCGCTTTCACGCCGTTTGACACGCGAAGGCTGGCAAGGCTACCTGGATCAAATGGGCCAGGGTTTGCAGCTCACTTATGACTTACGTCAGGTTATCAAGGGCAAGGACGAAAACGGCAGTGCCGAGATAGACAGCCCGGCGTTGGTCCAACCGATCGCGGTGTTGGGTGAATCTGTCGGGCAAATCAGCCTGACGGAACCACGTGCTTTGGTGGATGATGCCGCCGAGATTATGGACGCTGTAGCCAACCGGTTGAGTACCCACATTGAAAACTTGCGCTTAACAGCACAAACAGAGCGGGCATTGGCCGGAACCGAAGCGCTTTATCGAGGCAGTGACCGGGTTGTGCGGGCGACTACTATTGCTGAAGTAATGCAGGCGTTGGCGGAATCAACGTTACTAAAACAACTCGACCAGATTGTCCTATTTCTCTTTGATGAGACTTGGGATACGACACCACCTCAAATGATGACGGCCGTCACGACGCTGCAGCAAGGTAAACTATTGGTCCCACAGGGTGGATTTAGTATGCAAATGCCTCTCAGTGAATTCCCCATCATCAAGTTCCTGAAACGAGATGAGCCGTTTCTGATCCCAGATATGAGGCATGACGACAGAATAAATGCGGATGCAGTGGCTTTAATGGAGCAAGGACGCCCTGGCATCCGCAGTACAGTTACTTTTCCGCTGGTGGTGGGCGATGATTGGTTTGGCATCTTGACGGCCGTTCACAGCGCTCCCTTACAAATTGGGGAAGAGGAAGTACGCCAGGTTAAGAGCCTGACAGATCAGGCCGCCACCGTCATTCGTAATTTGCAGTTGATTGAACAAACAACCCGGCGGGCAGAAGAAGAACAAATTTTACGCCAGATCACCGCCCGTGTTAGTACGGCCGTGGACGCTGAAGCTATCTTGCGCACTGCCGCCGGAGAAATTGGCAAAGCGTTTGGCTTTGATACTTTCGTGGCCTTGAATGATGCCCCCAGCAATGAGTCTCAAGAAAAAAGGATTGCACAATGATCTGGGGGAGTGCATTGGAAACGGCCGTGGACGAATTGGGTAAAGCCCTACGGGCGCAGCCCATTCAGGCGGAACTATCGATGTCCACAAACGAGAATCACGGCAGTAGGGCGTGGCGCACAGATATTGCTGCACAAGGGACACAGAGCTTATGACATTCACACGTAGACTTCTCATTCCATTGCTCATTTTTTTGGCAATTGTCTTGATGCTTGTTCAGGCTTATCAGGCGAGGCGTGATGCCCTTCTTGTTACTCAGCAAGAGGAACAAGACCTGGCAAAAGCTGCTCAAGTTTTTCAAAATCGTCTGGATTCTCTGGAAGCTTTTGCCCTGGCATTGTCTATGGAAGTTGCTAACAATCCTGAGGTGCAAGCGGCTTTCGCAGCAAAGGACCGCGAACGCCTGATAGAGTTAACCTTGCCAGCTTATGAGCAAATTGATGCTCAGTTTGATGTGCCGCAACATCAGTTCCATTTGCCCCCGGCTATTTCGTTCCTGCGCCTGCACCAGCTTGACCGTTTTGGTGATGATCTATCCAGCTTTCGTAACACAGTCTTGGCCGCCAACGCCACCAAACAACCCACCAGCGGACCGGAAATAGGTCGTGGCGGACTTGGTGTTCGTGGCGTTGTCCCTGTTAGCTACGAAGGTGAACACATAGGTACGGTAGAATTTGGTTTGAATGTTGATCAAACACTCATCAATTCTATAAAACAACGGTTTGGGAACGATTGGCAGATTTTATTGCGTCAGGATCCAGCCGAGGTCGCTATTTTTGAGGGAGCCATTGCTGGTGTGTCAGGACCCACGCCCGATTTATTTTTGCAAGCAAGCACGCTTGATGAGCCTGTTTTTGCTTCTCCCGAAAAATATACCCAGGTGCTTGAGGGACAAAATGTTTTTTCCCCGCAAATAGAACAAAACGATCAATCTTTTGAAATCTACAGCGCACCGCTGCTTGATTTTTCCGGGAATGTTATTGGTGTTATCGAGGTCGTCAAGGATCGATCCTCACTCATCAGTCAACAAACAGACCGTAATCTTTACTTTGTAATTAGTACGCTTGCTATCCTCATCGTGACGGCGCTTGGTCTTGGATTTATTATCCAAAGAATGCTTGAACCCATCGGCAAGCTTACAAAAACGGCCGTAGCTATTGCGGCTGGTGACTTTGACGATGTCGTTCTTGTGGAAAGAAATGATGAAATCGGGACGCTGGCGACTGCATTCAACAGTATGACAACCCAGCTGCGCAATTTGATTGCGGGGCTGGAGCAGCGAGTCGCGGCGCGTACCGAAGACCTAAATCTGGCGGCCGAAATTGGTCGGCAAGTCTCTCAGGTACGCCATTTGGATCATCTGCTGCCACAGGCTGTGCAGTTGGTGCGGGAGCGGTTTGAGTTGTACCAGGCCCAAATTTACCTGGTTGACGAGGCCGGTGAACAGTTGGTGCTGGAAGCCAGCACGGGTCATGCCGGTACAAAATTGTTGGAAGCTGGCCATAAATTACCCATCAATGAAAACTCGCTTAATGGAACGGCCGCTACCACCAAACAAGCCGTGATTGTGGCCGATACCGCCGAAAGTCCCGCATTCCACCCGAATCCCTTGCTGCCGGATACGCGCTCTGAAATGGCGGTACCGTTGATGGTCGGAGACAAGGTTGTAGGTGTGCTCGACTTGCAGAGCGAAAAGCCCAATACCTTAACAGAAGAAAACCTTGCTGCTTTTGAAACATTGTCCGGACAGTTGGCCATTGCCATCCAAAATGCCGCCCTTTTGAATGAGCGGCTGCAAGTCGAAGCTCAAGTTCGGGAAAATGAATCATTGATGCGTACTATCATCAATTCCACCCCCGACTGGATTTTTGCCAAGGATCTTGACCATCGCTACATGCTGTTAAATAAAGCATTCGCCGATACATTGCAGATGCCCCCCGATGAGGTCATTGGTAAACATGACCTGGAGATTGGTGTCCCTGAAGACCTTGTCAGAGGTGATCCGGAAAAAGGTATTTCTGGGATTTGGCCTGGTGAGCGCGAGGTGATGGATAGCGGGCAAATCAAAACCATTGAAGAAGAATCATATATGCCCGATGGACAGCCCATCACTTTAACGACCGTCCGGGTTCCACTGCGGGATGCCGAAGGTAATGTTTCTGGTATGGTAGGATTCATACATAACATCACCGACCTGAAGCTATTTGAAAAAGAGTTGCAGGAAGCACATACTCGCACCCAGGAAATCCTGGAATCAATAAATGTGCCGCTGGTTATTGCTAGAGTATCAGATGGTATTGTATCCTACGTGAATGAACCATTGGCAGAGATGATCCAGGTTCCGCGTGAGGAACTGATCGGCCAGGCAACGCCCGATTTCTATCAAGATCCGGCAGATCGGGAAGTTTACCTGAAGGGGCTGCGTGAGCAAGGACAGGTTTCCAACTTTGACCTGCGTCTAAAGCGAGGCGATGGCGATCCGCTTTGGACACTGGCTTCTGGTCGAGTTATTAATTTCCAGGGTGAGCCAGCCATTATTACCTCTGTGGTCGATATTAGCGACCGTCGCGAAGCGCAGGCTACGGTAGCCCGCCGTGCCGCGGAATTGGAAACGGTAGCCCAGGTTGGTACCATAGCAGCGACCATTTTGGAGCCAGAAGCGCTTTTGCAGCAAGTGGTTGATTTAACCAAGGAGCGGTTTGATTTGTACCATGCTCACCTGTATCTGCTGAATGAGAGCAAAACTGATTTGATTTTGACCAATGGCGCTGGTGAAATTGGGGCTGCTATGGTTGCCGAAGGACGCCAGATTGCGCTGTCTCAAAAGCAATCGCTGGTGGCTCGCGCCGCTCGTACCAGGAAGGGTGTCATTATAAATGATGTACAGGTAGAACCTGGTTTCCTGCCTCATCCTCTCTTACCCGAAACCCATGCCGAACTGGCTGTGCCGCTTGCTGCCGGGAATGAAGTACAAGGTGTTTTGGATGTGCAGGCAGACCGTGTCAACCGCTTTACAGCAGAAGATATTCATATTTTCACGACGCTTGCCTCTCAGATAGCTGTCGCTCTGCAAAATGCCCGTCGCTATGAAGAAGCCCAAAGGTCTTTAGATGAACTCGCCCGATTGCAGCGCGTCATGGCCCGCGAAGGGTGGGAAGCATTTTTGTTAGCAAAAGAACGGCCGTTGTCCGGATTTTCCTTCAACAGTAAAGGTGTCAAGCCTATCACGAGTGCCGCAAAAGCAGAAGAAGAGGCAATCGAGACCCGTATGGGTACGGCCGTTGTACCAGAACCGGCAGTGTCTATCCCGCTTGCCATACGCGGTGAGACGATCGGTCAAATTGGGCTGCGCAATCCTGATGGCAGCCCCATTTCAGCAAGTAAACAAGCCATGCTGCAAACCATTGCCTATCAGGTATCTGAAGCGCTGGAACGAGCCAGGCTGTCGGAACAAACCCAATTGGCGCTGGCCGATACAGCCGAACAAGCCCGCCGCCGTGCTGTTCTGAACTTGACCAGTGAGCAGCTTAACCGGGCTGATACCCTGGATGATATTTTTAATATTATTGCCGAAAATACCGCCCAAATTTTGCCATCTGACCGCGTGACATTAGCGATTTTGGACGAGGCCAGCGACAGTTTTTCGGTTATGTCTCTGGCGGGCACCGAGGAAAATGTGCCGGTAAGGGTTGAGCAGCCATTGGCGGGAAGTTTTATCGAGAAAGCGATTAAAACGGGTGATATTTTAGTGACCCATGATCTTGAACCTAACCCGGTGACAGGGATACGCTCTTCGATGATTGTTCCGCTAGTTACCAGCAGCGGGATGATTGGAACTTTGAATGTAGGTAGCAAAGCGGCTGATGTTTATGATGATTTGGACCAAGGTTTGGTCCTTCAAATTGCGTCACTTCTCTCCTCGGTTATTGAGAATAAACGCCTTCTGACAGAAACTCAGGAAAGAGCCAAAGAACTGGCCATGATTAACCGGGTGGTGGCCGAAGTGTCGGCTTCATTGGATATTCATCAGAGCTTACAGATTGTAGCCGATGAGCTGGCCCAGGCGACCAACATTGAGGCTATTGCCATTGCCTTGATAAATGACGACAAGGCCAGCCTGACTGTGGTTGCTGAACATTACGACCCGGAACATGCCGGCAGCAGTTTGGGATTCGTCATTCCCATCGAAGGAAATGCGCTCACACAAGAGGTGCTGACCACGCGTCGTACTATCCTTGTTGAGGATGCCCAAAACAATCCATTAACGGAGCCGGTCCATGAAGGGATGCGTATGCGCGGCGTCAATACCCTGTATGTCATTCCCATGTTTGCCGGTAATGAGATTATTGGGACGGTGGGGATTGATATTGTCGAAAATGACCGGCGATTATCAGCGCAGCAACTGCGTTTGGCAGAAACGATTATTTTCCAGGCGGCAACGGCCGTGCAAAATGCCCGCCTCTTCACCCGCTCAGAAGAACGCGCTAAAGAATTGGCCTTTATCAACCGGGTCGTGACCGAGATAAACGCATCAGATATTGATACAGGTCTGCAATTCATGGTTGAAGAATTAGGCGAAATTCTGCAGGCTCCTTTAATCAATGTCAGGTTGATCGATGACACCGGAACCGTGTTAAAGGTGGTGGCTGCTCGCCATCCGGCAGAGACTCCCTCGCCCATAGGAACCGTTCTCCCCTTGAATAAGGAGAATCCATTTAATAACATGTTGCTAGCCAGACAAACGGTTATTATCGAAGATATTGCCAACTCCAATCTTCCGCCTCGGGTCCAAAAAGGGATGCTCGCGGCTGGGATTTGCTCCTTGTATATGATTCCCATGGTTGCAGGGCGCGATCTGATTGGCTCGATGGCAATAAATCTTCTGGAAGGTGGTAGTCTGTTAACACCAAGTCAATTGAAGCTGGCGGAAACCACTGTGCAGCAGGTGGCAACGGTCATACAGAATGCCCGCCTCTTCACCCAGACGGAACAACGTGCGGCCGAACTGTCGCTAATCAATGCCGTCAGCGAATTGGCCAGTTCCCAGTTGGAATTACCTCATCTGTTTGAATCGGTTGGTGATCTGCTGCGAAACACCTTTGCTGCCGAAAGTATCTACTTCGCCTTGTACGATAAAACAGAAGAGATGATTTCTTTCCCCTATTTCTTCTCGAAGGAGGAAGGGCTTCTTCATGTGCCGCCCCGCTCTTTTGATCAGGGGGGGTATACCGGCCAAATTATCGCTAAAAGGGAGTCGTTATTACGAATTTTGGAACCGGAAATCGGTATAGAACTAGCTCAAGCTGAAGGCGCCCAGGTTATTGAAAGTAGCCGCGATGCCAATTGCTATTTAGGAACACCGATGATTGTGGGTAATGAAGTTATTGGTGTTGTAGCGTTAAACAGCCATCAGGAAATACGCATTTACAATGAACAAGATCAACGTTTGTTGGAAACGTTGGCCGATACAATTGGCGTTTCTATTCAGAATATTCGCCAATTCCACGCGGCACAGCGTCGGGCGGAGCGGGAAGCGTTGATCAACAGTATCAGTCAGAAGATTCAATCAGCGCCAACGGTTCAGAGTGCTTTGCAAACGGCCGTTTCCGAACTTGGCCAGGCGCTCAAATTAAGGAAAGCGGTCGTAGAATTATCTACAACCAAACAAAGCAATGGACAACCATAAAACGTACACTATCTCAGCCATAAAACTGGATTATTTATTTGAAGTTGATAAGGCTTAATGTGAAGTAGTTTTGGAGATCAGATGGACAAAGGAAGATCACAAAGGATTACTTCGTTCTATCAAAAAACCATTTCGGATGATGGTCGCCCTGATCAACAGGTTGCGGCTTATCACGAACGGTTTTTTGATACGCTGGCGAACATGGACGCATCTGGCGCCAGGCACGTCATTGATGAGGCCATCGAGGCGGGCATTCCCCCAGGCACAATCATACTGGAGGTGTTTTGTTCGGTAATGGAAAGATTTGGCGAGATGCAAGCCAACCAGGAAATTACCCTCTCGGAAATCTACGCCATCGCCAAGATTGGCCAGGCAACAATTGACCAGCTTATGGCATTGCTGCCTGCGTCGACGCACAAATCGGGTACGGTAGTCATCGGAACGATTGTCGGTGATTTTCATGGCATGGGGGCAAAGATTGTCGGTATATTTTTACGTATGGCCGGTTTTGAGGTTCATGAGCTGGGGATAAACGTACCCAGCACGACTTTTGTGGATACAGCCATAGAGAAAAAAGCATCCATCATATGCGCCTCAACCCTTCTCCTGCATACGATGGATCAAATTCGAACCATCCACGACATTTTGGATGAACGCAAACTAACAAACAGCATCAAATTGGTTGTCGGTGGCGCTCCATTCAACTTTGATTCCGAACTATATAAAACTGTCAATGCCGATGCAACCGCCATTAATGCCAGTGACGCAATTGAAGTTGTCAGCCGACTCATGGAGGCGATGTAACATGAACGAAATGACTTCCCTAGAACGTGTGTTAGCTACAATGACGCACAAACAACCAGACCGTGTTCCTGTATTCCCAATTTTGCTTTTACATGGAGCAGCCGAGTTGGGCATGGGACTTGAACAATATTTTAGTAAGGGCGCCCATTGGGCCGAAGGACAACTGAAACTGCGTGATAAGTTTGGTCACGATTGTGTCGTAGGTGTTCCCCATGTTGTTCAGGATATTACGGCTTTCGGTGCAGAGGTGATGTATTGGAAGCAAGGTCCGCCCAGCCCTGGCAGAATGGTTATTCATTCCTGGAAAGACGTGAACCAAATGACCGTCCCCGATCCCTATGCGGTTCCGGAACTGGTAGAAACGCTCAAAGCCATCGAACTGCTGGCCAAAGAAGTGAAGGGTGAGGTACCCATTATTGGTGCGGCCATCGCTCCTTTTAGTCTACCCAGCATGTTAATGGGAACTGAAAGGTGGATGGATTTGCTCCTGTTTGAGGAACCGGCCGTCCGTAAAGAGGTCATGGGGCGCATGTTGGAGATCACGCTTGATTTCTGTGCTGCCTGGTCAAACGCCCAACTGGCGGCAGGCGCCGATGTTATCGTGTTGGCCGATGGCATGGCTTCAGCGGCTGTGTTGACACGTCGGCAGTTTATTGACTTGGCGCTGCCGGTAGTGAAAGCAATTGTGCCCCGTATCAAAGGAAATGTTGTTCATGAGGGTGTGGGGCATCTCTATCCCATGCTCGACTTATTAGTGGACACAGGCATCCTGGGCGTTATTTTGAGCCATTTAGATGATATAGCGGTATGCCGAAAAATTGTCGGTGATAAGTTGGCGCTTATTGGCAACTTGAACAATATTGAGATGCTCCGCTGGTCGCCTGAGAAGATGGCGCAAAAAAGCCGGGAAGCCATCAAGGACAATGCATCGTGTACCGGGTTTGTTCTATCCGCTCAGGGGCCGGAGATTCCGCTGGGTGTCAGCGACGAGGTAATCCGGGCTATGGTTCAAGCGCCCAGGGATTGGCCGTGTTAGGTAAACCAAGAAACGCAAAGTGTAACAGCTTTTCTAGCGGAATTTTTCCAAGATGAGTTAATTATGTCCGAAAAGAAACAAGATATTACCCAACTTCGTCAACGACTGGCCCAAAGTACCATCATTGTAGATGCGACGCGCCGTTTCACGTCTACGCTGGACTCTGATGAGATCCAATTGGCGTTGTTTGAGGCCGTCTTTCAAATTGTGGGCGCACAGCAGATTGCTTTGCATCTGGTTAACGGAAAAGAGTTGCTGAGCACTGTTTGCTATCCGATGGAAGGTCTGCGTGTGGAAACGGCCGTTCTTCCCCCAGAAGCGACTGCCTTTTCCATTTGCGAAGAGGGTGAGCTAGTTAATTGGAATCATGATGATGACGATCAGGCCACCTCGCCCATGAGTGTAGAAGCCATTGATCAGTTTGACTCTTACCTGGCTGTGCCGTTAAAAGGAGCCGACAAAATTGTTGGCGTAATTGAAGCATTTAATCTGCTGGAACCGCAAAATGCAATCCAACAGGCAATACTCCTGGTCGAAATTGCCGGACCGGCCGGCCTGGCGATCTATAATGGGATGCTGTATCAGGAATCACAACATGAGATCGCTGAACGGAAGCGGATAGAATTAGAAATTCGTCAACAGGAAAGAATGCTGGCTAAACGTGCGGCTCAGCTGGAAACCGTGTCTCGCGTAAGTGCTTACACTTCCACCATTCTTGAACCTGATAAATTGTTGCAGGAAGTTGTCGATCTTACAAAAGAACAATTTGAGCTGTATCATGTCCATATTTACCTGGTCAATGAGGCCGGTGATACGTTAGACCTGGTTGTTGGGGCTGGTGATGTAGGTCGGCAAATGGTCGCTCAAGGCCGATCCATTCCCTTGCAGCAAAAACAATCGTTGGTTGCCCAGGCCGCCCGCAGCGGTCAAGGCTTGATTGAAAACGATGTATTGAATAACCCGGCTTTTCTCCCCCATCCCTTGCTGCCAGACACGCGGTCGGAAACGGCCGTGCCCGTTATTCTGAGAGGACGGGTCGTTGGCGTCCTGGATGTACAGTCTGATCGCGTTGATATGTTTACCGAGCAGGATGTACAAATTCAAACAATGTTAGCGGCCCATATTGCCGCTGCCCTGGAGAATGCCCGCTCATACGAACAGGCCGTTACCTCATTGGTTGAAACAGAAGCCTTGTTGAACATCACAAAAGAGACCAGCCACGTGCTTGAATTAGCAAGCATCACGGATAAGGTGTTGGACAGGGTGTTGACGGCCACCAATTTCGATGCTGGTTTGGTCACTGTGGTTAACCCGGACACCCAAAAACTGGAAGTCAGGAGTCACCGCCTTCCTGAGCAGTTTTGGAATATGCTCCAGGCGAATGGATTAGATGGTACGCTTTGCGATCTGGTTTATCGTCGCCGGGAAAGTGTCGTCGTCGTTGACATGGCTGCCGACGCTCCGATTGATGTTACCGGATTAATAGGTCTGGGTTACAAATCATACCAGGGTGTCCCTCTGGAATCTCAAGGAGAGGTGTTAGGAACACTGTGCCTTTTCAGCCGTCAATCCCTAACCTCCGAAAAAGCGAACACCGTGTTTTTACAAGCAGTTGGCCGGCAAGTCGGTATCGCCATTCGCAATGTGGCTTTGCTTAAACAGGAGCAAATAGCGCTGTCAGAAGCGCAGCAATCACGGCAGTCGGTTCAAGAATATCTGGACATGCAGCGTATTCTGCATGAAATAAATATCGAATTGTTCCGCATCGACGATTTGGACGAACTGTATCGTAGTGCTATTGAACTGGCTCATACCCGGCTGGGCTTTGAGCGCATTGGTATGTATCTTTTGAATGAATCAAAAGATTTGCTTTTAGGCACTTATGGCACTGATGCTGCGGGTAACATTTGCAATGAGCAAGGCCCGGAGCATGTTATTGATCAGAAAGAGACACTAGATACATTCGTTCTTGGTCGAAGCCGTCTGGTGGT
>JBNKZT010000052.1:0-24053 GCA_050301775.1 Promineifilaceae bacterium (SeqCode)
ATTTTGAGTTTAATGAAGATGTCGTGCCGGGCGTAGACGGCCGTGCCGTTTCCCACGCCTTTTATAACGGGACCGATTGGAACAATCTCGACAGCCATTCCTACGAATGGGGGTCAGGCGGCCTCGTTTCCACCGTCGAAGACCAAAATCGCTTCCTCTGGGCCTGGGTTAACGATGATCTATTCGACGATCCGGCCAGCAAAACGGCCATGAGCGATTGGGCGACGATGGGCGATCCCGGCAATTATTACGGGCTGGGCATGTTGCATTTTGTCATTGATGAGTGGGATATACCCGGTTTGGGCCAATTGTATGGGCATAGCGGTTTGTTTAACAGCCTGGCTTTTTACTGGCCAGAACAAAATGTGACGTTTGTCGGCACGTTGAACTCAAACGAACCGCAGTTTGGCTGTGTGTTCATGATGATTGACGCGATGTTTACGTTGCAGGAATACGCGGCTGAGTGAGGGACTGGCTGGATGAGGTGGAGATTGGAGGTTGTTTGGTCACCAGTCGCCCGCCTCTAATCTCCCCTCAATCCAGCGGTAAGGCATGTAATCGAGGAAATAAGGAAGCAAACGGCCGTTTTCCTCATCCCCCAAATCGCGGGCATAAATGATACGGCCGTCTAGCCAGGGTGTGTTTCCGGAGAAGAAACGGCCGTATTCCCACCAGTTCGCCGCCACATTATCGACGAAAACCAGTGCCTTCCCCTCGATTTCGGCCTCAACCTGGGCGCGGGGCTGGCCATCAACAAAGTTGAAACCGCGATGGGCGGCCAGTTGGCCTGGCAGGTACAGGCTGAGATTGCCGCCGACCAACAGCAGGATGATAAGGGCGACGGCAGCACGCCCGCTAATCCGGCTTGCTATCGCACCGATGCCCCGCGCAGTCAGCAGGAAAAAGGCCGGCAGCGCGCCATAAAAATAGCGCGGTCCGTACATGATGCCGTCGGCCCAAAAGAAGAGATAGACGATCAGTGTGCCAGCGATGGTGGCCAGGAGCGCGATGTCGTTTAGCGACGGCCGTTGCAGCAAAAAGGCCAGCCAGACAAAAGCCAGTGTGAAGATGGGCAGCCAGCCAAACAGATCGACTTCCAACGCTCGCCAGTTTTGTTCAATGTTGTAAATACCCCGCGCTAACGTGTGGCCGCGCGGCGGCTGTGACGGATCGGTGTACCAATCCACGGCCATCTGGTCGCCGACCTGGACCAACGAAAAAGCGTTATAACCCTGGCCAACATCCTCGCCAAAACCTGGCCGGTCAAAAGGGCGCAGCAGCAGCCGGGGATCGCCGAGTGGATCGCCGGTGAGGGCGTATTGGTGCAGAAAGAGCAGGCCGGCCAGGGGCACGGCCGTTACCAGCAGCCAGCCGGTCTTTTTGAGGGGTAAAGATTGGCCTGGTCTCCCTAATCCAGTCACTACCCAAAACGGCAGACCAACGGCAACGGCCGTGACCTGCCGCGTCAGGAAAACCATGCCCAGGCCAACCCCGGCCAGCAGCGCCCAGCGCCGTTCATTCGATTTGAGGGCATGAACCCAACTGGCCATGAACAGTGTCAGCCAGAACAATTCAGCCGGGTGGGCCATCATGCTGCCGGACATGAAGAGGAAGAAGGGGGAAACCAAAGCCAGGGTGATGGTGAGCAGGCCGGCGGAACGGCCGTACAATCCCTTCCCCAACCAATATAGCAGCGGCACAGTCAGCGCCGCCAGCAGCGGGTTGATCAGCCAGGGTTGTCCCAGCCAGACGCCAATCGCCAACACCGCCGGAAAACCGGGGGGATAGTGGCCAAACCAACGGCCGTTCCGCACCAGCAAAAACTCATGATCGAAAAAATCGGGCAGAGGCGGCACACTGGTCCACAATTTACCCCGCGCCAGAAGCTGCGCCTGGAACAGGTACGTAATCGAATCCTGCACGTGGGGCATTCGCTCCAACACATCCCCGGCAATGTAAACCGTCGCCGCCAGCATCCCCAACGCAACAAGCAATACAATGGTTTTGGGTTGAAAAATAAACCGCAAAGCACGCGGAGATCGCGGAGGAAGGGAAAAATCTGCGTTAATCCACGGTAATCCGCGCCCCAAAGATTTTGCCAACAACCAGCTAACCAGCAGCAGGAGCAAAGCCCCCTGGTGGGCACGCAGCATCCGGCGCAGCAGGGATTGGGCCTGGGCCAGCGTTGTTTTTTGGAAGGGGATACCCACGATAGGATGGACAGCACGGCCGTTTTCCCATTCCCACCAGACGCCGCGCCGCCCATCGGGATTGGTGATGAAGGCCCAGCCGTCCTGGCCATTGGGCTGCAGGAACAGAATGCCGGCCGTTTCCGAGGGGCGGCGCAGGTCGGCTTCGACCAGGTAGTCACCGTAGATGGGGGTTTGCCAGCGCATGACGGCCGTTTCCCACACCGGCCGCCATTCTCCCCACACCCGCTGCCAGCCGGGCAGCTCCTCACCCACCTCAATGCGCAGCCGGTTGCCGTTTTCACGCAGTTCCGTAAAAGTAACCGTGTGCCAGCCAGACCGGAGAGCCAGCCAATCCAGCGGTCCCCAGTCTAGCCGTTCTCTGCCATTGGCATCGCTGAAGTACAGACCGACCGAACCACCGCGCAAACCGGGGCAGGGAATACTGCTGGTGCGGGTGACGGTGCGACTTTCGGGGAAAACGGCCGTACACTCATCCCCTGCCACCTGCACCCGCACCGGCGACTCTTCCGTCAATGTCCAGCCATACAGCAGCAGTAAGGCCAGATTAACCAGCCAGAACCAGCGGTGACGAATAATGGGGAATGATGAGTGATGAATTTTGAACGGTCTCACAAGGCAAGTTTATATCATCATTCATCAATCATCATTCATCAATCATCAATTGCTTCCTGCCGGCGCTGGCGTGGCTGGTGGTTGGAGCAGCTCGTCCCGCGTCCGGTCGATCATATTTTGCACGCTGGCGGCGGCGACGCTGACGTAGTAGGACGATTCCGACCACTTGGCGGCGTAATTGCCGTCGGGAAGTTGATCGCCAATGCGGAGAACGGCCGTTTTCGTGCTGCCATCGTCACTACTTGTTGTCGTAATCGACACTTTCGCCGCTGGCTCATCCAATCCGTACTCAGCTTTTTCCTCCAATCCCAGCGGGGTAGTCATGCGCAGGCCGACAGCTTGACTCAGGATGGGATTAAAATTGGTCATATTAAGCGCCTCATCTTCGGCCAGACCGACCATCGTCCAGGTATCATCCGGCTGTTTGTCGAATTGGAACGAGCCGCTGCCGTTTTCCAAGACCAGCCGCGTGACTTCTTCCCGATTCAGGGTGACGTAACTGGCATCGATCCAGCTTTGGGCGGTCGCCCCAATTTCCCAACTGGCCAAGTCAGTGGCCAGATAAGTTTCATTCTGGTCGGCGCGGCGCACGTGGGTCGCACCGGCGCTGGGCGACGAGCCGACGTACAGGGTTTGAACAGAGCTATCTTGCATTTCCATATCTACCCGGCGCATAAAGTCAGTGTCGGCGACTTGCAGCCGTTTGTGGCTGGTCGCATTTTGGGTAACCAGACGGCCGGTTTGTAAAACAGCAATTTTGCTTAAAACCGGCTCGATTTTGCTGCCATCGGCCGGGAAATCGCCGCTGTCGGCCAGGACCCAGCCATCGCCTTGACGCAGCAGCGCCACCTGATTACCGATGTTGTCTTCCAGGGTTAATTTCACGATATCGGCCGTTTCCAAACCGGGGAAAAGCGGCCCGCTTTCCGCTTGAACCGTTGAGCGCGGCCAAAAAACGACAGCCGCCAGCATAATTTGAACAGCGAGCACGATTGCTAAAATTCGTTGTAGTTTTGTCATGGTTAGTCTCCAGTTTCAAGTAGATCAGGATTTTCGCCACGAATAACACGAATAACACGAAAACCGTCTCTCATTCGTGAAATTCGTGGCAGCTTTTGGGTCTACTGAGTTTCTACGGCGACCGGCAGTAATTCAATCGGCTGCTCGGAACGGCGGCGGCGGCGCCACAAGGCGTAGACGACGACCAGCGCGGCCAAGGCCACCACGTAGTTGGCCGTTTCCCACACCGACTCTTCGCCCTCGGTCATCGGCTGCAAGACGCGAACCGACGCGCCGCGCGAACGAATCGCCAGCAAGTCGAGGTCTTCGGCGGACCAATCGACAACATTTTGGGCGAATTGCAGGTTGTTGAGGTACTGCTCCTGAGTCAAAGCGGCCGACAATTGCAGGATAGAATCCTCGGCGAAGGCGGCGCTGCCGATAACGACGAGCCGGCTGGATTCGGGCGACTCGGTAATCGTGGCTACCGGTTGAGCCGGGGCCTGATCGGTTGTCGTCGCTGCTATGGCATCTTCGGCCCCAGCTTCGAAGGGCGAGGGGTTATTTTTGTAGTAGCTTTCAAATTGGCCCTGAACGGAGACGGCCAGGGGATAAGATTGCTGTTTGCCCTCGACCGGGAAGCCGTTTTGGGGGTAGAGGTCGAAGTTGGGCTGGGTGCTGGTATTGGTGGTCAGCCAGGAGCCGGATGAAGATTGGAGGAGAACGGCCGTTTCCCGCCCTTCATTCTTTGCCTCATCCAACTGCACCGGCGAGGCCCAATTCAGCGTCACCGCCGGCAAATTGGCCAGAATTGGGCTGTCTGTATCCATGCTATCCGGCCGAATATCGACGAAGAATGGATAATCGATGGCTTGAATCTCCTGCACCTGCATGTTGCCCACCTGGCGGGCCACCGTCACCGGGAAAGGTTGGTTTTGCGTATCCATCACCAGTGACTGCGGGATGGTGATGCCGTAATTGGCCAGCCAGTCCAGCAGATTGGTGGTATCGGCCGGCTGCAAGGCCAGGCCGCCGCTGAACTGGTCAACGGCCACCTGGTAATTGCTGACGGCCAACGTCACTGATCCGCCGCGCATCAGGAATTGGTCGATGGCGAACAATTCCTGGTCGGTTAAATTTTGCGGCCCAATTACCAGCAGCGTATCAATGTCGGCCGGCACTTGCCCGGTGGACAGATCGACGGTGCGCACCGTGTAATCCTGCCGCAGTTGCTCCTGAAGCGAATTGTAGTTGACCAACGTCTGCGGCGTGCCATACTGGCCCGTGGGATCGGACGTGTTGGGCGGTGTCCAGACGCCCACGACCTTCAAAAAGCCGGATGACGTCCGTTTTATGGCCGATTCGATGGTCGTGCGCACTTCGGCTTCGGTTATGTCGGTCGGCGGATAAAGCAGCTGCATCTCCGGCCCATTTTGCAAAATCATGTGGGCATAGTACGTGTCGCTGGAGAAGAAGGAGACGGAGAAAGGCTGCAAGCCCAGCGTGTCTTGCATGTACTGTTGGGTTACGCCGCTGTTAGGATCATCCAGATTGACAACTTTGTAAACAAATTTACCATTAGATTCGTTGGCGATTTCGGTGGCGACGGTGTGGATCGTATCACCGGCGGTTAGCAGCGCATCGGGCAAGGCGCTGGGGGTGACGTAAAAGGTTAACTGCACCGGTTGATCCAGCGCCGCCAAGACCGCATCCAAACTTTGGAAGCCAAAGACAACCTTTTTGATGGCGCTGGTTAAATCGTATTCCAGGTTGCGCAGGCTGACTTCAATATTGCCCGATGGCGGCTGATCGACCTGGATCAAGTCTTGGAAGCTGAGAATGACCGTCTGGTCGCCGTAACGGATCAGGATATCGAAGTAGCTGTTGATGACGGAGGATTCGTAGCGGTCGGAGACCTGGAAGGGCGTGGGTTGGATGCCGTAGGTTTGGGTCGCTTCGGCCTCGATTCCCGGATCGCTGATGGGATCGACGACTTCGGCGGTGATACGGCCGTTAGAAGCAATTTCATACTCGCGCAGCATGTCCCGGATTTGGGGAACCAGCGGCTGGAGCAGGGGGTGGGTCTTTTCGCTGATGTAGGCCCGGATCAACAGCGGTTCGGTCAGGTTGTTGAACAGATCTTTGGTCGTAGGCGATAGACTGTACTCTTTTTGAGCCGTCAAATCGAGCCGCAGCCCTTGCAGCGGATACAGCCAGACGTTGAGCAGGATGAAGTTGAGACCCAGGAGCACGGCCGTTCCCATGACCTTGCGCCGGTAAGCCTGCTGGTGGTCGCTCCAGCGCACCATGTCGATGGAGATCGTGTTCAGCATCAGGAAAAACGCCGTCAGCGAGAGGTAATAAATCAGGTCGCGCAAATCAATCACGCCGCGCTGGATACTCTCAAAGCGGCTGCCCGTGCCGATGGCCCACAAAATGTCACTCACCTTGCCGCCAACGAAATTGGTCACGCCGCTGCTGCCGACCAGGTAAAAGACGCCGCCCAGCAGCACGGTAGCGATGAGGGCTACGATCTGGTTGTCGGTGCGTGAGGAGACGAACAGGCCGATGGCGGCGTAGGCTCCGGCCATGAGCAGCGCCGCCAGGTAGCCGCCAATCACCGGCCCCCAGTCCAGGTTGCCGATGAGGCCAACGGTGATGGACAGGGGTAAAGTCAAAGCCAGGGCCAGGGTGATGATGGCCATGACGGCCAGGAATTTGCCCAACACCAGGTAGGACGGCGGCAGGGGCAGGGTCAACAGCAGTTCCTGGGTTCCGGAACGCTGCTCCTCGCTCCACTGGCGCATCGTCAGCGCGGCCAGGAGGAAAATGAGGAGGATAGGCATCCAGCGGAATAACGGCCGTACATCGGCAATCCCCCGAGCAAAAAAGGTTTCAATCGTAAAAAAGATGAACAAGACGGCCGCCAAAAACGTGCCCAAAAAGATGATGGCCAGCGGCGAGCCAAAGTAGTTGTTGAGTTCTTTTCGGGTGATAGATAGGATTTGTCGTTTCATGATTTCTTTCTCGCTTTAAGCGGCGACCTCGTTGAAGACAGATTCCAACGTCTGCACGTCGGGACGCAGTTCGCGCAGGGGCCAGCCCTGGACGACGGCCAGTTGGTAGATGGCCGGGCAGAGGTCGGCGTTGGTTTGGCCGTGGATGTGGTAGTGGGTACGGCCGTTCACCATTACCACTTCCTCAACTGCCCCAATCTCCGGCAAACCTTGAAGCGCCTTCGTCACACCGTCCGTCCCATTGTCCAAAACCAGAATGGCATCATTCGTTTCCGACAGATCCGAAAGCCGTGAATCGACTTTGACTTCGCCATTGATCAGGATGATCACCCGATCACACAACGCCTCTACTTCCGGCAGAATGTGGGTGGAAAACAAAACCGTGCTGTTTCGGGCCAGGCGGCGGATCAGGTTACGAATTTCCACGATTTGGGTGGGGTCCAGGCCAACCGTCGGCTCGTCCAAAATGAGCAGGCGCGGCTGGTGCAAGATAGCCTGGGCCAGTCCAACCCGCTGCCGGAAGCCTTTGCTAAGCTGGCCAATCGGGCGAGTTAAATGCTCGCTCAGTCCAGTTGCGTAAACTGCATGGGACAGCTTCTGGCGGATTTCGTCCGGGGGAATCTGGCGCAGTTCGGCCATCATTTGCAGGTAAGCCTGGACGCTCAACTCCGGATAGAGCGGCGCGTTTTCCGGCAGGTAGCCGATGCGCGCCTGGACTTCCTGCGTTTGGGTCAGCACATCCAGGCCATCGACGGCAATCTGGCCGCTGTCCGGCTGTAAATAGCCGGTCAACGTTTTGATGATGGTGGTTTTGCCGGCCCCATTCGGTCCCAGCAGACCGATAATTTCCCCTTCGCCAATCTTAAAACTAACGTCCCGTAAAGCCTGGACATTACCATATGATTTATTCAATCCTTCAACTTCAATCATTAATCTCCTCCATGAAGCTAGAGCAAGAGCAAGAGCACAGAGCAAGAAGGCGTCCCCGCCTTCTTGCCACCAGTTCCAGCTCTAGCTCTAGCAGCTTGTCGGAAAAGTCCAGAACAGGAATGTTTTGCCACTGATTAACACGGATTTGCACGGAAAATATAACCGAATTCGTGTTAATTCGTGTCAATTCGTGGCTAAAATTTCTTTCTCCGACAGCCTCCTAGCTCTAGCTTTAGCTTTCCGGTCTTGCTTCTAGTTTGACTGTTATTTCGAGCGGCTCATTGTCCCGCAAAACTTGTAAGGTAACGGTTTGGCCCACTTTTGTATCATTGACGATGTAAGTCAGCAAGTCATCAAATTCGGTCACGCTGACGTCATCAATTTGGGTGATAATATCGCCGCCGACGGGGATATCCAAACCGTCAATGGTGGCGGTGGTGTCACTGCCGCGCAGGTTGGCTTTGTCGGCCGGGCTGTCGGCTACGACCGTGACCACAAGAGCGCCACGTTGTTCTTCACTTAGATCCATTGCCTGAGCCAGGCTCCGATTCAGGGTTGTGCCGGAGATGCCCAGCCAGGGGTGTTCGACACGGCCGTTACGAATCAATTCCGGTACTACCTGCTTCACAGTCGCCGACGGTACGGCGTAACCAATGCCGGAGAACGTGCCGCTTTGTGTGGCGATGGCCGTGTTCACGCCAATCACTTCGCCTTGCAGATTGAGCAGCGGTCCACCGGAATTACCGGGATTGATGGCGGCGTCCGTCTGGATGATGTTGGGAATCGTAAACGCCTGCCCGGAAGGGGTTTGGGCGCTGGAATGTAACTGCCGCCCCAAACCGGAGACAATACCCGTACTCATGGAGCCATCCAAACCAAACGGGTTGCCGATGGCGACCAGGAATTGGCCTACTTTTAAACTGTCTGAATCGCCTAAAGTCACCGGTTGCAATTGATCGGCGGGCATGTCTACTTGGATGACAGCCAGATCAGAATCCGGGTCTGTGCCTACCAGCGTGGCATCCACCTCGGTGTCATTGGAGAGAATAACGGTGATTTTGTCCGCATTGGCGATGACGTGGTTGTTGGTAATGATGTGGCCGTCTTTGTCATACACGAATCCCGATCCCAGTCCTTGCTGTGGTCCCTGGTTGAAGGGCTGCAAATCGGGCAGGTCCGGGAAACCGGGGATTTGCGGCAGCTCTGGCAATGTGGGCGATTGATCATTGCCGGCGGTTGAACCATCAGCATTGATCACAACTTGAATATGAACGACCGACGGATTGACGCGCTCGTACAGATCGATCAATGTTTGTTCTTCTGTGATGAGAGTCTGGGTTGTGTTCGTAAGAGGGGCAGGGCTTACAGGTTGCTCATCTTGAACGGATGAGGTCGAGTTTTGGCCGTCGGTCATGACAGCCGGCTCTTGTCCGGTAATACCAGCACAACTACTCAGGCTAACCATCAACAGAAGAACGATTAACAAACGATAAAGTGAACGGATTTTCATCTTTAACCTCCATTAAACGTTTCTATTTATGTTAGGCTGATAGCCATTTATTAACGCCCTCTATTTTCCGCAGTGAAGTAAAAATAGGATAAGCAAATGCTTAAAGGAAGATAAGAAATGGCCGTTTCCCCCGAAAGGCCGCAAAATCATCCAGGCGCTCAAATTGCTGGCCATCAACTGAAAATTGGGTTACAAACCGCTGCCCGGCAAATACCTGCGGCACAAGCAGTTGTGATAAGGCGGGGATTGGGAGATTAGGGGATGTATCTCAGAATAAATCCCCTAATCCCTTAATCCCCGCAAGGCTAATCAATGATTACGTTTGAACGAGTCGCCCATTTAGATGAAATTGCCGACTGGAAGCGGGCTTATTTGCAATCGCTGGTCGCGCCGCTGGATGGGTATTGGGAAACGGCCGTTATCGCCCGCGCACACCATTACCGAATCCTGGTGAACGGCCGTGCCGCCGGTTACTTTGCCGCTGACGATAAAAAGCGGCTGCTGCAATTTTACGCAGTTGAACAGGCTGGCCCCTTGTTTGACGCGGTGATTGAGAGCGAGTGGATGGAAACGGCCGTGGCCGGCACCAATGATCCCGTTTTCCTCTCCCTCTGCCTGGACCGGCAAAAAGCAGTGGCGGTAAACACCTATCTGTTCCACGATGCCCGCCAGGTAATTCCCAACCTGCCCGCGTATCCAGAGGCTGAATTCCGGTCATCGGCAGCAAACGAGTTGGAACGATTGTTGGCTTTTCATAAGCATAACGACGAATTTGAAGACAGCGAGGCCATCGCCGACCTGGGCGGCCAGCGAAACTTCATTCAATCACTCATCGCCAACCGGCAGTCATTCAGTCTGTACGATGGCAGCACGCTGCTGGGCGTCGGCGAGTACCGCATCAGTGCCAGCCAGCCGCCCTACGCCGACATCGGTATGATTGTGGACAAAGACCATCGGCGGCGCGGCGTCGGCACAGCCATTTTGGCCCGATTAAAAGCGCACTGCTACAATCAGAATACCGTTCCTATTTGCTCTTGCGCCGTCGAAAACAGCGCCTCGCGTAAGACGATTGAGAAAGCTGGGTTTGTGGCGGCGCATCGAATGCTGGATGTTCAATTTTGATTGCTTTTGTGAACACGAATTGTAACTACCAAGCCTCTCGAGGCCTGAGCTTGTCGAAGCCCATATTGCCTTCGACAAGCTCAGACAACAGCCTCAGCAGTTATCACGAATTTACACAGATTTTTTCTCAACAGGAACCAATATCATGAAACCATCCAAACTTCTCGCTTTGTATGACAAGGAACAGCGCATTGAAGTCGAATACCCCGATTTGCGCAAAGAGGATGCCAGGGAGGTGATTCGTTTCGTTGGCCAGCCGCGCCCCAATCACAACTTCATCCTCTACAGCCGCCTGACCGAGGCCAACGCCGACGCTATCATCGAGCGTGAAATCGCTTATTTTGATGGCATTGGCCATCCGTTTGAGTGGAAGGTGTACGACCACGACCAACCGGCCGATTTACGCCAGCGTTTGCTGGATCGCGGCTTTACCACCCGTGATCAGGATGCGATCATGGTTTTGGATTTGCAAGATGCGCCTGATTTTTTACTTCAACCAGACCCATTCGTTGACGTGCGCCGCCTGACCCGACCCGCACAGCTTGATGATGTCGTCAGGGTTTTATCTCAAGTATGGCCAGATGAAAGTCATGAGTGGCTGCGAGAGGTCATCGGCGCGGATTTGCGGGAGCGGCCCGACTACAACCACGTCTTTGTGGCCTACGTGGATGATGAGCCGGCCTGTGCCGGCTGGATCAATTTTCACGAGAACAGCCAGTTTGCCAGCCTGTGGGGCGGCTCGACCGTGGAAGCACATCGAAAGAAACGGTTGTACACGGCCGTAACCGCCGCCCGCGCCCAAACAGCCCTCCAACGGGGCTACCGTTTCCTCACTATCGACGCCAGCCCGATGAACGAACCGATTGCCGCCAGCCGCGGCTTTCAACTGCTGACCTACGCCCACGCCTGCCACTGGCGGTATGACGATTGGGAGAGCGGGGATTAGGAGATTGGGGGATTTTTTGGATTATCCACCAATCCCCGTTTACAGGAGAAAACAATGCTTTACGGTGAAAAAGTAACCCTGCGCCCTTTCAGTAAGGAAGATTTACAG
The DNA here is from genome assembly GCA_050301775.1 of Promineifilaceae bacterium (SeqCode). Taxonomy (GTDB): domain Bacteria; phylum Chloroflexota; class Anaerolineae; order Promineifilales; family Promineifilaceae; genus JACKCC01. Next base: position 11,458 of record JBNKZT010000052.1, read on the forward strand.
CGGGCCTACGAATTTGAAAACGACATTGAGACACGTTTGTTAGCCCAAATCGATCCACCCCTTCCCTATTCAATGGAATGGCTGGAAGCCAAGTTTGACCGTCGGCATAAAAGTGAAGATGATCCCGCAGCCTGGTTTGCCATCGAAGCCGACGGCCAATACATCGGCAAATGCGGCCTGAATAATTTCCGCCAGATGGACCAAACCTGTGAACTGGGGATCGAAATTGGGGATAAAAATTATTGGGGCAAAGGGTACGGCCGTGACTCCGTCAACCTGCTCCTCGATTATGCCTTTCGCCTGCGCAACGTGCGCAAAGTGTCGCTGGCTACCAGCAGTCACAACGAGCGGGCCATCCGGGCCTATCTGGGCTGCGGCTTTGTCGAAGAGGGGCGCTTACGGGAACAGCAGTGGTGCAACGGCCGTTACGTCGATTGGGTATTTATGGGCATCTTTCGCCGCGATTGGGAGAAAAACAGGAACACGGAAAGACACAATGGATGAATTGATTCAATACAACCGGGAACGTTGGAATGCGTTGGCCGAAGCCAACTACACCTACTCGCGGCCCTTTCTAGATTTGGATGCGGCCAAAGCTCGCGCCTGGCTGGACACACAGGGCGATGCCCCGCCTGGCCTGCTCGACAATTTGCGCGGCAAAGATGTTTTGTGTCTGGCCAGCGGCGGTGGTCAGCAAACAGCCGTATTCGGCCTGCTGGGCGCCAACGTCACCGTCTTTGACCTGTCCGACACCCAATTAAGCCGCGACAAACAAGCCGCCGACCATTACGGCTACCCGCTGCGCATCGTCCAGGGCGATATGCGCGACCTGTCCTGTTTTGATGATGACAGCTTCGATCTGGTCTGGCATCCTTACTCGATCAACTTTTCGCCCGATGCCCGCGCCGTTTTGCGGCACGTAGCCCGCATTCTGCGTCCCGACGGCTATTACCGGCTGCAGTTCGCCAATCCGTTTGTGATGGGGACCGACGAGACGTTGTGGAACGGCCGTGGCTATCCCCTCAACCAGATTTATCATGACGGGGCCGAAGTCGAATTCGCCGATCCCCATTGGGACGTGTGGCAGGATGATGGCTCCGTCCAAAAAGTCATCGGGCCGCGCGAATTCCGCCACGCGCTGAGCGCCATCGTCAACACACTGGTGCAAAACGGATTCATCATCCTCGGTTTGTGGGAAGATACGGACCGGGCGCAGAACCCGGTTCCTGGGAGCATTACATCGCCGTAGCGCCGCCGTTTATGCGGCTGTGGGCAGCTTACCGACCGGAGGTTCTTCAGCCATGACCCCATTAACCGGCAAAATCTACGCCGACGAAATAGACCTGGAAGCCATGATTGCTTTACTGGCCCGGTCGCGCCCGGCAGCGCACATTGCCGATTTTCCCGGCATTTATGACTTGCGAGGACTCGTGCTCCAGCCGGAGATTCAAGAGAACACGCGGTTGTGGTATGGGGGTGACGGCCGTTTACACGCCTTCGCCATCACCTACACCCTGTACCGCAATGTCTACTTTGAATTCGCACCGGAAATCTGGGGTGATGAAATCGCGGAGGAAATCTTTGCCTGGGGTACAGCTTGTATCCAAAAAACACACGCTGAAGCCGCCGAACCTTTAACGCTGGATACAAGCTGCCGGGAAGATGATGAAAAACGATTGGCCCTGCTGCACCGGCACGGCTTTGTGCCCGATGGCGTACGCTCGCTTAATTTGGCCCGTTCCTCGCGCGATCCGATTCCAGAGCCGACTTTGCCGACCGGGTTTTCTATCCGTCCGGTAGCTGGAGAAGATGAGGTAGAAGCGCTGGTAGCACTGCACCGGGCGGCTTTTGGGACGGACAACATGACGGTGACCAAGCGGTTGGCGATGATGCGCGTCCCGGAATATGACCGGGAACTGGATTTGGTCGCCATCGCGCCGGACGGCCGTTTAGCTGCCTTTTGCGTGGGATCGATCAGCGCCGAGGAAAACGGCCGTACCGGTCAACAAATTGGCTATACCGATCCGGTGGGCACACATCCTGATTTTCAGCGGCGCGGCCTGGCACGGGCTTTGCTTCTAGCCTGTATGCGCCTGCTGCGTGAACGGGGAATGGAAACGGCCGTGCTCGGCACCAGCAGCCGGAACCAGGCCATGCAAAAAACGGCCAAGTCAGTTGGGTTTCACGTCCAATGGAGCAAAATCTGGTTCACCAAATCGATTTAGAGATGTCATGACTGCTTTAGCCATTTTAGAAACGGCGCGGCTGCGGATACGGCCGTTCACCCCCGAAGATCTCGACCACGCTCACCGGCTTTACACCGCCATCGGCTGGGTCGATGAAGCGCAAACACCGGCCGAACAGTTGGCCGTCCGCCGCCGTTATGTACAGTGGAACAGCCTGAATCATCAGGCCCTGGTCGATTTGCACCAGCCACCGACCGGCGACCGGGTCATGGAATTGAAAGCGACCGGCCAATTTGTCGGGGTTTGCGGCAATGCCTGCCTGTGGCTGCCGATGGGCCAGCTTGCCTCATTTGGCGGCCAGGCCAACAGCCTGATGCAGCCCGAAGTGGCCCTGATGTGGGCTGTTTTGCCGGAATTATGGGGTCAGGGCTACGCGCCGGAAATGGCCCGCGCCTTGATTGATGTCCTTTTCAGCCAATTCAAGCTGCGGCGTATCGTGGCGACCACCGAACACGATAACACCGCCTCGCAGCGGGTGATGGAGAAAGTGGGGTTGCGCCTGGAACGCAACCCCTTCCCCGACCCGTTTTGGTTTCAAATCATCGGAATCATCGAACAAAACCCCTCTCGCTCTAGCTCATTGTAACTTTTAGCTGAGTTGTTCATATACTAAGCAGAGGACAACAATGCTAAGTTTTCAAGAATTGTACGAAACATATGCTGGCGATGTTTACCGCTTTGTCCTTTGGCTGGCGGGCGACCGGTTTGAGGCCGAGGACATCAGTTCTGAGACGTTTATCCGTGCCTGGGCACATAAGACAACGATTCGTACGGAAACGTTGAAGGCCTACCTACTGGCCATCGCCCGCAACATTTATCTGGAACGGCTGCGGCGAGGAAAGCGCCATGTTCCACTAGAAGATGTGTATGCCGATCCCGAACCGGGGCTAGGCCAACGGCTGGATGCACAGCGCCAATTGCAGCATGTTTACCAATTTTTACAAACTGTCTCGGAGGTTGATCGAGCGGCTTTTGTTTTGCGGGTACAGCATGAGCTGGCTTATGCTGAGGTTGCGCGGGTGCTGGAGTTGTCGGAAACGGCCGTCAAAGTCAAAGTACACCGTATCCGCAAGAAACTCATTGCCGCTTGCCAAGAAAAGGAGGTTGGTTGACCATGAAAGTAACACGAGACGTGATTCTCGATTTGTTGCCCCTTTATTTAGCCGACGAGGTCAGCGCCGACACGCGCCTTCTCGTCCAAAAATATCTGGAAACGGACCCCGAACTGGCGCGTATCGCTGCCGAATCGACCGAACTGCTGCCAGAGGATAGTTCCGTTCCATTCACCACGGAGGATCAAATGAAAGCGTATTTAGAAGCCAAACAATTAATGTTTCGCCGTAATCTCACCTGGGCTATTGTGATAGGTCTGGGCTTGTTCATGGCCTTTACCCTGGCCTTACTGGCTGCTTTCTTCATGGTTCCGGCCTGATTGGTACAGATCAAGCTGGATTTTGAAAAGACCTGGGTTGCCGGGTCTTTTTTGTTGCCAGTTTAGCGATCCTAAATGGTAGAAAAGCGAGCCTGCCATTTTGCATCCCACAAGCTATAATCCTTTTGTTTGAATGAATCAGCGACAACAACCATGAGTTTACTCGACACCACCGAACCAGCAATCGATCGCAACGGCCGTTACCGGCGTATCCTCTTCTTCTTTGCGGGAGTCATTCTCCACCTGGTCTGGTGGGACATTTTGGTGGGACGCCTGCCCATCATCCGGGGCTGGGTGCTGCAAACACGGTCGGACCGCTTCCGCCGCTGGGCACGCCGTTTTCGAATATTGGCCGTGGAGATGGGTGGTGTGATGATTAAACTTGGCCAGTTCCTCAGCGCCCGCGTGGACGTGCTGCCGCCGGAAATCACCGAAGAGCTGCAAGGGCTGCAAGACGAAGTGCCGCCGGAAGCGTGGCCGCGTATCCAAACCGTTTTACAGGCCGAATTAGGCGACATCGACACCTATTTTGTCCGTTTTAATGAAGTACCATTGGCCGCAGCATCACTGGGTCAGGCGCACCGGGCCTGGCTAAGACCAGACGAACCAGGTGGCGAGTTAGGTGAGCCGGTGATTGTGAAAGTGCAACGGCCGTTTATCGAGCAAATCGTCGAGGTTGACCTGTCAGCCCTGCGGATTGTGGCCCGCTGGATCATGCGCTACCGGCCCATCGGCCGCCGCGCCGACGTCCCCGCCCTTCTGGAAGAGTTCGCCCTGACGCTTTGGGAAGAATTGGACTACGAATCGGAAGCAGACAATGCGGAACGATTCGGTGAAATGTATGCAGGCAGCGAGGAAATTATCATCCCGGCCGTTTATCGTGAACATTCGACCAACCGCTTGATTGTGCTGGAGGATGTGGAAGCGATCAAAATTACTGACATGGATCGCATCGCCGCCGCCGGAATTGACCCCAAACAGGTGGCGGAACGGCTCCTGGAAACCTATTTTTTGCAGATTTTTAAGGAAGGCTTCTTCCACGCTGACCCCCATCCGGGCAATTTGTTTGTACGGCCGTATCCCGAAAGCATCTGGGACCGCTCTGAACCGCGCCAATTCTGGCTCATCTTCATCGATTTTGGCATGGTCGGCCGCGTCCCTGACCTGATGGGCGACAATTTGCGCAAAGTCCTGGTCAGCGTCACCCAGCGCGATGCCTTCCAACTTACCGAAGCCTACAAAGAGATGGGTTTTTTCCTACCCGGCGCTGATCTGGAACGTATTACCGAAGCGCAAGAGACATTGCTCAACCGCATCTGGGGCCGCAATCTGCTGGATTTGGCCCGGCCTGATCCCAAAGAAGTGCAGGAGTTGGGGCTGGAATTCCGCGACATCTTGTTTGAATTCCCTTTCCAGGTCCCACAGGATTTTGTCTACCTGGGCCGTTGTTTAGGGATGGTATCAGGATTGGTGTCCCTGTTGGATCCGGAAATCAACCCCTGGTATCAAATCGAAAAATTCGGCCAGGAATTGATTTCCAGCCAGGATGTCCGTGATTTGAGCATTGAGGCGGTGTTGGCGATGATACGGCCGTACTTCACCGCTCCGGCCCGCGCCCAACGCCTGCTGGAAATGGCCGAAAAAGGCCGTCTTAAAGTCCAAACCACTTCTGACCGGGAAACATTACAACGGCTGGATAGGCTGGAAAAGCGGTTGGGCCAATTGGTTTGGAGTGTTTTGGGGGCAGCGGGCATGGTTTCGGCAGCGTTGGTGTATTTGTTTAGGAAGGATAAGGAATAGCCATCGCTGACAACAAATTTAGCCGGCCAGGAGGTCGGCAACAATTTTGTCCAATGGGAAGATGGATTGAGAGACGGGAAAGGCCGTTTCTCCCAATTCAGCCTGCAACTGCCTGACCTGTTCTCGTATCACCGCTTCCGTGCCGGGATGAGTCAAAACAACATTAAATAAATTTAGGGCCTGTTTTATGTCACCTTGCTGCATTTGGTAACGGGCAAATCCAACCACGCTTTCCAAGATGATGGGAATGGCTTGCTGGCTGGCAGCGATGGTCAGGGATTGGGTGAGGTGGTGTACGGCCGTTTCCAATTCACCCAACGCCACATCTACTTCGCCCAAAGTGATCAGCGACCGGGCGAGACCATCTCTGTCACCCACCTCGTCAAAGATTGACCGGCTTTCCTGCGCCCGCTGACGCGCTTCTTGCAGTTGGCCCTGCTGTAAAGCCAGGCGGGCCAAACCCAACAACGGCCAGGCCACACCCTGCCGTTCGCCGGTCTCTCGAAAGATAGTCAGACTCTGTTGAAAATAATCATTGGCGGCCGCAAACCGGCCGCGAGCGGCGGAAATCAGGCCCAGGGTGTAAGTCAGCAGTCCCTGGCCGCGTTGGTCGCCCACATTCCAGCAGATGGCTAACCCGGTCTGGCAGTGATCAGCCGCCGCCGCGAAATCGCCTGACGCGTATGCGGCCGTTCCCCAATGGCCCAAATTACGCGCCGCGCCAGACTGGTAGCCGATCTCGCGGCAGATGGCCAGACTCTCGGTGTAAAATCGCTGGGCTTCCGCGAACTCACCAGCCTGCCGCGCCGCGTGTCCCAAATTGGTAAGTGGAAAGGTGGACAAAAACCGGTCGCCGATTTGTTCGCAAATGGCAGCGCTCTCCTGGTAAAGCTGCCAGGCGGCCTGCTTGTCCTCAGAGACGATGCCCAAATTGTTGAGGACGCGGGCCAACCCCCATAAATCAGCCATTTCCTGAGCGATGGCCCGGCTTTCTTGCAGCAGGATGCCGGTTTCGGTCAGATTCTGGGGCAGGATGGCCAGGTTGTTGAGGACGTGGCTTTGACCCCATTTGTCGTTTAACTGGCGGTAAATAGTCAGGCTTTGCTGATAATGCGCCTGAGCCGTTTCGTATTGGCCCTGGCTCCAGGCCACATAACCCAGGTCATTCAGGGCAAATGCGATGTCGGCCAGAACCACGCCGCCTTCTGCAGACAAAATGTCCAGACTTTCTTGCAGCAGGGCGCGGGCTTCGTCGTAGCGGCCCAACCGGTGGCTGAAGCGGCCTTGCCGGGCCAATAATCGGGCCCGTGTAAACAGCCGATGTTTCTCATCGGGTGTCAATTGAGATTGGGTTGTTAAAACAGCGGCTGTTGGTGATATTTGAGCCGCATCGCGAAACGCGGCCAATCCTTCCTGAAAATAGCTGTGCATTTCGTAAAAGAGGGCCAGGCTGGTTAGCGATTGGGCCAGAACGGCCGTATCTCCCTCCCGCACTGCCCACTGCCAGCCGCGGCGCATATTTTCGATGTCGGCGCTGATAGCGGCCAGCGTTTCTGTCTGGCAACCGCCTTTCAAATGCGGTTCCCACTGCTGCAACAAGTCGGCAAAATAACGGCCGTGCCGCCGGGCAACGGCTTGTTGTTCGTGAGGATGTTCGCGTCGTTTTTCGGCAGCAAAGGTGCGCAGCGCTTCGGGGATAGTGTAACGGCCGTTATCCAACCGGCGCAGCAGCGATTTGTCGGCCAGCGTGACCAGTTGGGACAGGCCGGTTCCAGTAACGGCTTCCGCTGCGGCGCGGTCAAAGCTGCCGCGGAAAATGGCCAACTGGCGAAAAATGGTCCGTTCGTCATCGGTCAGCAATGCCCAGGAATGGTCAAAAACAGCGCGCAAACTGCGATGGCGGGCCGGCAAATCACGCCAATGGGAAGTAAGAAAGTCAAAATTGCGGCCGATTTCCTGGGCGATGTCAGCACAGGGCAGGGCACGTACCCAGACCGCGGCCAGCTCGATCCCCAGTGGCAGGCCATCAACCAGTTGACAGATGGCGGCAATGGCTGGCAAATCGGACTCAAATCCTGGCGCACTGCGCCGGGCAACCTGGAGAAAAAGCTGGATGGCGCTGAAGGCGATGGGAGGGACGGCCGTATCGGCCATTATTTCCGCCGGATAAGCCAGACCCGGAACGGACAGCACCCATTCGCCTTGCAAATTCAGCCGCTCGCGCGATGTAACTAGCAGCTTGACTTGGGGTGCTTGTTGTAAGATGGTGACCAGGAAATCGGTCCCAGCCAACAAATGCTCGAAGTTATCGAGAATGAGTAGGCTCGTTTTTCCTGCAAATAATTGAGGAGCTGCTGTTGGGGATGAGAACGGCCGTAAAAGGAAAAACCCAGTGCATCGGCCGTGGCTGCGGTCAACAGATCGGCGCTGGCTGTGGAGGCCAATGGTACAAAGGCACACCCATTGGCAAACTTAGCCGGGCAATCCTGGGCCACAGCCAGCGCCAGCCGTGTTTTGCCGATACCACCGGGACCAACCAACGTCAGTAACCGACAATCCGGGTCGGCCAGCCGCTGCCGAATTTGGACCAGTTCTGCATCACGGCCAATGAGCGGCGTGGGCGGCAGCGGGGCAGTGGTGGGTTTGGCGGCTGGTTTAGCAGGCGCTTCCTGCCCGGCGTCACGCAGGGAGACGTACAAGGCCGTAATCGCCTCTGATGGAGCTGCCCCTAATTCTTTGGCCAACAGGCCATGCAGGGTTTGGTACTGCCGCAAGGCTGCTGAACGCTGTCCGCTGGCGGCGTATAGCTGCATCAGGCGATGGTGGGCCGCTTCGTGCAGCGGGTCTAATGTTGTCCAGCGTCGGGCATAGTTGACGACCGCCTCACTATCCATTGGATTAGCGTCGTTTTGCGTTAGCTGCTGCAAAACCCAACTGATTTGACGGCGAAAATGCTCCGTTTGCTCCTGCTGCCAGGCGTCGAATGCAAGGCTATCGGTCAGTGTAAAGCCGGCCATGAATTCATCCTGGTACAGGGCGGCCGCCTTGTTGAGCCGCGTGAAATCGGGTGGATTGGCAGCCTGACAGGCGGTGAGGTGGGCGGTGAATTCGGTCACATCACAAGTTACGTGGCTCAAATCCAAACCAATCAATTCGTTCGCCACCATCAAGCCAATGTCGCCCAGGGCTTTTTTGAGTACGGAGAGGGTTGTGCGTAAGGCGGCTCGACCTCGCTGCTGATCCAGTTCCGGCCACAGCAAGGCGATTAAGGATTCCCGGTTATGGCGGCGGTTGGTGACGGCGAGGTAGGCGCTGAGGGCGATGGCTTTGCGTGTGTTGACGGTGATGGGTTGCCCATCTCGTGTTATTTGCGGCGGCCCCAGTAATTGCATTTGAATTTCAGGCATCTTGTCTCATTACGCCAACCATGACGATCTCATAACGGCCGTTCCATATAATGCAGCTAATAATGGTAACCGTTTGATTTCTGTTCATTTATCTGATTCACGGAGGTGTTTCATGTTTACATCAAGGTTCACTTATTGGCTTTTCCTATGCTGGCTGTCCGGGTTAGCGTCGCGCCGGTCATCATCGACCAAAGGGCAGGGGCTGGTTGAGTATGCGCTGGTGCTGGTATTGGTGGCTGTTGTTGTTATTGCCATCCTCACCCTGCTCGGCCCGCAAATCGGCAACGTGTTCTCCAAGATCACCTGTGGCCTGGGCAACTGTACCTGAGTCACGGTCTGCTGGTGCGCGGTGTTTTCTGTTCAAACGCAGGAATGCCGCGCATCAGGAGAATTGTATCTGATTATCGGTTGATTTGTCATGGAGTTTGTATGGTTTCTGGACAATGTACTTATAATAATGACAGGAGAATGCGATGTCTGTTCCCTGGTTAATTGCGGCTTTTATGTTGGTTTTAACGCCGGTGGTGTTGGCTCATGAACTGGGTCATTTCCTGGCGGCTCGTCTGTGTGGTATTCGGATTGAGGAGTTTGGCCTGGGACTGCCGCCGCGGGCGGTCAAACTGTTTACGTACAAGGGCACGATTTACTCGCTAAATTGGGTATTGATTGGCGGCTTTGTCCGTCCTGCTGGCGAAAATGATCCATCTGTGCCCGGTGGGTTGGCGGCGGCTTCCTGGCAAGCCCGCTTGTTTGTTCTGGCGGCAGGAGCTGGGGCGAATTTTGTGCTGGCGGTGGTGGTGTTATGGTCGGCTTTTTTGTTGGGGCCGAAAGCAACGGAGATAACGGCCGTTTTGCCCCAGTCACCGGCGATGATCGCCGGATTGCAACCGGGGGATGTTTTGCTAACGATGAATGGTGTTAAAGTAGACAGCCCACGGATCATCACCGACGTCGGTTTTGGTCAAGGTGGGCAGCCGGTGGCCATTACCGTTTTACGGGAAGGTGAAGAGGTTGTCACAATGTTGGTGCCGCGCCGCTCCGGAGAGTATGAGGCAGCGGTTGAAGGTCCGATAGGAATTGAAGTTGATCAACTCATCAGTACCGTTTATTTGCACCGGACGCCACGCGAAGCGGCCGTTGAGGCGGTTGAATATTTATCACAAGTCATGATGATGACACTGCGCGCGCCAGGCCAGTTGGTCCGCGGTGAGATGAGCGCTGAAGATGCCCGGCCGGTCAGTATCGTGGGTCTGAGCCAGATTGCTGGCAAAGCGGCCGCCAATTCGGTGATCACCAGCAGCTTTTTCCCGGTTTTGCTGATGATTGGGTTGATCAATGTTGCTCTGGGGTTAACTCAACTGCTGCCGCTGCCAGCGTTGGATGGCGGGCGAATTGTTTTTGTTTTGATTGAAGCGGTACGTGGGCGTCGCCTGAAACCAGAACGGGAAACGGCCGTGCATCGGGCCGGCATGTATGTTTTGCTGCTTCTGATGGTGGTCTTGATCCTGCACGACCTCATTGACCCCATTATTCCCTTCTAAGTTTGACCGTCTGCTAATTGCGCCAACGGAAAATGCGCCCGCGCAAACCAGGGCGGCGTAAATAGGAAATAGACTCGCTCAACCGCGCCGGACGGAAGCCAAAATGGCGCAAAACGGCGTCAAAATCGGTCACTTCAGGCACAAAAAAGCGATCCACAAAGTAACGCGTGACGGGGGGACGCCACCACCAGCCAAACAATAAGCTGGATACCGGATGCAAAATGATGAGCGGAATAGGCAGCAAGAAGCGGCGTTTACCGGCGGCAGCCAGTAGCTGGCGCACAATTTCCCGGTAACGCAGCTGCTCTTCCCCACCCAGCGAGATCGTTTTGTTGACTAAATCCGGCCGGTCGAGCGACGCCACCAGGCAGCGGGCAAAATCTTCCACCCACAACGGCTGCATCATTACCGTCCCGCCGCCGGGCAGCCAGACAACCGGCCACGTCCACAGTGCCATCGAGAAAATAATTTCGGTAAACAAATCGCCACGCCCAAAGAGGGTAGCGCTGCGCAAAATGGTGTAGGAAATGCCGCTTTGCCGGACTTGCTGCTCAATTTGGCCTTTAGCCCGTAGTAATTGGTGCAGCGAATCGTGGTCGGCTCCGATCCGGCTGGGCACAATCAGCCGCTGCACACCAGCCCGTTGGCACTCCTCAATCAGACGTGACGTGCCATCAATATCAACATGGTGCAGCAGCCGATCCCGCCCGCGTGCTTCGGCGCCAGCCAAGTGGATGACGGTATCGACCCCGTTTAGCTGCTGGCGTAAATCGAGGGGGTTGTTGATACGGCCGTGATGCGCTTTGGCTTCTTTGCCAGCCCGTTCCAGCCAGACCATGACGGAATGGCCAATGAAGCCGGTGGCGCCTGTTACTAAAATCATGAGGGGAATTGTAATGTGGAAATCGTGAAACGTGAAACGTAACGCGGGAAGGGATATAATCTAATTTATGACACGCTTTTGTCTAATCGGCCCCACCTATCCCTATCGGGGTGGGATTGCGCATTATACGACTCTATTGGCAAAGCATTTGCGAGAGGATCATGAAACCTTGCTAATTTCGTTCTCTCGTCAATATCCGGCCTGGCTGTTTCCAGGCCGGAGTGATCGTGATCCCAGTGAACGGCCGTTGCGTACAGATGCCGAATACTTACTTGATCCACTGAATCCAGTAACCTGGTGGCGAACCTTGCGCCGCATTCGTGAATGGCAGCCAGATGTGGTTGTCATTCCCTGGTGGGTCCCCTTTTGGGCGCCAGCCTGGGCTATTTTGGGTCGGGGGGTCAAACGACTGCCAGATTCCCCACGTTTGTTGTTCATCTGCCATAACGTTTTACCACACGAACAAGGAACCTGGAGCAGCCGACTGCTTCCACACGTGATCAAGCTGGCACTTCGGTCAGGTGATGGTTTTATCGTTCATTCACAGGCTGATGGCGCTATTTTAGGCCAATATTTTCCGCAAACGGACATCCGCATTTCACCTCTACCCACATACCAAAAGGTTGGCAAATCGAGAGAGGCTGTTTTGCCGGTTTCATTACCCGACGATCGGCCTTTATTATTATTTTGCGGATTTGTACGGCCGTATAAAGGGCTGGATATTTTGCTGGATGCACTGCCGTTGGTCTTAGCGAAACGGCCGTTGCACCTATTAGTTGCCGGTGAATTTTGGCAGGGAGCGGAACCCTACTTCGCTCAGATCGAACAATTACAACTCAATGAGGCTGTCACTATTATTGACTCGTATTTACCAGATGAAACATTAACAGCATGTATTTCCAGAGCCGATGTTGTTGTTTTGCCTTATCGCAGTGCAACTCAAAGTGCGGTTGTTCAACTGGCCTTTGGGCAGGGCAAGCCGGTTATTACAACAGATGTCGGGGGGTTGTCTGAGGCGGTGGAAAACGGCCGTACCGGGTTGGTTGTACCGCCCGAAAACACACAAGCATTGGCCGAAGCAATCGACTATTTTTTCGCGGAGGGATTAGGATCAGTGTTTGAAAAAAATATTGTGGGGGGAAACGGCCGTTTCTCTTGGCAGCACCTCATCAACACCTTACTTGATTTAAGCGCCCAATGAAAATCGCATTCGTCCTCACCCAAAGCCTTGACAGCCCCAGTGGATTGGGACGTTACGGACCGCTGGCACGAGAAATGGCAAAACTC
>JBNKZT010000053.1:0-23876 GCA_050301775.1 Promineifilaceae bacterium (SeqCode)
CGGACAAGCTTTGTCAAGTCTTAAAAAGTGAAAATAGACAACGTTGACCCACAGAGATGCTTTACATAAAGCAATTCCGGTTCGTGTATAATATTCAATAAGGGTGAAGACAAATTACATCCTTGTTCACAATACAATCAAATGCACTTTAACAGAAATAGGCACAACCCGATTTCCAATTACACATGCCGATGACGGCGAACTTGTTGCAGATGGTAGGTTTCGTCATACGGTTGTCTCCGCTGCCAAATCGTCCAAATGATGGCTAACCAACGATTGGCCAAACAGCGATAAGCATGACTGTTTGCTAGCCCCCGGCCCTTAGCCAAGCTGAAATAGGTGGCGGCCCAAGTAGATTGTTGAATGGAAGCAATGGCAAAGAGCTGCGCGGTGTGGCGATACTCGTGGTTGCAGCCCCGGCGAAATTTAATGACATTTTTCTTGCCGCTTTGGATGGTAACGGGACAAGTACCGGCCAGCGATTGGATGGCTGCTGGTGATGGGAAGCGCTCTCGATGGTCACCGAACATGACCAATAATTGGGGGGCCAAGAGTTCGCCGGCGCCAGGTAACGAAGCAAAGATGGGCTGATCGGGGTGCATGGCAAATAGTTGCTGGACACGTCGGATGGCTTGCCGCTTTTGTTGAACAAAGCTAAGTAATAGGGTGGCTAAGACAGGGATTTGCTCCTGATAAGCCAAGATGGCGTTGGTAGACGGTTGAGGTACATCACGTTGTAAATGAGCGTACCGTTGGGCAATCATTTGGGGATGCGAATAGCGCTGGCGGCGACAAAAAGCGGCAAAATCGTTATAAGTTGTTTGCTGAGCCGCCTTTTGGTGCGGGTGTTCGATTAAGAATTGCAGGGCGATTTGGGTCGTGATGTCGCTGAACAGAGTCACGGCCAAGGGATAAGCTCGCAACAGAGCCGCTCGTAACCGATTGCTGTAACGGGTGATGGATTGGGTTAGGTCATCGATGAGCCGTAAACTGGTTCTCATCTGGTTGACTGTCAACCCATCGGCCCGCCAGGGTGCGAATCGATGGCGGTCGGTTCGTACCATATCAGCCAGCAAGTGGGCGTCGCTGCGGTCGTTGCGGCGTCCACTGCTGCTGAACCGGCCGCGACTACTGGCGACCTGGTTGGGGGGGATAACGTAGATAGTGTACGGTCGTGGTTCAAGAAAATCCATGACTAGGTTGCTTGAGGTTTCTAGCCCAATGAGGCATTGGTCAGCGGTCATGTCGAAGCTCTTTATTTCCTGCTCCAAGCGTGTGTGTCCATTGGCTGTTTGTGTTATCGTGAATTCTTTCAAAACAGCGCCTGTCTTATTGAGAATACAAACATCATGTTTTGCTTCACTCCAGTCTATACCGATGTATAAGGTGTCCATGGTTCAACTCCTTTTTTTCGTTGTTCGCAGCCTGGAAATGGATACAGGGTTCCTTTTGCCTATTAGGGTGCTTTTAGCGCGGCAAGCTTTTGACGGTTCGCCTGTTGCAGTTTGGGGGACGATCCGCAGCAAGCACTCGAAGTGCTGGCCGGCGTTGGTCCTCAAGTCCAAACAGTTTCCTTTAAGCTGCTTCATTGACCAAGGTGTTGATCTGTCTCTACCTTATCCTTATTTCTTAATAGTATAGCTAATAGGCCGGCGTCCCCGCCGTGCCGCCCTATTATAGCTATCACCATTGAATCCCTGTCAACCTGATATCTGTTTCCCCTGGTGGATCCAGCAGCCAATACGCCGCTGACTAAAATCGCCACGCTGTCGCCTCCAACACCAACCCCTTACGACGGGGATTGTCGTGCAAATAATTCCGGGGAGGGGCGCGGCGGTGACGCCGGCCCCAGCCCCAGAGGAAAGACCCTGCCGCAACGGGGGCCGTCCACTTCGTAAAGGTATTCGGCCAGGAGAGAGTCGTCGGCTACCGGACAGTCACAGGCAGGTACACCCGGCGGCCATTGGCCAGTACGGTGGCTGTCGATGAGAGTGGTTCGTAGCCTACGGCCGTTACCGTCGCCGTGTTAGTAATAACCTGAGGTACAGCCACGTTTACAGCAGCGGCATAGGTGATCGTAACGCCAGAAGTGCCGCTGAGGTTGCCCGACCATTGCAAAATAGGCGCTGTTTCAGTCACAACGCCCGTGGTCGCACTGAGTGAACCAGGAATGTAAGCGAGCGTCCCCGGCAGGGAATCGATCATTTGGGTGACGGTTGGCAAGTTTTGGATGGTGATGGTGTAGGTGATGGGATCGTTGTAAACGGCCGTGCTCGTTGAAGCCGTCTTTTCCACCATCCCACCAGTGTTCGTGCCCCCATCCCAGCCAGCCAAACGAGCCATCATCCACCAAAAAGCCTGCCCTTTACGCAAACAATTAAACGGGTGCGAATGAGCGCAATAACTCTCCAGGTTGGCACAGTCATCAGGGTGATCCGTGCACCAATCATCACACCAGGGGCAGCTGTCATCCGTGTTGGGATAATAATTGCCATCAGGATCGTAACTTTCGATGTCGGCAAAATCAAAAAGCACCATATTGTGGCTGATCGCATACTGCCGAATCATCGCATTGTTGGCTGCCAGAGTCGTGCTGCCGCCATCGGTATGACCCGTCATCAAGATAAAGGTTTCGTCAGGATATTCAGCGTTAAATTGGCTCATCACATCCAGGTAAGCCTGAATGTCCGTGGTCGAGTAATAGGAAGCCTGCCCGCACCACGACCACATTGAATAATCAAACAAGCCTGTATCAGCAACCGCTCTGGTTCGATCCTGACCACCGGTACCTTGCCAGTAATCATCAGGCTCAATATAGGTTTCCGGCGGATTACCGTCGTAAATGCACAAAGCGCCAGCAGCACAATTCAGCGCAGTCGGGGGTGAAGATTGGGCAGTAAAGCTGTCATAGGCGTATTTGGCATCACGACCGACTAACGATTCCAGGCCAGAGATAATTTGTGAGCCATGGGAAGTATGAGCGTAATGAAATGCCAGCTTCCTGGCCTCATTTAACCAATAATCGGGAATTTGACTGATGTCAGTCGTCGTGTGATCGATAATGATGGGTTGGCTGGCGGCATTTTGGAGGATTGGGTCTGGCTTCGTGGCCAAAACAGAATTAGTCACCAGACTGCTCAACAAGGTTAACAACACTAACAATGACAATAATCCAAATAATTTTTGTTTCTTCATTTTGCACTCCCTTGAGGACTCCCTCACATAAATAGGATAATATCAAGACTCCTTCAATACCACAGGCAAGTAGATAAAAATATCAGTCGGCATCACTGTTACCGTATCGGTTAGAATCGGCGAACCATCTACCATCGCGCTGAGAGTTATGTTGTAAATGGTGTAATTGGTCAGGCCGGTCAAAGTGTAGGCACGCGTTTCATTAGCAACACCGATGACGGGTGAAGACTGGTCGCCGGTTGGCCCATCATAGGCAATCTGCCAGGTGGCCGTCACCGGCAGAGTCGTATTGATGGTCCAGTTAAGATGAACAGCCTGATTGGCAGGTGTGCCATTCAAGATTAGTGATGGCGTGAATTCATACGCGCCAATATCCCACCCGGCATCCTGAGGACGTGGCGTCCCTGCAAAATCCTTTTGAATGTTGAGCCCATAAAGGCTGTAAAACAGCGAGTAAGCATCCGAAGCTTTGCCCGCATCAACAGCGGCTGACCCGGCCTGCAAGCCAAAGGTTCCGCCCGATTCAAACAGCGAGTCGCCAATGATATTGCCGCTGCCGCCGGTTGTCGTATTCAATGTGCTGGCATTCAATCCGGTAAAGGTTGAATTCCCCCACTCCACTGTCACAGCAGCGCCATTATTCCAAAAGAGATTATTGGCCAGGCTGGAAACGTTGGCGACGCAAGGATCAAGGGCAATATGGTCCAGAGTCATGTTGTCGAAGATATTATTTTCGATGACCACATTGGCTACGCCACACAACCAGCCGTGATACAAGCCTTCTTCAGCCGAGGAAATCGTATTGCCAATGATCGAAACGTTCTCCGAAGGGCTTTTGATATCCAAAGCAATGCCCTGGCTGCCAATGGCATGGATGGTATTCCCCATAATCCAACCATTGTAAACGCCTTCGACGCGGATTCCCCTGTGGCTGTCGCGGATGTCATTAAACAAAATCCAGGCATTATCCGGCCCGTAGCCAGCATCGGGATCCAAGCCGTTGCTGCCAACGACAATTGCATCGCCAATGGAGGTGGTGGAGGATTCATACCCATAGATCACATTTTCGGAAACAACCACGTCATGAATGGTTTTCAGATCGACGCCGTTTTCGCGGTCGTCGTGCATTTCGTTGCCGCCTACGTAAACATAGCGGGGGGCGGGAAGGCAGTAATGGCAGGCCTGAAAGGCATCGCCGCTGTTGTGATGGATATGGTTTTCCAAAATCCATATCCGCTCTGATCCTGGACCGGTGCCGGTGCCATGTAAATCATTGCCATCAACACGTACGTTGTCATGGATGTGATTTTTGTATATGACGATGTCATGGGTGTTTGTGCCACCGTACAGGGCAGTCCCCCAGCCAACAAGTGCACCTATGGGATTGTGAACTTCCAGATTTCTAACGGAAATATGGTGTGCTCCGTCCCAAATCCGCACAAAAGCGCCACGATAGAATTCCAGATTTTCCAAAATCAGATAAGCGCCTTCTATTCGCAAATCATGATCATCATTGTCGCCCTGGATAAGAACCTTCGCATTGGGATCAACGGCGCGAACAAATACGGGGTTGGCCGCCGTTCCTTGCGAAATGATTCTTTTCCAGTTTTGATAGCTGTAAGCTCCGCCGTGAATCTCGACGACTGACCCCGGCGGCAGGGTAATGGTAGAGCCGCCTTTGTATAAATCACACAGCGGCGCAGTGGCGGTTCCGTAGTCATCGGCATTGCTGCAATTGGGGTTCGTGTTGTCCACGTAATGGGTATATGGGCCATTGCCGGCGTCTTTGTAAGGGGCTTCTGGCGTCCCGTTTCCATCGTAATCGAATAACTGCCCCTGGTACATGGTGTGAGATTCATCAATGCCAAAGGATGGTGCGGGAATGCCGATGGGGGGCTGGTAAACGGCCGTCCCCCCACCCATTCCATCAACTTGAGCCATCACCTTCCCCGACTGATGCCGCATGATAAAAGCGACGAGGATAGCTGCGATGGCAAACACAAAAGCTGCGAGCGTGTTTTTAAGTTTCAAGATAATCGTCCCCCTTGAATGCTTGAATCAATCTTGCAAAACAACTGGCAGAAATACAAAAAGATCGGTCGGCATGACGGTAGCGGTATCGGTCAAGACGGCCGTTCCATCCACCATCGCGTTAAGCGAAATTGTGTACAGCGTGTAGTTGGTCAAACCGGTCAGAGTATGGGCGCGAGTTCCGTTGGCCAGACCAGTGATGGGTGACGACCCATCATAGCTGATTTGCCAGGTGGCCGTGACCGGCAGGCTCCCTCGAACCTCCCAGGTCAGGTAGGCAGCTTGATTGGCCGGCGTGGCGAATAAATTCAGGCTGGGTGTGTATTCATCAGCGCCGATGTCGGGTCCTGCACCGGAGAAACGGCCGTCACCATCAATGTCATCGGTTACTTCGGTTAGAGCAACGGCTTGATCGATGGCGGTAACAGCCGTGTCCCGCAAATGTAAATCGCCATTCACCCCATCAACAAAAAGAGTCAGCGGCGCATTTTCCAGGTTATTGGCCAAAACCGACGACCCGCCCCGGTCGCGCAAGTTGTGGCTGACCAGATTGTTCATAATCTCAACATCCGTGTTGTCAAGATACCATTCGATGGACGAAAAAGGGGCTTGCGTAGAGACAACCGTGTTGTTAAACGCCTGCGCCCCGCACGCCTGCGAGAGGCAAATGCCACAATCAAAGCCATATTCAGAAGCAAACAAACTCGCTCGATTGGCAAACACAAAATTATTGCGAATGATGCCGCCATAATGGTCTACGTAGCCGCCGCCCGCGCTGGGACAGGGGTCGTCGGGATAGGTGCGGGCGTCACCGCTGTCTACCAGGCCAAAGCCGATACCACGCGCGTTGTTGTTCAACACATTGCGCTCGACAAGTGTGTCGCGGCTGCCCCGCCAAAGGTGAATGCCATGCTCTGACAGTCCATTGTCACACCAAAAACCTTCCACCAGATTGTCCCGAATCACCCAGCCTTCTGCCTGATGGGCGTCTACGCCGCCGGTGTAACAATTATTACGAATGTGCGGCCGGCCGGCGTCGGTTAATTCGATGTGAGAGCAAGCGATGAGACCATCATCGGGGTACATCCCTGCGGCGACAGGGTTAATCTTAATGGCCTGCTCGCCGGGATCAATGATATGGACGTTGTAAATGCGCGTATTCAGGGTATCACTTGTATCGCCGGACATCACGTGGATGGGGTGATAATAGGCCTCACGCAAGGTTATGTCGGCGATGGTCACGTTTGAGGCCACAACTTGGATGATTTCGGTGGTGTCGTAGTTGCCATCCAACACCACCGCCTCCCGGTTGCCGCTGGCCGAGCGCAGGGTCACGTTGGGCGTATCTATCCGTAAATAGACGCCGTTCAAATTGTAGATGCCGTCGGCAACGAGGATGGTGTCGCCGGACACGGCCG
Source organism: Promineifilaceae bacterium (SeqCode) (assembly GCA_050301775.1). Lineage (GTDB taxonomy): Bacteria > Chloroflexota > Anaerolineae > Promineifilales > Promineifilaceae > JACKCC01. The sequence goes on from JBNKZT010000053.1 coordinate 6,645, forward strand.
TATTCACCGCATTTTCCAGTTCAGCAACCGTGTCGACGGAGATAGTTGGTCCCGCAGGCGGATCGAGGGGCGCGCACAAATTTGCACTGGCCAGCGTCGAGTCAGGGGGACTGCTGTGCGCCAGGTTGATGCTGCCAATGGTGATCAGGATGAGGAGAACGGCCGTTAAAACAAACTGTTTCATTTTATTGTCCTTTGGCGATTGCCGGGAAAAAAGCCCCTAACCCATTAACGAAGATCGTGGCCTCCCGTTAATAATGCTGCCATCGCCATCATCAATCAAGGTGATACGGCGACTTTTGGAGAGTAACATAATCCGAAAAAACACGAGAAATCGTAACGATGTCCGGCATTGAGGTCAAATTTTTTAGCGCATATGCCCCTTGAATAGTACAAATTTCCCATGTCTTCCACTGTTTGGTAGACATTTAGCTATCTCTTACGTCTTAAACGGCAAAATGTGGGATAATAGGGAGATAAGGATGCAAGTTTGCGAGTGTGCAAGTTTGCAAGTGGCAAGCAAGTAAGTGGTGAGAGGCATATTCTATCCTTTGCCCTTTGCCTTTAGGAGATAAAATGAGTCGTGATCGTTTTGACGATATACCGGAAGCTTTTCGCCGGGCTTTTGAAGACAGCAACTGGGGGCGTGGTAGTGATAAAAATGGGGGTGATGATGATAACGGGGGCAGCGGAGGTCGCCCACCCTATCCGCCGCGTGGTGGAGACGGCCGTTCCCTTTTTCAAAACCGTTCCTTCTGGATTTTTGGCATCATCATTGTCCTTTTCCTCAGCCTGAGTTGGATTGTAGATAAATACACCGAGTGGCTGTGGTTCACCCAATTAAGTTACCAGGGTGTCTGGTTCAAACAATGGGGGGTGCAGGTCATCAGCTTTTTAATCACCTTCATTCTGGCCGCCGCTGTTTTGCTGGGGAATTGGCATCTGGCCCGGCGGCGGGCGATTAAAGCGACGCCGCCGTTTAATCCCAACTTCCTGCAATTTGCCGGCCTCAAATGGTTGATTAACGGCCTGGGATTGTTTATGGCCTTTGGCTTTGCCGGCAGCGGATCAGCCCACTGGCGTGATTATCTGAGTTATTTTTACCAGGTTCCTTTTGGCACGGCCGATCCCATTTTTCAAAAAGACATCAGCTTTTACCTGTTCAATTTACCGGTCTATGAATTTTTGCAGGGCTGGTTCATTTCTCTGCTGTTTATGACGTTGATTGGCGTAGCCGCGATTTATGCCATCAACTTCCTGCCCGACATCCAACGCGGCCGTTGGCAGCCTATGCAGCAAACAGCGCCGCGGCAGCATATCGCCCTGATTGGTGCGCTGCTGCTGGCTGTTTGGGCCGTTGGCTACCGGCTGGATATTTACAACCTGCTTTATTCGCCGCGCGGTGTGGCATTTGGGGCCAGCTACACCGACATGAACGCCTCGCTTTGGGCACTGCGGGCACAAATGTTATTTGTCGGACTGGCCGCGTTGGCCGTGGCTTATAACATCTTCCGGCCAGAACTGCGTCTGGCACTGGTGACGGGCGGCTTGTGGCTGGCGGCAACTTTGCTCCTGGGCGGACTCTATCCGGGACTGCTCCAGCGCTATGCTGTGGAACCAAATGAGATTGAGCGGGAACGGCCGTACATTGCCTACAACATCGAGTATACCCGGCTGGCTTTTGGGCTGGATAAGGTAGAAACACGGCCGTTTACCGTCGGTGATGATCTGACCGGAACCGATCTGGCTCAAAACGAGGCACTTCTCAAAAACGTGCGCCTCTGGGATTACCGGCCGCTTCAGGCCACCTACCAGCAGCTTCAAGCCCTGCGCACCTATTACCAGTTCGGCGAAGTGGACATCGACCGCTACCAAATTGACGGCCAACAGCGCCAGGTCATGCTGGCCGTCCGCGAACTCAACAAAGCTGACCTGCCCTTCTCCTCCTGGGTCAACCGCAACCTGGAATTTACTCATGGTTACGGCCTGGTCATGAACCCGGTCAATCGAGTAACAACCGACGGCCAGCCGGAATTTTTCATCAAAGATTTCCCGCCTCAAGTCAGCATTGACCTGCCGGTTGATCGGCCCGAAATTTACTACGGCGAAATGACAACAGATGCAGTTTTTGTCAGCAGCGGCCGGGAAGAGTTTAACTATCCCAGCGGCGATGAAAATGTGTACACCAGCTATGACGGGCTGGGCGGTGTGCCGCTGAACAGCTACCTGAAACGACTGGCCTTTGCCATCCGCTTAGGCGAAACCAATGTCTTGCTGAGCGATGAGATTGACTCCGGGACACGCGTCCAGTTCCACCGCGAGATTACACAGCGCGTCCAGCAAATTACCCCGTTCCTGATACTGGACAATGACCCTTACATTGTGGTCTGGAACGGCCGTCTCGTCTGGATGCTCGATGCCTACACCACCAGCGACCAATTCCCCTACGCCGAACCCATTGGCAACATCAACTACATCCGCAACTCGGTCAAAATCACCGTCGATGCTTACGATGGCACGGTGACTTACTACATCACCGACCCCAACGATCCCATCATTCAAACCTATTCCCGCGCCTTCCCCGGCCTCTTCAAAACGTTGGCCGAGATGCCAGAAGGCTTGCAGGCCCACATCCGCTACCCCGAAGGACTGTTCAACATCCAGATGCAGCAGTACCTGAAATATCACATGGAAGACGTGCGTGTTTTCTACAATCAAGAAGACAAGTGGGCAATTCCTAACGAGTTGTTTGACGTGGAACAGCAGCCCCAGCCCATCGAACCATATTACGTCACCATGCCCCTACCCGGTTCCTCCGACCTGGAATATCTGCTCATTCAGCCCTTTACCCCGGCCGAAAAATCGAACATGATTGCCTGGGCAGCCGCCCGTAACGACCTGCCCAACTATGGCCAGCTTATCGTTTACGAACTACCCAAACAAGAGCTGATTTTTGGTCCGATTCAGGTGGAGGGACGCATTGACCAGGAGCCAGAGATTTCGCAGCAGTTTTCGCTGTGGAACCAGCGCGGTTCGCGCATCATTCGCGGCAATTTGCTGGTCATTCCAATCAATGACAGTTTCCTCTACGTCGAGCCGATTTACCTGCAATCAGATACCAGCGCCCTGCCGGAACTGAAGCGGGTCATCGTCGCCAGCGACACGCGCATCGCCATGCGGACGACGCTGGATGAAGCCCTGACCGCACTGCTAAACGCCGCGCCATTGGATATTGTCGTGGAAACGGACGCGCCGCCGGCCGGTGAGGAAACAACATCAACCGAGGCTGAAACCCCGGCGCCGGTTACAACCACTGATGTGAACGCGACTGTTGATGAATTGATCCAATCGGCCAACGCCCACTTTACGGCGGCCGAAGCCGCCCAGCGGGCCGGCGATTGGGCCACTTACGGTGAAGAAATCGACGCTTTGCAGCGCGATCTAAACCAGCTAATGATCTTATCGGGACAAGAATAGCGATTCAATCCCATACCATTAGTAATTCAACAAAAGACCTTCTGGAGATTGGCAGCAATATCTCCAGAAGGTCTTTTTATTTGCAAGTGACCGTACAGGACGCGGCCTGAGCTTGTCGAAGGAAACCGGGCTTCGACAAGCTCAACCCTCGACGAGGCTATACAGATACATTTGCAAAACCAATCGGCCATTTAGCTAACCCGACAAAAGTCGGCGACTGTGGACAAGATAAATAGTAACATGTTTTGATTGATGCAAAATACGGTAAAAATCAAAAGGAGACCCGCACAATGAAAACTACTTTATATCCCAATTGGAAAGACAAGATCGTTTATTCAAATGATGGACCGCAGCCGCAAATTCTCATGGTAAACGAAAAGGTCAAATTTATCCTGGCCGGATTAGAACCAGGACAGCAGATTCCGGAACACGCTGAAGCACAGGCTATCTATCATTTTTTGGCTGGAACCGGCTGGATGACGGTTGATGGCGACCGCATGGCGGTTGGTGCCGGCGCAACGATTGTGATGCCAGAGGGGGCCGTCAGGGGCATGGAAGCAGAAACACGGCTGGCTTTTTTGGCAGCCCGTATTTCATAACTCTGATAATGATTACTGGAGAATGACGATGAACCCTTATCTATTGATGGTTGTTTTATATCTTTCTGTGGCGGTACTGGGTGCGCTGGAAGCCTCTTTTGCCAGTCTACAAATCTTACCCTGGTTTAACGGGATGAAATGGCTGCGTATTCACTTCATTACATTGGGCGCATTAACGGAAACGATTTTCTGGTTAATGCCCGTATTGGTCGCTAATCGGTCTAAATTGCCCCGTCCTAAACTGCGCTGGGACATCTGGTTGACGCTCAATGGCGGTATTTTACTGTTATTGGTGGGCATTCCACTGGTTGAATTTGCCCCCATTTTTGCCGGCGGGACACTAGTTTTCATTGCCACCGTGTTGTTGATCGGACAATTACGGAGCTTAAAAGCGGTTGGGGACAGCACGGCCGTTTCCTCTCCCACTCGTAAATTTTACCTGGCCGGACTCGGTTACTTTTTACTGGGTATCATTGTGGGCACTGGGCTGTGGTTTGGTTGGGCCGAACCATTACACATCGCCGTTCCACTGGAAGTCCACATCCATGCTAACAATTGGGGGCTGATGTCCTTGGTTTTTGCCGGACTGTTAATTGACTTGTATCCGATTTGGGCAAAACGGCCGTTAGCCAACCCCTATTCCATCAACACTATCTTCTGGATGATGACCATCGGCGCGTTTGGTCTCATCTTCGGTCCCTGGTTTGCTGCTACCTGGCTGCTCGTTCCCGGCCTGCTGCTGCATCTGGGCGCAACCGGCTGGCTGCTCTATAACGTCATCAACCCCCTGCGCGGCGACCGCGCCAACTGGACACCGGGGCTGCTGCATCTGGTCACATCCTACTTCTGGATTCTGGCCCCAATCCTGATTGCGCCGCTGATTCTGCTGGAGGTTCCCGGCATCCCCGGCCGCAGCATTGAGGCCAACGCGCCACAAGCCTTGATTTACGGTTGGGTACTGCAATTTGGCTTTGCCCTCATCCCCTATTTTTTCCGGCGCGTCTTCCTGCCTGATGAAACGCCACAATTGGGTGGCAGCCGCTTTAGCCTGATTACCGTCCACCTCGGTGGTGTCTTGTTGTGGGCCAGTATTTTTGCCGAAGGCTCCCTGCGCGGCACTTTACATGGATCGGCTTATTTGCTCTGGGCCGTCTCGCTGCTGCCCATCGTGTACGAGTTGTGGCAAATCGTTCGTGCCGGTATGGACCGCTCTGAGATTGATCTGGCGATGGGTGATTGAGGGACAGCGATTCAACAAAACGCATCATCATAAATAAAAAAAACGCCTGCCCTGTTTTCCGGCAGTAAGGGCAGGCGTTTGGCCGAATTTTTAGCAAAACTATTCCATTAATCCAGCAGCCAACAACGTGTCGTGAACGGCCGTAAACAGATCCGAATCCCCTTGAGTAATCTTTCCTTCATCCACTAACCGTCTAAGGAAAATCGCCTGGCGACTCTCCGCATCGCCTCGCGTTTCCCCATTGTCGGCCGCCAACAACACATCCAACGCATCGTGGACCGCCAAAAAAACATCGCCATCAGCCTGGGTAATGAGGCCCTGAGCAACGCCTTCCGCAATCATCTCGGCATGTTTGGCCGCTTCCGCTGCCGGATCATAAGCCGCATTACCATCTTGCCGGTCTGGGTCGGCCTGCCCGCTGCCCAATGCCCGCACGTAATTAATCACGTCCCAGCGAGCCTGTTCATCTAAAATATCTTTCCAGGCCGGCATGTTGGAATTGAAGGGCGCAAACAAACCGCCTTCGCTGACGCGGTAAAACAGATAGGCATCACTCATCATCTGACTGGTATGGGCAATGGCCGCCGGGGCCGGGGCCAGCTCCGCACTGGTTGGCCCGTCCCCCTGCCCGCTCTCCCCATGACAGGTTAAACAGTGTTCGGTGTAAACGGCCGTACCCCGAACCAACGACTCAGCATCGCCGGCCACCGGATTGATCAGACTGGCATATTCCTCAGGAATAGGGGCATGATGGCGATCGCGCATACTGCTGTTGGAACCCATGCCCATGCCTGTACCTTGCTCAGTTGTGGGGGGAACGGCCGTTGCCAAAGCCACATCATCCAGCAACTCAGTTACAGGGTCGCAAGCCGCTAAAAAAATCAACGCAAGTACTAATATTAACTTGTGCTTCATTGCTATCTACTCCTTTGGGAGAAATGGATTTCGTAAGGTATACGTAAGCGTTTTTTTAAGTTAGTCTTCTTAAAATTTCAATAGCCCATTGGTTGTTTGGCCTGATTGCACTTTATAGAGCAATAATATACAATTTTTCACACAATGCTGACCAAGCAATCTTTTCGACCTATTCATACAGTAACGCCCAAACATAATCAAAATTATTCATGCTTGTAAATAACCAAACTATTAGAATCAAATAACAATTTCCTCAGTATACATTTCGGAAAACAGGATACTAACTTTTGCTGGGAACCTGCCGTATTAAGTCCGTTTCAAGGATTGAATCGAGCTTGTTGTTGATAACTGTCAAATCTCATGGGGAACAGGGAACTCTTTCTCACTCAGTAACCCAAAAGGAGGTGGATACTAAACGAGCCAACTAAAAATTGCCAATCTTTCCCATTACCACAAATAGTTAAATAACAAAAGGAAAACAGTGAGGAAAATTATGAAAAAGATTAGTCTAATATTAGTACTGTTAGTTATCCTGCTGGTAGCCTCGGTTTCAGTCCAGGCCGCACCGCCACTGCCGGATTTAAATCCGATTGATGTCGGTTCAGAACTGCGTGGTTGGAAAGCAACGCCAGACCGCATTCAGGGTAGAGCCACTGCTCTTGCCCCACAAGCACTGGCTGCATCTGCCGCTGCAAGCACACTCTACGACGATTGCCTTCTAGACACAAAGGAGTGGTTGTCCTTAGACGATTACAATGGTCAATACTTCTTCGACGATTTTCACCTGATCGCCGAAACTGCTGGCTCTGAACTGTGGGTGCAAGCCGATCTGAGCTATCCAGCTGGAGACCCGCGCGAGACACCTGTGGTCACCTGTGAGCAGGCCGCCTATCTGTTGAGTGAATTTGACAACAATATGTATCCGATTGAAACTGATTTCTTCGGTACACCGGATCTCCATGATGGATCCGCCTCGCTGCTGGAGGCCTGGGGCTACTTCCCACCGGGTTATTATGGCAACGCAGATGGCCGGCAGGTGGTTCTGGTTTCTAACGTTCGCGATGACGCCTATTATGATTCCACTTATCCCAACTACATCGCTGGGTTCTACTCACCGACGTTTGAAGCTTACTTCGATCGCAACATTATGTCCATTGATTCCCATGATTGGGTGAATCGCGTAGGACCTGATGGCTCTCGCCCCTACCTCTACGAAAGCGTCTTTGCCCACGAGTACCAACATCTACTCCACGATGACTACGACTCAGATGAGGAAAACTTCATCAATGAAGGTCTTTCGATGTTTGCTGAATACCTCACGGGATACGTGGTTGACAATGACCCCTACAGCACGTTTGAGGCACTGCCGGAAAACTCACTGGTAGCCTGGGGAGATCAGGGCGGCCGGGAAATCGTAGCTGATTACGGCATGGTATTCCTTTACCAAATGTATTTGTACGAGAAATTCGGCCAGGAGTTTATCCAGCACGAATTCCATAACCAGGATAATGGTATCACTGCTATCAATTCTACGTTGGATGCCCTCCACATCCGGAAGGATTTCGGAGACGTCTATCATGATTTCGCCGTTGCTGTGCTGATCGACTCCAGGATGAGTCGCTATCGCTATGGCTTCGACCTGTTGGACGTAGGGATCGACATCGGTACGCTAGATGCACCGAATCCCGATGCTTACGATACACCGGGAGCGCCGCCCTGGGGTACCGATTACATCTGGCTCGACGGTAACAACAAGAAAATCAGTACGCTTTACTTTGATGGGGCCGATGCCTACAGCGAGCCAACCCCCTGGAGTTCAGATGGCGATGTTTTATATAGTGGCGATGGCGACTTGATTGACAATTGGGCAATTTTTGAGACCGTTGGTGGCGGCACCCTTTCTTTCGATACTTATTGGGATATTGAGGACTATTGGGACTTTGGCTTCGTGCAAGTATCTACTGATGGCGGCGCTACCTGGACCAGCCTGGAAGATAACGAAGGCTTTTCAACATACGATTATGATCCGAATGCCCACCCCAAAGTCGTAGAGAACTTGCCTGGTTTAACCGGTTGGAGCAGTGAATGGGTCAATGTGAGCTATGACTTGAGTGCCTACCCTGGCGATATCCTTTTAGCCTTGCGTTATGTTACTGATTGGGGAACTACTTATGAAGGCTGGTATGTTGACAATGTTTCCGTAGACGGCACGCTTATTTCCGATGGTTCAAACACAGACGCATTCAAAAGCCTTACGGAAATCATACCCGTTGAACTGGACTTCACTGTCACTCTAGTGGGCATTAAAAACGATAAGTGGTACAAAGTCAGGACGATGGTACTGAAAGATGACGCTACCGAACAAGGTATCTTCCTCCTGAACACGGTAATGAACCGTGGCTACGATGATGTCGTCATGCTTGTCACTTTTGATGCACCTGAAGGCTTCACAGGTTACGCTGATTATACCTATGAGGTGAAGAATTATCGTCATGGCCATTGGTGGCCCTGGCATTAAGATCGCCATCGTCATTTAAGGGACCCTTTAATTATAGAAGCGCCCTTAACATGCGTGTGGCCTAAAAACAGAAGCCTGCCCTTTATCCGGGGCAGGCTTCTTGTTTTTTTGATAACTACCAAGCCATCCTCCCGGAGGTTCACGAGTAATTAGCTGCCTCCTAAGTTCAACCTCCGGGAGGGTTAGTAGTAACTTTTTTTTGCAGCTTGGATTCCAGGATTAATCTACTGGCACCCAAGGTTCCCCATCCTGAATTTTCTCTTTGGGGTCAATGGGAATCACAGGAAGACCATCTTGAAAGCAAAGGATTATGGTTTTTTCAGTATTGGTATGATAGACATATGATGTATCTTGTGCTTGCAATTCTACACGATACCCTGGTGTAATTTCTTGGTTATATTCTCTGTTTGGTCGAGGACATCCTAACGATCCATCATTCCAATTCATAAATTCTGCCTGTTGAACCGTTATGTTCTCGCTCGGGGTGTTGGATCGCTTTTGAGCGTCTCCGAGGACCGCATCCAGAATTGATTGGGGGATTTCTTCGGTAACTTGTCCTTCTTCGATGGTAAACGGCCGTATCGCTTCCGGCGTATCAGGGGCAGCATCAGTAGGTGTTTGAGTAGGGTCGGGTACGCTGGCCGAATCGGCTGAATCGGCCGAAGCCACTGGCTCCATTGTTGGGGTTAATGGCTCAATTTCGTTTGTTCCAGGGGAACAAGCACCTAAGAGGATTAGCATTATTACCCCTCCAGCTAAGGTGAAGACGGACAATTTGTTCCATATGTATGAAAAACCAAAATATTTATTCATTTCTCTTCTTTACCTCTCGATTAATCAGAATTTGGCTAAATACTATCATTCACAACAAGTGACTACCAATGAGTAGACGAAATTACGAACAGTTTGGTTCCATTTTGATTTGCAGGGCACGATTGTCGTTTGATTTACGGCCGTTTCCCCCATCTGCTGTATAATAGTCAACAAACAAACCATTCCACCACCCACCCCACCTACAAACGGAGCAACTGATGTATGAATCATTCGGTGCGATTGTCACCGGCAATCAAGTGACCTTTAAGCTGTTCCTGCCCGACAATGCCGTTGATCCGGCGCAGTATACGCGCGGTGGGTCACCCAAAATTAAGGAAATTCGCATTCGCGGCGACTTCCAGGGTAAATTGGGCGGCATTGATTGGGATTTGACCTCCGCGCCAACGATGACGAGAGAACCTCATCCGCACGGCTGGTTGTGGACTTGCACCCTGCCGGCCGACCTGCCCGAAGGTTACTACCAATACAAATATTTCGTCACCTTTGAAAACGATACCGACCGTTGGGTAACCGACCCCTGCACCAAATATGGCGGCAGTGACGGCCAGGAAAATTCGGCGTTTGTGGTGGGAGGGCACACGGCCGTTACCCACCCCATCGCCCAACGCCTGCCGCCACAAGATTTAGTCGTGTACGAATTGATGATTGATGACTTTACGGCTGAATTCAGGCACGGCCGTGCCCCCATCGACGCCATCCACGACAAATTAGATTACCTGGAAGCGTTAGGCATCAACGCCATCGAATTTATGCCCTGGACAGCCTGGCCCGGCGACGACTTTAGCTGGGGCTACGATCCGTTTCAGTTCTTCGCCGTCGAACATCGTTACGTTCACGACAACGACCGACCGGCCGACAAAATCTTCCGCTTGAAGCGGTTGATCAATGCGCTGCACGACCGGGGTATTCACGTCATCATGGACGGTGTGTTCAACCACGTTCGCGCCGGTGTGAATCCCAATAAAGGATTCCCCTACCTTTGGCTGTACCAAAACCCGGAAGAGTCGCCCTACATTGGCCAGTTTGAGCGCGGCGGCTTTTTTGAGGAATTTGATTACAACAACGAATGCACCCAGGAATTCATCCGCGACGTTTGCCTGCACTGGCTGGATACGTACCAACTTGATGGCATCCGCTTTGATTTTACGATTGGCTTTTACAATCCTGGCGACATTCATGAGGGCATCACTCAGCTTATTACCGATATTAAGGTCCACATGGCCGAACAAGGGCGAGAAAATGTGGCTCTAATCGTGGAACATTTGAGTGACAACCGCTTTGAAGCCATTGACGCCACCAACCGAATGGACGCCACGGCTTGCTGGTTTGACCCGTTTATGTACCAATCACAGGCCTATGCGCGATACGGCCGTATCGACTCTCACCTCCTACGCATCCTCGACGCCAATCGGGATTTTGCACCGGGCAAACTGCCGGTTACCTACGTCGAAAACCACGATCACTCCACCATCATCAGCGAAGCCGGCGGCCGTCACCGCTGGTACAAAACCCAGCCATCGGCCATCGCCCTGCTTACTTCACCGGGAATGGTGCTGCTCCATAACGGGCAAGAATTTGGCGACGATTACTGGCTGCCCAATGAAGGGGCCGAACGGGTACAGGCACGGCCGTTGCGCTGGGACCAGTTCAGCCAGGACTTTATCGGGCAGCGCCTGACCGACCTTTACCAAAAGTTAATCGCTATCCGAAAAGCATATCCGGCATTGCGCGCCGCCAATTATTTCCCGGCCGCGAATCATCCTGACGGGTATGGGGTTATTAATGATGCGGTGGTCGTCTTCCATCGGTACGGCAGTGATGAAAACGGCCGTTTACAGCGATTCATTATCGTCATCAACTACGGCGACGACGGCCAAACCATCAACATCCCCTTTTCTGACAACGGATTATGGCAAGATTTGCTAAACGACCAGACGGATTTTGTCCAAAATTATCGTTTATACTATCAATATATCCCATCAAATTGGGGTCGAATCTATTATCAGCGCAGTAACTAACGAAAAGGCAGCAGAGTCGATCTGTCTTCTGCCCTCAACCTTCTGCCTTTTCCTCGGAGAATGTCATGCATTTCAATTTAGTGTTTGAGGGAGGCGGAGCCAAAGGATTAGTTTTTGTCGGAGCCATGCAAGAATTTGAGCGGCGGGGGCATACGTACGGCCGTTTACTGGGCACATCCGCCGGAGCCATCACCGCCGCCCTCCTGGCCGCCAACTACTCCGCAGCCGAAATGTTAACCCAAGTCAACGAAAAATTGCCCGATGGCGCACCGCGCTTCTCGACTTTCATGGACGTTGCCGACTCCATCGCCGACAAAGATTGGGAAAACAGCGTCTTGTTCAAATTATTCCAGCAGATTGACTGGCCGTTCGTCCCCGATGCGGTCGAACGGCGCATCGATGACCGCGTCTTCAATCAATTTATGAAACTAAAAGTATACCGGCTGATTTTTACCTTTTTAGAACTAGGTGGTTTGTATGCCGGTGATGCTTTCCTGGAATGGCTACGTGAAAAATTAGACCTGAACGGCCGTAACCTGGGCCAGGCCACACTCGCCGAATTCTACGAACACACCGGCAAAGACCTCAGCGTTGTCGCTTCCAACACCACCGATGGCGGCCTCCTGGTGCTCAATCATCGCACCGCACCCAACTGCCCCGCCGCCTGGGCCGTACGCATGTCCATGAGCATCCCCTTCATCTGGCGGGAAGTCCGCTGGCGTGACGCGTGGGGACCCTATGACGGCCGTGACATCACCGGTCACGCCATTGTTGATGGCGGTCTCAACTCCAACTTCCCCATTCGCCTCCTCATCGACAGAGGCCCCGACGTTATCGACGTGATGGGGCCGCACGATGGCACTTTCGCCCTGGGTATGCTGATCGATGAAACCCTACCAGTTCCCAATGCACCCGCGCTCCATGAACACAAAGAGGCCGATCCCCAATCGCCAATGGCCATCGCCAATCTACCCATCGTGCGCCGGGTTTCTAATCTCGTCAACACAATGACCAATGCTCACGACAAAACAGTCATAGATGCCTACAAGGATGGCGTCTGCCGCCTGCCGGCCAAGGGGTATGGCACAACAGAATTTGACATGAGCGACGAACGAGTCACTGCTCTGGTAAACGCCGGTCAACAAACGATGAACCACTTCTTCGACAACTTCACCAAACCAGGATAATATTACTAGCAAATATAGTCCAATAGTACTAGATGCTTGATTTTTACTGGTGAAAAAGCGTAAACTATAGCAGTCAGAACATCGTCGTCCACAACGCAAGCAGGCATTTGGACCCTTTAGTCGCTATTGCAAGCCGCTGACAAGTAGTTGGCGGCTTTTTGTTACCTGTATTTGAAGAGTGAAAGAGGTAGTAAAATGGAAAAACAATTTTACGTAAGTGGCCGCTATCAGGCTCGCTATCCCAATGGTTACCATACTGGCGATGTTGGCGTAAGCACCCGCGTCAAAGCCAAAAGCGAACAAGCCGCCAAACAGGCAGTCAGCCAAAAAGTGATGAAGGATCATGGTTACGTCCAGTTTAATTGGCTGAATGTTGATGCCCGTCCGATTTGATAACTTATTTAGGGAGTCGTTTGCGTTTCCACAGCAGCAGTGCCATAATGTTTTGCGTTCGATTATTGTTGATAATTGAAAGCTCAACTTATGGCACACTGCGATTAAAATATCCCAACCAGAACAAGCGACCAATCCGCGTCAGATCTTTGCTTTTTTACTTTTTTACCGCTGGCTCAGCCTGAGTGTACCGCTGGTTGCCTGGTTATTGGAGCCAGAAAGCACGCCATTTTGGGCGTTGTTGGCGGCCACGGCCGTTAACGGACTCATCTCCTTCTTTTCTACTACCCAATTGAATCAAGCACTGCGCCATCGCCCTCGGCTGTTAACGGCCGATTTAGTCCTGATGGCTGCATCAATTGCCCCAACCGGCGGCTGGCAAACGCCATTCAGGTTGTCGCCAACGGCAAATCCTACCTGGGGCAGAAATCACCCAGGCCGTCATTATGGCCATTCGGGTCAGGTTGATTACAATTGATTGATATGAATGATTCAGATATTGTCAACTATTCCGCCAAAGAAGACTTCCGGCGCGCCCGCCGCCAGGCCGCTTTAGAGCAAGTGTACCATCGCATGATCGGCAAGTCCGATGAACTGCTGGCCTACGATGACATCCGCCGTGCGTTAAAGACAAAGACCCAAATAGAACGCGGATTGCAAGATGTGCCGCTGGATGCGATTGTGGGCAGCGTCGGCCGCTATACCGATTTTACCCGCAGCTTTTTACCCCTCAGCAACAGCATTGAAGAACGATGGGCCAAAGTGTATACCATCGCAACCGATGGCACTGGCTGGCCGCCAATCCAGCTTTACAAAATTGGCGAAGCCTACTTCGTTCTCGATGGCAATCACCGAGTTTCAGTCGCCCGGCAGTTGGAGCTAACCGTTATTCAAGCCTTCGTCACCGAAATCATCACCAAAGTCCCCCTGACCCCCGACACCCAATTGGATGAACTGATCTGCAAAATCCGTTATGCCGAGTTCCTGGAACGAACTGAACTGGACCAACTCCGCCCGCAAGCCAACTTGAGCGTTACTGCGCCGGGCGCTTACCGCATCCTTGATGAACATATTCAAGTCCATCATTACTACATGGGCTTAAACCAGAAGCGGGATGTTCCCTTCACCGAGGCTGCTGCCAGTTGGTACGACAATGTTTACTTGCCCGTTGCCCAAGTGGTTCGGGAAAAAGGTCTCTTGCACGACTTTCCCCACCGGACGGAGACTGACTTATACATCTGGCTTTCCCGGTACCAGGCCGAATTGGAAGAAGCGCTGGGTTGGAACATCAGCACCCAGGCCGCCGCCGCCGAACTGGTCGATACGCGCAGCGAAAAACAAGGATTGGTTCGCGCCAGCAAGCGCATCATTGAGGCGATTGTGCCCGACGAATTGCAATCGGGATCGGGCAAGGGAGAATGGCATCGGGAAACTCTGATTCAGCGTTATCTGGACAGGCTGTTCAATTATGTACTGGTTTCCATAAGCAGCAAAGACCGGGGCTGGAACGGATTGGAGCAGGCGATTGTCATTGCCCGGCGGGAAAACAGCCAACTAAGGGGCCTCCACATCGTGCCGAAGGGGATGGCGCTAACGAGTCCTGACGTTCAGGCGGTTCAGTTGGAATTTGCTCGCCGCTGTGAAGAAGCCGGGGTAAACGGCCGTCTCATCCTGGAAACCGGCTCCATCGCTAAAACCATCATTGACCGGGCGCGCTGGAACGACCTGGTTGTCATGAATCTGGCCCACCCACCGGGCAAAACAATTGCTGCCCGCCTGGAATCGGGCTTCCGGCAGGTAATCCAACGCAGCCCCCGGCCGATTTTGGCCGTCCCCCGAACGGTTTCGCCCCTCGACAAAGCGCTGCTGGCCTACGATGGCGGGGACAAAAGCAAAGAAGCCCTATTTATGGCCGCCTATCTGGCCGAACAGTGGCCCATCCAACTGGTGGTCGTGACGGCTCAAGAGAAAAAAACGCCGGACCCGGTGGTTATGGATCATGCCCGCCGCTATCTGGAACTGCACGAAATTGAAGCGGAATTTGTGGTTAAACCAACCAGAGCAGCCGATTTGATTATGGACACGGCCGTTTCTTGCAATTGCGATCTCATCATCATGGGTGGCTACGGGGCACAGCCGGTCGTTGAAGTCGTCCTGGGCAGCACCGCCAACGAAATCTTGCGGCGCAGCCAAATCCCCGTCCTCATCTGCCCCTAAACCGCATGTCCCCCGAAAAGAGGACAATCAAAATCCCCGCAAAGGGTGACACACAATTCGACAAATCCCGCTACAATTGGGTTGCTCAATGTAATTTGGTTGCTACTTGCATCCGCTGCCTATATTTTTGTATGATATGTCTTTACAAACGGCCGTTCCCGATAAAATTATCGATCTATCTGGTCAGGGTTGCCCCAATCTGGTGATCGGGATCGTCGGGGCGCAGATGGAAATAAGAAACGGCCATATTCTGCAAATCATCGACACCGACCTCAACGCCCCACCCAACATCGCCGCCTGGAACCGGCAATCCAACCACCAACTCATCGAAATGTATGAAGAAAACGAGAAGTTCGTTTTTTTATTTGCGAAAACGTGATACGTAGTGCATAGTGCATAGTGCATAATACGCGATACGTACTACGCACTACGCATCAGGAAGGAATTATGACCATATCTGTAGACGTTCCTATAACCACGGGCATGGCCGATCAAAACTACGGTTTCGTCATCGACAACCGCAAATGCATCGGCTGCCACGCCTGTTCCGTAGCCTGCAAATCGGAAAACGAAGTGCCGCTGGGAGTCAGCCGAACCTGGGTCAAATACGTGGAAACCGGCCAATACCCGGACACCCGCCGTCACTTCCAGGTCACCCGCTGCAACCACTGCGCCAATCCGCCCTGCGTCCGCATCTGCCCCACCCAGGCGATGTACCAGCGGGCCGATGGCATCGTCGAATTCGATAGCAGCGTTTGCATCGGTTGCAAAGCGTGCATGCAGGCCTGCCCCTACGACGCCATCCACATCGATCCCAACAGTAACACCGCCACCAAATGCCACTACTGCGCCCACCGCACCGAAATCGGGCTGGAACCGGCTTGCGTCGTCGTCTGCCCGGAACACGCCATCATCGCCGGCGACCTGAACGACCCCAACAGCGAAATCAGCCACATCCTGGCCTGGCAGGATGTGACCGTCCGCAAACCAGAACAGGGGACATCGCCCAAATTGTTCTACATCAATGGGAAGGATGTGACGCTGCACCCAACGGCCGTTGAGCGCACGCCGGAGACGTTTATGTGGGCGGATGTGATTCCTTTGCATGCAGGGGTGAATGGTCATCATGCGAATGGTCACGTTAAAGCAATTGCCACGAAGCCGCGTAATGGGTCGGTTAATGCGATGGAGACGATGATTCGTAAGCCGCAAACGCAGGGGCAGCCGCTTAACGGCCCCATCCAGTTTGGCGGGCGCGTGGCTGAACAGATGGTGCAAGTTTCCTACAACGCTCAGCACAAAATCCCCTGGCACTGGCCCGTCCCCGCTTACCTGACGACCAAAGGTATCGCTGCCGGCATTTTCATGATTTTGAGCCTCGGTTTTGGCCTGGGCTGGTTTGAATTTGATGGCCTGACGGCGCTGGTCGGCGGCTTCCTCTCGCTTCTGTTCTTGAGCGCAACAACTGCTTTCCTGGTGATTGATCTGGAACGGCCGGAACGCTTCCTCTACATTTTGCTGCGGCCGCAGTGGAACAGTTGGCTGGCGCGCGGCGCGGTTTTGCTCATCGGCTTCTCGACGATAGTCGGCTTCTGGTGGCTGTTTGAATTAGGTGGTTATTTGTACGATTATTCCAGCCTAGTTGTGCAGGGGATTTATTTGTGGCTGGGACTGCCATTTGCGGTGGGCACGGCCGTTTACACCGCATTCCTCTTTGCCCAGGCCGAAGGGCGGGATTTGTGGCAAAGTCCGCTGCTGCCCTTCCATCTGGTCGTCCAGGCCTTCACGATGGGCGGCGCGGCTCTACTCGTCATGGATTTGTTCACGGCCGTTC
>JBNKZT010000054.1:0-23626 GCA_050301775.1 Promineifilaceae bacterium (SeqCode)
GATTTGGCATGTTGGGCACCTTTACGGCCGTTACCCTGCAAATGAAACGCATCTACTCCGGTCTGCTGGAAATTCAAACGCAAACCCAGCTTAATCTGGCGGGGATGTTCAACTATTTCAATGAGCATGTAGAAAATTCCAACTATATCGTCGGCTGGATGGATGCCTTTGCCAAAGGAAAAAGATTGGGCCGGGGTGACGTTCACAAAGCCAACTATTTGCCGCCCGGCGCAGACCCTAATCCCAGCCAGACTTTGCGGCTGGATAATCAACATTTGCCGCCTAATATGTTTGGCATTTTACCCAAGTCGATTATTTGGGTGGGGATGCGGCCGTTTATGAACAACCCGGGGACACGGCTGATTAACTATGCCAAATTTATGGCCGGTAAACTGGGCGGCCCCCAAACCCATCTTCAACCCCACGCCGCCTTCCACTTTTTGCTCGATTATGTGCCTGATTGGAAAAAAGCATACGGCACCGGCGGTCTCATCCAGTACCAGCCCTTCATTCCCAAGGAAAATGCCCAGGATGCGTTTGCCGAAATTCTCCGATTGTGCCAAAAACGGCATTTGTCCAACTATCTCACCGTTTTTAAGCGCCACCGGCCTGATGACTTTATGCTGACCCATGCCGTAGACGGCTTTTCGATGGCGATGGATTTCCGTATCACCAATCGCAACCGCAATCGGATTGTGGAATTAGCGAAGGAACTGGACAAGATTGTGCTGGCGGCGGGCGGCCGGTTTTATTTTGCCAAGGATAGTACGCTGCACCCGGAAACGGCCGTTGCCTACCTCGGCCAGGAAACCATCGACCAATTTAGAGCACTCAAACATCGCTGCGACCCGGACAGCATATTGCAAAGCAACCTTTGGCGGCGCGTGTTTTCTTAGTGGCGTAGAAACCGGATTTTTCAAAAAATCCGGTTTCTGTTTATCCAACACAGGAGGAAAAGATGTCACCTAAACTCATTTCAGTTGTTGCTTTGTTACTGCTTGTCACTGGATTGGCTGTGATAACACCAGCAGCAGCAGCCCCGGAAACGCCTGCACTGAGCACTCTCGAAGTGGCCGTTACCCCAATCACAATCGTTCAACAAACCGATGCCCTCACAACCAACCAAACAGCCCCCCAGCCGCAAGAAAATGGCAGCAGTTCCAGCCTACCCGAAGGATTAAGCCGCATTTTCGCCTCCCTGGGCCTCTACATTGTCACCATGTTTACCATGGCCATCGGCACGGAAATTGTCGTGGACGTGTTCAAATTAGCCGCGGGCTTCAAAAGCAAACCGACGGCCCAAAAAACGTTGGAAGAATACGAGAATGTGCTGCCGGGCACGCTGGAAAGCCTGGGGCTGGGCGCCGAAGCCAAAGCCAATCTGGAAATGCAGTGGGCCAACATGAAGCAAATTCTAACCCCCGTTTTCAAAGCTGAGCAGGTTATCGCCGATTTGAAGGAAGAAAATTTCAGCGCCGCGCTGGAAGCAACTGTAGGTGTTGCCGATCCATCGGACAACCTGATTGCCACGTCAGCCAGTATTATCAAACAGCAAATCAAAGCCGCGATCAGCAAAATTCAGACCGAATCGGCATTGGGGCAAGCGGCCACCCATCTTGTGCAGGCAAAAGTTGATGATTTAATCGATAAACTGGCCGGGCAGGCCATCGACATCACGCCGGAAGCGTTTTACCAACAATGTATGACTTTACTGAACGGGGAATTGGCAACGGCCGTAACCTCCTGGACCCAATCTCAAATCAGTGAACTGCAAGAAGTCTCCTACGAAACCGCCTACAACATCGTCAATACCCAGCTTTTGCCGATGGTCCATAACTCCGGCTTCAACAAAGAAACCGAAGACAAAATCACTCTCCAACTGGAAAACTTCTTACAAAACATTCAAACCAGCCGCCACGCCGACATCTATCTGGAAACCCTCAATAAACTGCTGCTGGAAGTAGAACGGCAGCGCGATCAACTGGCCAGCCATTGGCGTCGCTGGACCTGGCGCGTGATTGATTGGCTGCGCGCCAAAGCCAGTTGGCTCTCCTGGCTCCCTAACCGCGCCGATCGCCTGCTAGACCCCACCATCCATCGTCCTGACGAAGCGGCCGGCAAGCTGCTAGAAATTGAGCGGCGCGACAAACGGGAAGCCGATTCACGCATTCAACAGATGCGTCTAACTTCGGTTGTTGTGGGGACGGTGCTGGCCTATCTGCTGCAAATTGATTCGGCCGACCTGCTGCGCGACCTGTTTCCGCAAAATGCTTCGTTCCTGTCGATGATTCTTATACCCCAAAATGCCGCCTTTTTTACCTGGGTGGGCGCCAAATTACACATCACCATGTACGATTTATCGGCGGGGGTTGTTCTTACCGGTCTGGCGGCCAGCGCCGGTTCCGGCTTTTGGCACGACCAGCTTAGCCGGCTGCAATCGGTCAAACAAAGTGCGGAAGCGGCCTACACAGCCATTCAAACCATTCAACAACCAAAATAGAAACGCTGAACGATGAATGCGGAATGATGAATTACGATCCATTCCGCATTCATCGTTCATCATTCCACATTTTAATCCGGATATCGATAAAAGAAATCGTGTTCGCCGGTCAGCGTGGCCAGCCGCATGTAGATGGCATGTGTATCATCGGCTTCGTAGGCGATGGCGATGCGCCGCCCCACCAACCGCCCCACCAGTTCCCAGTAATCTTTGGAGAATTGATCTTGGGGTAGGATACGGCCGTTCCCATCCTCCTGCCGCCCCGCCGCCAATTCCAACAGCCGGACCATGTACTTATCTGCTTCCGGCACTAAATCTAACACGTCGGCCTTGAAAACCGCCCGCACATACTCACCATTAGGCAGCTTCCAGGCAAATTGAACCGCAAAGGTTTCACCAATTTTATAATTTGCTTCAGGCATAACTCAAGTGTAGCCAGACGAAGGGAATAGTCAAAAAAACCAGACGTTAAGGAACAACTCTATTATATTTGACGCTCATCGCGTACCTCCAAACCAAACAACATGGACTTTCAGCTCAAAGGATTGATCGCGACTGAAAGTCGCGGTTTCGGCTAATAGCAATTCATAAATTAGATCGGTAATCTACCCAGTCGTTGAATCGCTTAATGAACCTGAGGTACGATTTGGGCGTTTACCGATTTAATTTTCTCAAGTTCATAAGCCGACTGAAAGCTGTCTGGCTTGAGCCATCTCTTTCCGGCTCAAAGTCGCTGCTCTACGACGAAGTCTTCATCATTATGATTCTTGGAGCAACCTTATTGCGTCGCACCTCTGGAAAACATGTGAACAAACAAGTTGTTAAATAGATTACAAGATATATTGTGCAATCTGTCTAATTTCGTTAAAACGGTAAACCAACTATACTAAAACTCAATATGGTGTTCCCCACACACCGTGTTTTAGTATACATAACTATTCCCATTCAACTGAACCCCTTATCTCCGCACAAATATACTGTACGTTGACATGCCATGCTTACCTGACAAGAGGAGATGAGGAGATGGATCAGCAATCGTTGAAGAAAACAGTTAAGGAGGCTGCCCAGCGCGGTTTATACGCGCCGCAGTTTGAGCATGATGCCTGTGGCACCGGTTTTGTTGTCGATGTGAAGGGACGGCCGTCCCATGACATTGTGCAGCAGGCATTAGAAGTTCTGGTCAATCTGTCTCATCGGGGAGCCAGTGGCAGCGAACCGAACACGGGTGATGGCGCCGGCATTCTTATACAGATGCCTCATCGTTTCCTTAAAAAGGTTTGTGCCCAGCAAGGCATTCAACTACCTGAGCCAGGTCAGTATGGCGCAGGTATCATCTTTTTACCCCAAGAACAACAACAGCGACAGCAATGCCAGCAGCAATTTGAAAAGATTGTTGCTGATGAAGGGCAAGAAATTCTGGGGTGGCGGACCGTACCAACAAATAATTCCCAATTAGGACAAACAGCAAAAAACAGCGAACCATTCATGAGTCAGGTAATCATCGGGCGACGCATGGGTGGTGATGAATTGGCTTTTGAGCGTAAGTTGTACCTTATCCGCAAACGGGCCGAGATTGAGAGTCACTGCGAAGAAAGTCGTTTTTACGCCGTCAGCCTTTCTTATAAAACCATGGTTTATAAAGGGATGCTGCTCTCAGAGCAGTTGATAGACTATTTCCCTGATTTATCTGATCTTGATATGGAATCGGCGATTGGGCTGGTACATTCCCGGTTTAGCACGAACACGTTTCCCAGTTGGGAGCGGGCACATCCCTACCGTTATGTCATGCACAATGGCGAGATTAATACGATTCGCGGCAATGTGAACTGGATGCGGGCGCGGGAATCGGGGATGGAGTCGGCGATGTTTGGCAAAGATTTGGCCAAACTGTTGCCGGTGATTGATGAAGATGGCAGTGACACGGCGATGTTTGACAATGCGCTGGAGTTTTTGGTCTTAAACGGCCGTTCCCTGCCCCACGCCATGATGATGATGATTCCCGAACCCTGGGCCAAACATGAATCCATGTCGGCCGAAAAGCGGGCTTTCTATGCCTTCCACAGCTGTTTGATGGAACCGTGGGACGGCCCGGCGGCGATGGGTTTTTCCGATGGTGTGGTTGTGGGCGCAACCCTGGACCGGAATGGGTTACGGCCGTCCCGCTATACCGTTACCAAAGACGGCCGTGTCATTCTCGCTTCCGAGACCGGTGTGTTGGACATCGAACCAGAAAATGTAGCCTACAAAGGGCGATTGCAACCGGGCCGGATGCTGCTCATCGACACCCGTCAGGGCCGTATCATCAGCGATGAAGAAATCAAACAACAAATTGCCGGCGAGCATCGCTATCGTGATTGGCTGGAAGATAACATGATCACGCTGGACGATTTGCCGGAGCAAACCTCTGTGGTTTCTTCCAACGGTTCGTTGGCAGCTCCGCAGATTTCTGACCTGGTCCAACGCCAGGAAGCATTTGGCTACACCTTCGAAGATTTACGTATGATTATTGCTCCCATGATGGTGAACGGGGTGGAGGCGACCGGTTCGATGGGTAACGATACGCCACCGGCAGTTCTCTCGCACCGGCCGCAGCTTATTTACAATTATTTTAAGCAGCTGTTTGCCCAGGTAACCAATCCGCCAATCGATTCCATTCGGGAAGAACTGGTGATGGACACACAAATCCGGCTTGGTTCAGAAGGGAATTTGCTGGACCCGCATCCGGAAAACGGCCGTATGATCATGCTGCCCCATCCCATCCTCACCGATGCCGATTTGGCCAAGCTGCGTACCGCTGACCAACTTGGCTTCCGGGCGCGTACCTTGCCGATGCTTTACGATGTCTTTGAGGGCGGCATTGGCCTCAAACGGGCTATGCAAAATTTGTATCAAGATGTCGATCAAGCCATCGTTGAAGGCGTTAACCTGATCATTTTGTCCGACCGTGACATTGAGCGGCGTAAAGCAGCTATTCCGGCGCTGTTGGCTTGCAGCGGTTTACACCATCATCTGGTACAGAGAGGGACGCGGGCCAAGGTTGAAATCATTTTGGAAACCGGCGAGGCGCGTGAAGTCCATCATTTTGCTGTCCTCATCGGGTATGGGGCTGACGCGATTAACCCGTATCTGGCCTATGAGACGATTGGCGACATTTTGGACAAAGAATTGGTGACCGGCATTGATTATCCGATGGCGGTGAAGCATTACGTAAAAGCGGCCGTTAAAGGCGTAGTCAAAACCATCGCCAAAATGGGAATTTCGACCATCCAAAGCTACCACAGCGCTCAGATTTTTGAGGCGTTGGGACTTTCGCGCTCGGTTGTCGATGAATATTTCCCCGGCACACCGTCGCGTATCGAAGGTTCGTCGCTGGAGACGTTGGCCGAGGAAGTGCGGCAGCGGCATGACAAGGCTTTTCCGAAACGGCCGTCTAACGGCATCGCGCTTCCCACCGGTGGTCAGTACCAATGGCGAGAAGGCGGCGAGGTCCATTTATTTAACCCCAAGACGATACATTTATTGCAAACTGCCGTTCGCGAGAACAGCTACGAGACATTCCAGGAATACGCTCAGGCCATCAACGACCAAAACAAGGATTTATATACCTTGCGCGGCCTGCTGGAATTCAAAACAGACGAACCCATCCCGTTGAACGAAGTGGAGTCGGTTGAATCGATTTGCCGCCGTTTCAAAACGGGAGCCATGAGCTACGGCTCCATCAGCCAGGAAGCACACGAAGCGCTGGCAAAGGCGATGAACCAGATTGGCGGTAAAAGCAATACGGGCGAGGGTGGCGAAGACTCGCTGCGCTTCCTGGATGATCGCAACAGCAAAATCAAGCAGGTAGCCAGCGGCCGTTTCGGTGTCACCAGCGAATATTTGGTCAATGCCGAAGAAATCCAGATTAAAATGGCGCAGGGGGCCAAACCGGGTGAAGGTGGCCAGCTTCCGGGCAAAAAAGTGTATCCCTGGATTGCCAAAGTGCGCCATTCCACGCCCGGTGTGGGCCTAATTTCGCCGCCGCCGCATCATGACATTTACTCCATCGAGGATTTGGCCCAGCTCATCTATGACCTGAAAAACGCCAATCCGCAAGCCCGAATCAACGTCAAACTGGTTTCTGAAGTTGGGGTAGGCACGGTGGCCGCCGGTGTCGCCAAAGGACACGCTGACGTAGTTCTCATCAGCGGCTACGATGGCGGCACCGGCGCGTCACCGCAGTCCAGCATCAAACATGCCGGGCTGCCCTGGGAATTGGGGCTGGCGGAGACGCATCAAACGTTGGTACTCAACAATTTGCGCAGCCGGATTGTCGTGGAGACGGACGGTCAGCTCAAAACGGGGCGCGATGTGGCCATTGCGGCGCTGCTGGGCGCGGAAGAGTTTGGCTTTGCCACCGCGCCGTTGGTGGCCCTGGGCTGCATTATGATGCGCGTCTGCCAGAAGAACACCTGCCCGGTAGGCATCGCCACACAAAACCCGGAACTCCGCGAACGGTTCATGGGTGATCCGCAGCATGTGGTTAATTTCATGCACTTTATTGCCCAGGAAATGCGCGAATTGATGGCCCAGCTTGGTTTCCGTACGGTGGATGAGATGATCGGGAGGACGGATAAATTGGAAACGCGCCGGGTTATCACCCACTGGAAGGCGCAGGGATTGGATTTGTCGCCGATTTTGTACCAGCCGCAAGTGGGGCCGGAAATCGGCCGGTATCATCAGATTGAGCAGCAGCACGGTCTGGAAGAAGCGTTGGATAACTGGTTGATTTCGGACTTGTGCCAGCCGGCGTTGGAATGGGGTGAACCGGTGCGGGCAACGCTGCCGATTCGCAACATTAACCGGACTGTGGGCACGATGTTGGGCAGTGAGATCACGCGGCGTACCGGCGGCGAGGGCTTGCCGGAAGGCATGATTCATCTACATTTTCAGGGTTCGGCCGGTCAGAGCTTTGGCGCATTTGTGCCGCGCGGCCTGACGCTGGAATTGGAAGGCGACGCCAATGATTATGTAGCGAAAGGGCTGTCGGGCGGTAAAGTCATCGTTTACCCACCGGCGGAAGCAAGTTTTATCCCGGAGAAGAATATTATCATTGGTAATGTGGCCTTTTATGGCGCGACGAGCGGCGAAGCGTATGTGCGCGGTGTGGCTGGTGAGCGTTTTTGTGTACGGAATAGTGGGGCAACGGCCGTTGTCGAAGGCGTTGGCGATCATGGCTGCGAATACATGACCGGTGGGCGCGTCGTTGTCCTGGGGCTGACCGGGCGTAACTTTGCGGCCGGGATGTCGGGCGGTGTTGCCTATGTTTTGGACAACGATGGCGATTTTGACCGGCGCTGTAACCGGGCGATGGTCGATTTAACGTACCTGGACCGACAGTCGGAAAAAGAAATTGAAGAAGTGCGTCAACTCATCATCCGGCATACCTTTTACACAAACAGCGACTATGCTCAGAACATTTTGGACCATTGGGAAGAGATGCTGCCGCGCTTTATTCGGGTGATGCCGCGCGATTACGAACGAATGCTGAACAAATTTGCCGAAATGGAAGCAGCCGGTCTGACCGGCGACGAAGCGGTGATGGCCGCGTTTGAGGCGAATGCGAGTGATCTGGCGCGGGTGACGGGGAATTAACCGCAAAGGGCACAAAGAACGCGAAGATATACTTATAAAATCTTTGCGTTCTTCGCGTATTTTGCGGTTGGAGAAGAAGAGATGGCAAAACCAACTGGCTTTTTGGAATATCAACGGGAAACACCGGGGGAACGGCCGCTAACCGAACGCATCAAAGATTGGCAGCCGATCCACCTGCATTTGCCGGAAACGAAATTGAAAACGCAGGCAGCACGCTGTATGGACTGCGGCATTCCGTTTTGCCACACCGGCCACATCATCAATGGGATGACCTCCGGCTGTCCCATCAATAACTTGATTCCTGAATGGAACGATCTGGTTTACCAGGGCTTGTGGCGCGAAGCGTATGAACGGCTGAGCCGTACCAACAATTTCCCCGAATTCACAGGTCTGGTTTGCCCCGCCCCCTGCGAGGCGGCTTGTACGTTGGGCATTTCTGATCCGGCGGTAACGATTAAAAGCCTGGAGTACGCCATCATCGACAAAGCGTTTGCCGAAGGCTGGGTGACACCGGACATTCCGACGCGGCGTACCGGCAAAAAAGTGGCCATTATCGGTTCAGGACCGGCCGGATTGGCTTGTGCCGACCAGTTGAACCGGGTTGGCCACAACGTGACTGTGTTTGAACGGGCCGACCGGGTTGGCGGTTTGCTGACCTATGGCATTCCTAACATGAAGCTGGATAAGGAAATTATTCAGCGGCGGGTTGATTTGATGGCCGATGGCGGGATTACGTTTCGTACCGGCATCGAGATTGGCAAAGATGTTTCGGCGTATGAGCTGAAGTGGGATTTTGATGCAGTTGTTTTAGCCGTCGGAGCTGGCCAACCGCGTGATTTGACTGTAGACGGCCGTGACCTTTCCGGCATCCATTTTGCAGTGCCCTATCTAACGCAAAATACGCAGCGGGTGTTGAACGAGCACTCAGCGCTCAGCACTCAGCCCTCAGCACTTACCGCCGAAGGCAAAGACGTCATCGTCATCGGCGGCGGCGATACGGGGACGGATTGTGTGGCTTCGGCGCTGCGGCAGGGGTGTCGCAGTTTGGTACAGTTTGAGATTATGCCGGAACCGCCCTTGCAGCGCGCATCGGATAATCCCTGGCCCCAGTGGCCAAAAGTGTACAAGATGGATTACGGGCAGGAAGAGGCGGCGGCGGTATACGGCCGTGACCCGCGTGAATATGCCATCATGACCAAAAAATTTGAGGGAGACGAGGAAGGCTGCCTCAAAGCGGTACATACGGTTGAAGTGGAATGGAAGCTAATCGGCGAAAATGGCAGTGCCCGCCGCGTGCCGTTGGAAATCCCGGGCACGGAAAAGGTGTGGCCGGCGCAGATGGTTTTGCTGTCGATGGGTTTCCTGGGGCCAGAAAATCCACTGTTAGAACAATTTGGGGTGGCTACGGATGGGCGGTCGAATGTGTTGGCGGAATACGGCCGTTTCCACACCAGTATCGAAGGCGTATTTGCTGCCGGAGACGCCCGTCGCGGTCAAAGCCTGGTCGTCTGGGCCATCAACGAAGGCCGCGGGGCCGCCCGCGAAGTCGATCGCTGGCTCATGGGCGAAACAGATTTGCCGTAAATCACAGGGAGTGGCAGTGCTTCAGGGCTGCAGAGTAGGAAAGGCTGCCATTTTTGGGTATGTGTAAGCCAGTTTTGTTATTGAATTCAATTTCAGTGCCAGATCATCCATTTTAAGATTGGACAACTTCTGCGGGAAATAATGCGCTCAGGCGGGATTGTTCAAATGTCATCCGTCATGGTCCTCTGGTGATGCATGACGGATGAGGTATGAAATCGCGAAAACCCCACGAATTCCTAAAGAGCCTTTATTTCATGGAACCATCTATTGGAGATTTTACGGTATAGTATATGATGGTAACTACTAAGCCCGAGGGCTGAGCTTGTCGAAGGCAATACAGGCTTCGACAAGTTCGGCCCTCGAGGGGCTTGGTGGCTACTAATGATGTTGATTAATCTGGCGCTGAGCGTAGAATTAAGCCATTGACATGGGTATCATATTAAGGAATAAAGGAGAAAATCGTGAAACCCAAAACCAGGCGGTTGTTGCGAAATCTTGTCCTTGAAGTGATTGTTTACAGTATTTTGCTGCTCGTTTATTTTCTGATCGTTTTGCGTTTTTTAGGTGAACCGCTCAACGAACTATTCCATCAAAGTTTGGTTGTGTATGCCGGGGCAACCCTCCTCTTGATAGTTGCTCAAAGCGTTGCGTTAGATTTCATTACCTCATTTCTCGTTGCCCGCTTAGATATAGATAAGTCGGAGCATTAGTATGGAATTTCCCATTACCGGCGTTGTAATCAATCCCATATTCCTGATTGGAATTGGATTCATGGTAGGCCTGTTAGGTGGTTTTTTTGGTGTGGGGGGTGGTTTTTTGGCTGGCCCTTTGATGTTTTCCTCAGGTGTGCCCATCAATTTTGTCGTTGGAACCGATCTGGCTCATATGACCGGCAAATCGATTGTGGCCGCCCGGCGGCACCGTGCATTGGGCCACGTAGACCTGAAACTAGGGTTTATCATGATTGGCGGGACAGTTGTCGGGGTAGAAATTGGGGCGACGATCATTGAAATATTGGAAAAAACCGGCAATATCGACCTGGTCATTGGCATGACTTATATCGTGATCTTGGTGTTGATTAGTGGTTTTACGGCCTGGGAGAGCATTAGAGCAATCAAGATTCTAGGACGGGATGAACAAATAAATGTCAAGGATGTGATGGGCTTTTCGGGCATTACGCAGCGGGTTCATCGGTTTAAATTATGGCCAATGGTTTCCTTTCCCCAATCCGGTATTGAATCGATTTCGTTGTGGGTGGTGGTGGGTGTAGGCTTGCTGACAGGTGTTCTGGCCGGTGCGTTGGGGGTGGGCGGCGGTTTTATTCGGATGCCGATGCTGGTGTATGTGATTGGCGTGCCGACGCATGTGGCTGTAGGCACAGATTTGTTTGAAATTGTGTTTTCGGCTGGGTATGGCACTTTGACCCATGCGGTTAAAGGCAATGTGGATGTATTGATGGCGTTGGTGATGCAGACGGGAGCCGCGGTTGGCGCGCAAATCGGGGCGACGGCTACGCGTTATTTTGTCGGCCCGCGTATCCGGTTGTTTTTCTCCGTGCTGCCATTGATAGGCGCTATTTTGGTGATACTCCGGCTGTTGGGATGGGAAATCCCCGGCGCATGATGGAAGGTTAAACGTGAAAATTTTGATTTGTGTCGGTGGGCTGCCTTTTGCGGAGCCTACATTAAAGTTTGGGAATTTGGTGGCGGCGTTGAGTGTATCTGAGGTGACGTTGTTGACGGTGGTGGACGGCCGTGTCAAAAAAAAGGTTGCGTCTGCTATGTTAGCTCAGGCCCAGGCTTTAATTGATGTGCCTATTAGCGCCATTAAGGTGCGCAAAGGGCAGTCGGTTGATGAGATTGTGGACGAAGCCTGTGAAAAAGGTTACGACATGATTGTGGTTGGCTCCCGGGTGATGAACCGGTTTACCCAACTACTGCTGCGTTCCGTAACCCAGCGGGTAGCGAAGAGGGCGCCGATTTCGGTGCTGGTGGTGAAGGAGGAACGGCCGTCACTAAAACACATCCTCATTTGTACCGGCGGCCAAAAACTGAACCAGACTGTCATCGAGCAGGGGGCACAGTTGGCCAAAGCTGCCGGCGCCGATGTTCAACTGCTATACGTTACCAGTCCGGTTCCAGCCATGTACAGTGGGCTGGAAAATATGGACGAAACACTGCCGGAACTGTTGCAGACAAACACGCCCATTGCCCAACATTTGCGCTGGGCGGCGCACTATCTATCGCAAATCGGCGTATCCGGGAAAATAAAAGTCCGCCATGGCATTGTTTCTGAAGAAATTGTTCGGGAAGCCGAGGAAGGCCATTACGATTTGGTTGTGGTTGGGGCACGGACGGAAATGTCTTTGTTAAATGAGTTGTTGATAGAAAAAGTCACTCCCCATATCGTGGAACATGCACCCAGTTCGGTCCTGGTGGTACGAGACAAGTAGAAAGCCTCAACCCTGTTTGAAAATAATGAATTGGCCGCTGTCTGGATCGTAGTGACTGATCTGCTGCGTCTCCAAATGCAAGACCCAGCCATGCAATTCTAACCGATCCGCTTCCAGGCGTTCCCGGATGAATGGATAGCTTTGCACGTTGTTGATCTGGTTGATGACGTTGCGTTCTACAATGGCCAGGTGTCGCTCTTTGGGGGATAAATCACGCATTTCAAAGTCAACGTCGCGTTGGGCTGGCCGTGCCAGGTCCAGCCAACGAGACAATGCCGGCTCATGGCTCATATCAATGGGGGAATCCAATCCTTTGATGCCGCCACAGTCCGTGTGACCACAAACAATAATATGGGGCACGTTCAGATGTAGTATGGCATATTCTAACACCGAGACGACGCCAATTTCCGTCTGATAGTAAGGGGGAATGATGTTGGCCACGTTACGCAGCACGAACAAATCGCCTGGATTGGCTCCTAGAAGATGCTCCGGAACAATGCGAGAATCGGAACAACCAACAAAAAGGGCATCAGGGGACTGGCCTTGTTCAGCCAGGTTTTTGATAAGCTCGCTATGTTTCTCAAAGTAATCGCGCCGGAGGGGTGCGGATTGAGCCAATATTGAGTCAGACATTTTTTCTCCTTATGTTGTCTACACTAACTTTTCGCCAAATTACGTCTGGCGGGAATTGTAGAAGGGAAATCTCAAATCGTAAAATTTTGCGATGACCCCGGAACGGAAAGAACCGGTATAATCGGCGATTATGTCTTTTGGAAAACGATTGGCGCAGGATTTTACTGATTGGCGGTCCCATTTATTGCAGCGGTTGAACAGCGGTACGACTGATCATCTGCGCCCGCAGCGCTGGAATTGGTCGGCGATCATACGGCCGTTAGATCGCCGCCTCATTGAGCAAACCGGTGATGATCTGATTCCCACACAGATATTTGGTTTACGTTATTTTTGGCTGGATGGGTTGTTCGCGGCCATCAGCGAAAATTTTTACCTGAGCTTTATCCCTTTGTTTGCCCTGGCGTTTGGAGCGACGAGCGGGCAGGTGGGCTGGTTAACGGCCGTAGCCAATCTGGCGGGCGCCATTGCTTTCTTTCCCGGTGCGCGGCTGGCCGAACGAGGACCGCGAAAACCGGTCGTCCTGTGGAGCGGCGGCGGTATTGCCCGGCTGTCCTTGCTGGCAATGGCCTTGCTGCCCTTGTTTTCCAATAAGGGCTGGCTGCTCATTTGGCTGCTGATTGGCTTAAACGGCGTGCGTGCTTTCATGAGCAATCTGGCCAATCCGGCCTGGACCTCCATCGTCGCTGATTTGGTACCCGATCATATTCGGGGACGCTATTTCAGCAACCGCAATATGGCGATGGGTGTGGCCGCTTTGTTGGTAGCACCGTTGGCCGGCCGATTGATTGGGCTGGGTAACGGCCGTTTCGGTTTGGCCGAGCTTGGGTTCCAACTGGTATTCTTTTTGGCTTTCGCTTTTGGCATGATCAGCACGTTTAGCTACAGCCGCATTGAGGAACCGGTACGGCCGTTGCCAACCACAATCCAGCACCACCAGGGCGATTTATGGCGAATATTGCGCCAAAGTCCCGGCTTTATTGGAATGGTGGCCAGCGCTTTTGTCTGGAACCTTTCCTTGCAAATAGCGGCTCCCTTTTTTAGCGTTTACCTGGTTAATGAATTCCAGGCCAGCACCACCACGATTGGCTTATTAGCCGGTGTTAGCAGCCTGATGGCCTTGTTTGGTCAGCAGGTTTTTGGCCGGCTGCTGGATAAAAAAGGCACGTTTTGGGTGATGTTGATCTGTGGATTCATCATCCCGCTGCTGCCTTTGGGCTGGGTGTTTGTCACCGCGCCCTGGCAGGTAGGGTTGATTAACACATTGGGGGGATTTGTCTGGGCCGGCTACAATTTGGCCAATTTCAATATGCTGCTGCTGCTGACCCCTGACAAAGATCGGCCGCGGGCAGTGGCATTTTACCAAACGGCTGTTTTCGCCAGCGCGTTCATTGGCCCGTTGATCGGCGGCTACCTGGCCGACGCCATTAGCTTCAAGTTGATTTTTGGGCTAAGTTTTGCCGGACGATTGTCGGCCATGATCATTTTTTATCTGTTTGTCATCCGCCGCGTTTTCCCGACCCGTCGTGCATAACAAACATCGCATGACTATTCGACTACCCGACTATTTGACTAATCGAATGAAAACAACTCGAATCAACAATATTCTAGTAACCCATCAAACTTTCCTGCTTATTTTGGCTGCCTCCACTGTTTTGCGGCTGTTGGCCATTCTCGTCCTGCGGCCAGGGGGCTTCATTGCCGGGCATGGTCCTGACCAGACCTATTATTTTGAAATGGTTCGCCTGACCGGAACCGGCGAACTTCCCTTCTTTGATTTTTGGATGGAGTATCCGCCGCTCATGCCCTGGCTGGCGACCCTGGCTTATCACCTCAGCCTGAACATCCCCGTTTGGACTGAGCCGATCTTCTGGTTCAACGTCCTGTTTCGCCTCTTCTTGCTCCCCTTTGACGTGGCGACTTTGATACTCATCTATGCCATTGTCCGCCGTATCTGGGATCAGGAACGGGCCGTTCAGGTTGCCGGTCTTTGGGCCTTGTTGTTTACTCCCTTGTTTACCCTCCTAACCTGGTTTGATCCGCTGACCCTGTTTTTTGGCGTGCTGGCTTTGTACGGTTTAATCCTGAACCGGCCCGCCCTGGCCGGAGGCGCTATTGGATTAGGTTTCCTGGCTAAAATTATCCCGGTAGCTATTTCGCCGGTGGGGATGTTTTCCTTGTCATCGCATCGCCGGCGCGTGACCTATGTTGGCAGCGCCGCTGCTGCTGTTTTCCTTGTTTTACTGCTACCGCTGCTGATCGCTCCGGCTTACGTTGTCTCCTGGGTGCGCGCGCTCCTAAACGTCTCGGCCTGGGAAACGGTTTGGGCCTTGTTGGAGGGCTACCGGGGCTATGGCCTGGTTGCGCCGCTGAATTTGCGCAATGATCCGGCAACGGCCGTATTCTCGGCCAATGAGGTAACCCTCTCCTGGTGGCCAATCACGCTGGTTTTCATCCTGATCTATGTGTATTTCATTACCCGGCGCATTGACTGGCAAAACAAACTGCGCCTGGCCCAACTTTCCCTGTTTAGCCTGGTCATATTTGTGCTTTACAGCAAAGGTTACAGTCCACAATGGGCCACATATTTAAGTGCGCTGGCGTTGATCGCCCTGCCGGTTGGCCGTGGGTTGGGATATTCGCTGCTCTTGAGCGGGCTGATGGTGGCGGAATGGCCGGTGGCTTTTATGATGCTAACCGATAATAGTTCGTTTCTGGCGGCGATTATTATCTGGCGTACGGCCGTTATCCTTTTATTGGGGCTGGACGGATTGGTGCGAGCATTGCCGGATGGGAGACGATGGCAGCCAATCGGCCGGCGTTGGGCGTTTCCGGCAGCCATGATCCTGAGCCTGGCCGGTCTGCTAGTATTAGGCCCATTTGCCGCCCGCGCTTACGCCGACTCGCGCCGGCAGGCCGATGACCTGGCCCCGTTTATCGCCGATTTTCAAACCCAGGCCGCACCCAATGACCTGATTGTGGTAACGCAGCCAGGTTTGTTGGAACGATTACGGCCGTTTCTCCCCAATAAACAAGTTGTTCTCATGCCCAATGCCTGGGCTGACGTTGACGTACCCGACTGGCTGGCCACACGGTTGACCGGGCATGACCATGCCTGGCTGTTGTTTGATAACAGTGACAGCACCGGGCAGCCGCAATTTAACAAAGCGCGGCAGCAGCTTGATGCCGAGGCGTGTCCGACCCAGCAAACCTGGTATGGCACGGCCTGGGCCAGTTCTTACGTCGTGAATGAGGAAGGGGAGATCCGGGCGCAAACGGCCGTTTTTGCCGATGGATTACGCCTGACAACAGCTTCGGTACCTGAACCGCCGCTTAAAGCCGGCGCGGCGCTTTGCCTGCGCCTGACCTGGGTAGCCGACGTGACGCCCCAGGCCGATTATACGGTTTTTGTTCACCTGCTGGATGCCAGCGGTTCATTAGCCACCCAAAGTGACGTTTGGCCAACGCAGCCTACCTCGGCATGGCCGGCTGCCGAGCCAATAACGACCGCTCACGGCTTGATTTTGCCAACCACACTGCTGCCAGGGCGTTATACGCTGCAAGTGGGTCTTTATGAACCGGGCAGCGGCACTCGCCTGCTCACCCACGAAGGACTGGACAGCTGGTTGCTGGCCGAAGTCGAAGTTGTTGAGTAACCACACACAACGAATTTAGCAAAATAAATAGGGTTCTTTGAGAAATTGTGTGGGCGGGGTGTTCGTATCGGGAATTCTAATTCCCGAATCCTTACCCCATAAAAACTCAAAGAGCCATAAATAGTTAGGCAAAATAGAATCATATGTCATGCGTAAAACAGCTTTGGTAATGGATGATGCATGACGTATGAAACAGTGAAAAACTTAAAAATCAATCGCCCTGTTCCGGTTACAGACCGATGATCAACCGGGCGATGGTGAAATAGATAAACAGCCCCGTAGCATCAACCAACGTACTCATCGCCGGGCCAGAGACGACGGTGGGGTCGATTTTTAGAGCGGCTGCTCCCAGAGGCAGCAGTGCGCCCAGGCTGTTGGCCCAGATGACGATGGTTAGAATGGAGAGCGACACGGCCAGGGCCAGATCGGGTGTGGTTCCCCAAAGCAGCGCCCGACCATAGGCGATGGCAGCCAGCACCGCCGCCAACAACATTCCTACGCGTAGTTCATGCCAAAAGGCGGCCAGGGCATCCCGTTTGCGTACGTCGCCCACGGCCAAAGCGCGAATGATGGTGCTGGTGGTTTGCGAACCGGCGTTGCCGCCTGTGCCGATGAGCAGAGGAATGAAGAAGGAAAGCGCTACCACCGCTTGGAGTTCGCCTTCAAAGAAGCGGAGGACGCTGCCGGTAAGGCTTTCGGTGACGAAGAGCAGCATCAGCCAACCGAGTCGTTTGCGGGCGATACTGAGGATGGGGGTATCTAGATACGGCCGTTTCAAAGGTTCCGCGCCACCCAACCGCTGAATATCCTCAGTGGCTTCGGCCTCCAACACCTCTACCACATCGTCGATTGTGATGACGCCGACCAGTTCGTGAGCTGCGTTGACGACCGGCAGCACCAGCAAACTGTAACGGCTCATCAGTTGGGCGCACGCTTCCTGGTCGGTGCCTACCGATACCCAAACCGGATCGGGGTCCATGATGTCGATCATGAGAGCTTCCGGTGCGGCGATGATGAGTTGGCGCATAGAAACAACCCCGCATAAACGGCCGTCTCCGTCAATTACAAACAAATCCGACAATGTATCTGACTTGGGCTGCCAGGCGCGAATGGCATCCAGGGCGTCGGCGGCACTGGTGCGGCGGCGCAGGGCTAAAAATTCGGAAGTCATCAAGCCACCGGCGCTGTCATCGGCATGAAGGAGCAACGGCCGTAACTCTTCCGCATCTTCCAGCCTGTCCAGCACTTGACGGGCCTGTACCGGTTCCAGATCACCCAGCAGGTCAACGGCCTCATCCGGCTCCATCTCGTCGATAATTCGCACGGCGGCGGCGGTGGACATTGCGCCGACCAGTTCGGCGGCCCGGTCATCATCCATTTCTTCCAGAATGTCGGCCGATTCGGCTGGCTGAAATGCCGGCAGCAGCGTGATTTGGTCGGCTGGTTCCAGTTCGTCTAGCAAGTCAGCCTGGTCGGGAGGTTGGAGTGTTTGTAAAATGGACAGTGCGCCGGGAAGATCGTTTTTTTCTAGCGCGTTTCGTAACTCTTGTAAGTGTTCATCGAACGTAGGATTAATGTGTTGTGTCATAGATTTACCCTTTGGTTTCTCCATACGCAAATGAACCAGTCAGACACGGCTGGCTTGTCAGATTTGATTGTATCTGAATAAATCGGATTTGAAATCGGCAGAATAGTGGAACGGCCGTACATCAAATGATGCAACATTTATATTTTGTACCTGGTTTGTTTTAGGTCTATACTCTTGACTGGCAAAGGAAATTTCAACATTCATGATAACGTTACACAAGTTGTTACAAAACATTTTTACCTGAGGCAGGCAGGCAGGCGTCGGACGACGTCTTTGGCTGAGCCACGTTGGCTGCTTCCGGTATCCTTCACATCCCTGATTCCCCCAATGGATGCCATCTGTTACCGTTGTCAGCCAATGATGGCTGCGGTTTTTTGCTGCCGGCTAATGGTCAACAAGGAGAGATGGCAATGAATTTTTTGTATCTGAGTTCGGACAAAATGGGTGAAGGCGATCCCGAATTGGGGCATAAACTGCTGCTGGTTTTTCTGGAGAAGTTGGCGGCATCGGATGTGCCGGTTGATGTGGTTGGCTGTGTTAACAATGGCATTTTTCTGACAACGACATCGGACAGTCCAGCACTAAAAAGTTTGCGCAAGCTGGAAGCGCGTGGGGCGCGTATTGCCACTTGCGGCACCTGCCTGGATCATCATAACCGGGGCAATCTGCTGCAAATTGGGGAAGTGGGCAGTATGAACGACACGGTGCAGCTCATGGCCACAGCCGATCGGATAATTCGGCCGTAAAATAGTAGCGGCCGTTTCCATTTCATGGTAGAATCCAATTTCGATTTAGAACAAGTGTTCGTATAGAGGTTAGATGAAATGGAACCAGAACAAATCATCATTCGTGGGGCGCAGCAGCATAATCTCAAACATATTGATGTGACCATTCCGCGCCACAAGCTGGTCGTTCTGACCGGCGTCAGTGGCAGCGGTAAATCATCGCTGGCCTTCGACACCATCTTTGCCGAGGGGCAGCGCCGTTACGTCGAAAGTTTATCCTCCTATGCCCGCCAGTTTTTGGGGCAAATGGAGAAGCCCAAGGTCGATGCCATCATCGGTCTCAGCCCGGCCATCGCCATTGAACAGAAAGCCGTCAGCAAAAATCCGCGCTCGACAGTGGGCACGGTGACCGAGGTGATGGATTATTTGCGGGTGCTGTATGCACGGGTGGGGACGCCGCACTGCCCGGAATGCGGCCGTCCCGTCCAGCCGCAAACCGCACCGCAAATCGCCGGCCAACTGGCCACCCTGCCGGCCGGAACCCGTTTCCAACTGCTGGCCCCCATCGCCCGCAACCGCAAGGGAACCCACGCCGACGCCCTGCGCCAGGCCAAACAGGATGGCTTCGTCCGGGCGCGCATTAACGGCGACGTGGTCGAGTTGAGTGCCGGTTTGCCCAAACTGGACAAGAAGAAAAAGCATCACGTGGAACTGGTGGTTGACCGGCTCAGCGTGCCAGATGTGGTTGACGACGCTTTCCAAACCCGGCTGATTGATTCGGTGGAAACGGCGCTGCGCACCGGCGATGGACTGCTGGTGGTGGATTTGGGAGATGAGGAACGGCCGTACAGCGAACACAACGCCTGCCCTCACTGCGGCATCAGCTTTCCCGAACTGTCGCCGCAGTTGTTCAGCTTCAATTCGCCGCTGGGCATGTGCCCCGACTGCCACGGCATCGGCACGCAGATGCAGGTTGACCCCGATCTCATCGTCGAAGACCCGGCGCTGTCGATCATGGATGGCGCGCTGCGCTGGTACGGCAACGTGCGCAAGAAGAAGAATAAATGGACATCGGCCCAGCTCATGGCTATCGCCGAACATTACGGGGTTGACCTGGAAACGCCCTGGCAGGAGCAGCCGGAGCGTTTTCGCCAGGCGCTGTTTTACGGTTCCGGCGACGAAGTGATTCATTTCAAATATGGCATTGAGCGGGATGATGCGTCGTGGTCGGGTGAAGTGAGTCGGCCGATGAAGGGTATTGTTTTCAACGTCAACCGCCTCTTTCGCCAGACCAAATCAGAGTACACGCGCCGTTGGTATGCCAGTTTTATGAGTCAACGGCCGTGTACCACCTGTGCCG
Organism: Promineifilaceae bacterium (SeqCode); assembly: GCA_050301775.1. Classification (GTDB taxonomy): domain Bacteria; phylum Chloroflexota; class Anaerolineae; order Promineifilales; family Promineifilaceae; genus JACKCC01. Next base: position 20,130 of record JBNKZT010000054.1, read on the forward strand.
GAACCCGCCTGCGGCCCGAAGCCCGCGGCGTCACCGTCGGCGGCCAAACCATCACAGCGGTGGGGGCGATGGCGATTGAGGATGCCTTTGAGTGGGTAGTTGGCTTATCCCATCATGCGTCATCCGTCATCCGTCATGCGTCGGCTAACGGGTCACGCATGACGCATGACGCATTACATCTCACCGACGAGCAGTTCGAAATCGCCGAAGAAGTCCTCAAAGAAATCCGCGACCGGCTGCAATTTATGCTTAACGTCGGGCTGCATTACTTGACTTTGGACCGGGCTGCGCCGACGCTCTCCGGTGGCGAAGGTCAGCGCATCCGCCTGGCCAGCCAGATTGGCTGCGGTTTGGTGGGCGTGCTCTACATTTTAGATGAGCCGTCGATTGGCCTGCACGCCCGCGACAATCGTGCTTTGCTGGACACGCTGCACCAACTGCGCGACATGGGCAACACCGTCCTGGTCGTGGAACACGATGAGGAAACGATGCGCGAATCGGATTGGCTGATTGATTTGGGGCCGGGAGCAGGCGTCCTGGGCGGCCAAATCATCGCCGCCGGCCCGCCGGACGTGGTGGCGGCCGATCCCAATTCGTTGACCGGCCAGTATTTGAGTGGAATTAGACAGGTGACAGCGCCGAACGGCCGTTCCCGCCGCCAGCCACAAAATGGTTCTCTGAAGATCGTCGGGGCGCGCCTGCACAATTTGAAAAACGTCACCGCCGAATTCCCGCTGGGGACGATGATTTGCATCACCGGCGTCAGCGGCAGCGGCAAAAGCAGCCTGGTAGCCGAGACGCTGCACCCGGCGCTGGCCCGTGCCCTGCACAATGCCCAGGAACCGCCCGGCCCGCACGACCGCATCGAAGGGTTGGAACATCTGGACAAGATCATCAACATTACCCAGGACCCCATCGGCCGCACGCCGCGTTCCAATCCGGCCACCTACGTCAAGGTGTTTGACGAGATTCGTAGGCTGTTTGCCAACATACCAGAGGCCAAAGCGCGGGGTTACCAGTCGGGGCGGTTCAGTTTTAATGTCAAGGGTGGGCGCTGTGAGGCATGCAAAGGGTACGGCCAGCGCAAGGTGGAGATGCACTTTCTGGCCGACGTGTGGGTGAAATGCCGGGAGTGTAACGGCCGTCGCTTCAACCGCGAAACCTTAACCGTCACCTACAAAGGCAAAAACATCGCCGACGTGTTGGACATGGATGTGCAGGAAGCGCTGGATTTGTTTGCCAACCATCCCAAAATCGCCCGGATGCTGCAAACATTGCATGACGTGGGGCTGGATTACATCAAACTGGGGCAAAGCGCCCTGACCCTCAGCGGTGGCGAAGCCCAGCGCATCAAGCTGGCTAAAGAACTCAGCCGGGTAGCTACCGGACGCACCGTTTACATCCTCGACGAGCCGACGACCGGCCTGCACTTTGCCGATATCCAGCGGCTGTTGGACGTGCTGCACCGGCTGGTAGACGCCGGCAACACAGTCATCGTCATCGAGCATAATATGGACGTGATCAAAACGGCCGATTACATCATTGACCTGGGGCCAGAAGGCGGTAACAGCGGCGGGCAAATTATTGCTCAAGGGTCGCCGGAAGTGGTGGCTCAGGTGGCGGAAAGTTACACCGGCCAGTTTTTACGCCAGGTTTTGGTGGCCTGATTTGACGTCAGGCGATTTGGTCAATCGCCTGAACGAATTGGCAATTCGTTCTACAATATGCAATTGGCCACCGGCTTTTAATTGCGTGTAAGTGTCAACTGGTAGCTGACTCCCCGAAAATCATATTCGCCAACGCGAATGCCATAAATGCCTGTGGCGGGCAAGATATAGCCGGAAATCATCTCGGAATTACCCGAAATGCCTTCATCGACGAATCCCAGGGCATTTTCGCCGGCGGCGTCGTAAAGCTCCAGGAAAAGGTCACCGCCGTTGCCGGGAACGCCGGTAATCGTCACCGTTTCCCCTGCACTGCCGGTGAAAAACCAGAAATGATCGGTTTGGGCGGCCAGGCTGCCTGTTACCATATCGCCAACGGCCATCATGCCCTGGTGATGGAACGCGTAAGAATCAGGCTTGAGCAGCATCAGCAGGTATTGGCCGGGCACATTGTTGGCAGTGCGCACCTCTACCCAGTAATCCCCGGGTGACGGCAGCCATAAACTGGTAAGCTGCTCTAGTTCACCGGCAGGGGCGTCGTTTTGTTCGCCAATCAAGTCCCCATCCACGTTGTAAACCGACACGATGATGTCGGCGTCGGGCACGGCCACGGCCGTTACCGAAATCGCACTGCTGGCGGCTACGGAAAAGGAATAGCTGTGAATTTCGTCGCGTTCCAATATTCCCGAAACCAGCGACTCGGCCGGGATGGGACCGGTGTCATAATTGACGATGGCCGGCGTCGCCGTCGTCAAAATTTGGGGCGTTGCCGACAGGTCAGTGGGGTTTGTTTCGGAAAGTGGCGCCGTGGTGGCGATGGTCGTGGCTGCGGCCGTTGCCGAATTAACCGGGATGGGCGTCGGATTGACATGGGCCGTTCCTGATAGCCTGGTTGGTTCCGGCTGCTGCCCGGTGACGGCTTCCTGGGTCGGTGATTGGACGGGCTGCCGCGTTGGCTTGACGGCAGAAGGAGATGCCGGCGGTTCTGAGAAGACGGCCGATTCGATTGCGGGGGAAACAGCCGTTTCTGGTTGGCCAGCCACTTCAAGCACTGCTTCATCACTGGACGCTGTCGGAATGGCTTCCGATTCCCTGGTGATGACAGTCAGGGCATTGCTGGAAGTGGGGCGTGTGGCCGATACCTCGGGTTGATCCGAGCGGCAGCCAGTCACCAGGATAAAAACGACAAATAACGATACAAACCAAACTTTTTTCATAAACAGACGTTCCGATTCAATGAGATAAAATGGCCGGCAGGAAGTTGTGGAAGCGAACGGCCGTTTCCGCTGCCGCCGTATTATTGCCGGTAATCGGATCAAGCGTTGCCGTGCTTACAACGGCCGTATTGGTGACCAGACCGGCACTGTTCGGCGCTTGCACGGTGATGATTATGTCCGGCGCAGCGCCGGCAGCCAGCGTGCTGCGCGTGCAGATCACGTCTCCGGGATGGGTGCACTGCCAATCGCCGCCAGACAGGCTCAGGAAAGTGACATTGGCAGGGATTTTATCGGTCACGGTCACAGCCGTTGCTGCATCAGGCCCATTATTCACCACCGACAGGGTGTAGGTCAACACGACTCCCGGACTCACTTCAATGGCGCTGGCCTGTTGGCTGATGGTCAGGTCGGCCTGTTCCTGAACCGGATCAACCACTGTTGTCTGAGCGCTGGCCGTATTATTGGATTGGTCGGGGTCAAAGAAGGGTGAGGGGGGAACGGCCGTTGCCGTATTCGTAATCACCCCGGCGGCAGCCGGCGCATTAACCGTTACCATAATATCCGGCGCAGTTCCGCCGGAGGCCAGGGCTGCCGGCAGCGTACAATCAACAACACC
>JBNKZT010000055.1:0-23496 GCA_050301775.1 Promineifilaceae bacterium (SeqCode)
CGGATACTGAGTTAATACGAATCACCGCCGAAGGCCCCGATGCTGCCATCGTGCGTGACGTAGCTAATCTTCTGGCCGATATTCTGCAAGCTGAAAGCGAAAGTTTTTATAGCGGCGGGGAGCGGAGCGCCCAAGAAATTGTAGGTGATCTATTGACTCAGGCTGAAGAAGAGCTAAACCAGGCCAGATTGGAACGTGATGCCCGCTTGCAAGAAATTCCCGTTGACAACGAAGAAATTGACACGCTAAACCATAACATCGAATTGAAGGAGCAAGCATTTGCTTTCCTTTTAACCCAATATGAAAGCGCCCGTTTAACACAATTAATGCGAGCCAGCACCATATCTGTTGTTGAGCCAGCCGTCAAACCCTGGGCACCTGTAAAACCAAGTCTGAAAATAAATATCCTTCTGGGAAGCGTTGTAGGTCTTGCTGCTGGTTTGGGTCTTGCCCTTCTCATCGAGAACATGGATACTGTTTTCCATTCAAGGTCAGAGTTGGAAATTGCGGTCAAACCACCCATTCTGGGCCAGATTCCGGCGCTTAGGAAAACCAATGAGAATGGTCACGGCCGCATTGTTACCACCAACGGCAGTTTTTCTGTTGAGTATGAATCATACCGCCGCCTGAGAACCAATATTCTGGCGATCAATGCTGAACATCCATTAAAGACTTTGGTAGCAACCAGTGCCGAGCGCGGTGAAGGTAAATCCACGATCATCGCCAATTTGGCTGTGACTCTGGCCGAAGCCGGTCATCAGATATTGTTAATCGATGCCGATATGCGTCTGCCTTCACTCCATAAGATTTTCAACCTGCCCAATGAAATCGGCTTGAGTGATGTACTTCTGGATGGTATCCCCCTCAATGAAGCTGTGCAGCACGGTCAAACGGCCGGGCTAACCATTTTGACGAGCGGACCAACACCGCAAAAACCGGCCGAATTATTGGGGTCTAATCAGATGGGCGCTTTGATAAAACAAATAAATGAACAATTTGATGTTTGTTTGTTCGACACACCGTGCCTACTTTCTGTGACCGACGCCGCTGTGTTAAGTTCGCGCGTTGATGGCGTGGTTTTAATTGTCAGTTTGGGGCTGACCCGGCAGGAAACAGCGAACGTTGCCCTGCAGCAGTTGGCCGATGTGCGGGCTAATGTGATTGGGTTGATTGTTAATCGGAGCAAGTCGGAACGGCCGTATTACTCTGACAAGTATTACTTGAAAACGGTTAAGGAGTCGTGATGCGCTTAAAAGACAAAGTCACCCTCATAACCGGCGGGGCAACCGGAATTGGCCGGGCCGCAGCCTACCTTTTTGCCCAGGAAGGGGCCAGGGTTGTTATTGGCGACGTGAACGTCGCTGACGGCGAGCGCGTTATTGCTGAAATCAACGATAAGTTTGGGCCGGCGTTATTTGTCGCGGCGGATGTTTCCCGCCCGGAAGATGTGGAAGCGTTAAAAAACAAAACGGTCGCTGCCTTTGGTGGGGTGGACGTTTTATTCAGCAACGCCGGGATTGGCCTAGCCAAAAAGGCCGCCGATACGACGCTCGAAGAATGGCAGCACATTCTGGACGTCAATTTGCGCGGCGCTTTTCTTTGCGCCAAAGCGGTCATCCCCCTCATGCAGGCCAGGGGCGGTGGCAGCATCGTGATCAATGGTTCGGCCAACGGGCTGCTGGCCGAGGCTGACCTGGCGGCCTACTGTGCTTCCAAAGGTGGGCTGATTGGCCTGACCCGCAGCATGGCCCTGGATTACGGCAAAGATAAGATTCGAGTGAACTGTATTTGTGCCGGTTACATCGATACGCCCATCAACGCGGAATATTTTTCTGTGCCCGGCGCCAGGGAGATGGCCGGCCGTCTCCATGCCTTAGGCCGTATCGGTGAACCAGAAGAGGTGGCCTATGCGGCCCTGTTTTTAGCCTCGGATGAGGCATCGTTTATCACCGGCAGTTTGTTGACTGTTGATGGCGGCTTAACGGCCGCTATCACCGGTGCAGTTTAGGTTTATAGAGGAGCGCACAAATCGTGTTGGCAAACGATTTTCCCCGAATATGGGACTGGCTGGATGAATCTGGACTGGATGCGGCGTTGTTCTCTGATCCAGAGAGCATTTGTTATTTGACCAACCACGTCAATCAGTCCGATACGTCTTTCCCTTTCAAGGGCTGCCCGGCAATGGTTCTGGTGGTCAACCGGCAAAACCCTGTCGTGGTCTTGCCCGGTACGGAGGAAGGCGAGTTTCGCCAATCGAGCTGGGTGACCGATTTATTCACTTATGTTAATTATGACCATGAACGGCCGTTATCCATTCCTGCCAACGCTCTGCAAAAGATAACCGCCGGGATACGACAATTTGGAGTCGCCGGCGGCGTTCTGGGGTACGAAGCGCTCTATCTGCCGGCCAGTTTGCGTGAAGGTTTGGCCGACCAATTCCCCAATCTGCAATGGCGGGACATCACCCATCGTTTAACGGCCGTTCGCGCGGTCAAAATGGCAGATGAACTGGTGAAAATCCGGCAGGCGGCTCACTTGTGTGACGTGGGGCAGGCCAGAATACGCCAGTTAATTGCACCAGGCATCAGTGAAATCGCCATCTTTGCCGATGCCAGGGCGCAAATGGAACAAGCGGCCGGACAGCGAATTCATGTAGCCGGCGATCTGGTTACTGGGGAATGCAGCGGTGGTTATGGCGGCGGTTTGCCCCGCTCCGATCAATTGGAGGATGGCCATCTAGTCATTAGTGACATTGTACCCCAGCTGAATGGCTGGTGGGGCGACTCTTGCGCTACGTTAGCTGTGGGTCGTCTGACCCAAGAACAGCAAAAGCTATATCTAATTGTTAAGGATGCTTTCCAGTTGGGGGCCGAAAAAGCCAAGCCAGGAATGAAAGCGTCTGAATTAGATGCATCGGTGCGCGGATATGTTGCCGACCGCGGCTATCAATACGGCCATCATACCGGCCACGGCGTCGGCGTTGCCCAGGCGGAAGCGCCCTGGATTGTTCCTTATAATGACGAAGTCCTGCAAGAAGGCATGGTTATCACCATTGAACCGGGAATTTACCCGGGGGGGACCGGTGGTGTTCGTATTGAAGATTTGTTCTTAGTCACGTCAGATGGGCTGGAACCCTTGACCCATCACGACAAGAGTTTGTGATAAAAGGGAGGGTGATCATGTTGCAAAAAACGAACGCTTTGCTCAGCGATTTTGTGGCAAGTGGTGAACGGCCGTTCTCCCCCACTACACGGCCGTCAACAATTCCCTTTTGCAAGCTAGCTTTAGGTGCAGAAGAGCGCGAAGCCTTATTACAGGCTTTAGACAGTCAAAATATTGGCGGGAATGGACCAATTGGCCGCCAATTAGAGAGTTTGATCCAGGAAAAATTTAACGTGCGACGCGCGTTGTTAACAACATCGTGCAGTCATGCCTTGGAAATCGCGGCTATGACTCTGAATTTAGAACCGGGCGATGAAGTGATCATGCCTAGTTTTGGCTTTGTAACGGCAGCAACTTCCATTGTTCGAGAAGGGGCGCGGCCCGTTTTTGCCGAGATTGACGAAATGACGCTCAATCTTGATCCCGATGATGTCCGGCAGCGGATCACATCCCGTACCCGGGCTATTACCTGCGTTCATTATGCCGGGCAGGGCTGTGATATGGATACTTTGATGGCGCTGGCCCAAGAGCACGACCTGGTTTTGATTGAGGATGCGGCTCAAGGGATAGGGGCGCGGTTTAACGGCCGTTACCTGGGCGCTATCGGTCACATGGGCTGTTACAGTCTCCATGCCACCAAAAACATAACCTGTGGTGAGGGGGGCGTATTCCTCACCAACGACGCCGCCATTGCTGAACAAGCCGAAATCATCCGCGAAAAAGGCACCGATCGCAGCAAATTCCTGCGCGGCGAGGTAGACAAATACACCTGGGTTGAACAGGGTTCCAGCTTTGTTCTGTCTGATCTCCTGGCAGCATTGGCCCTGGCCCAATTCCATAAACTCGACGACATCCAAAACGGCCGTCGCTTGGTCTGGCAGCGTTACCAGGAAAGCCTGGCCGATTTGGCCGCTGCTGGTCAAATCGTTCTGCCTTACGTGGACGGCCGTGCCGAACCGAACTGGCACATTTACGCTTTCCAGGTGACGGATACTTCATGCCGGGATTATGTTTTGCAAGCGCTGCAACAGCGAGGCATCAAGGCATCTTTCCACTTCGTTCCTCTGCATTCTTCGCCATATAGCCGAGTGAAGTGGGGCTACCACCCCGACGATTTGCCAGTGACCGAGCGGGTCAGCGCTTCGTTGATTCGCTTGCCTATTTATCCTGATTTGAGTTGGCCGGAGCAGGCATACATCATCGACAGCCTTTACGAAATCTTTGGCAATAACTGATTTGAGACCTGTTGCGAGGTGATATTGTGAAGCAGTTGCGTATTCCATTTATATTACATATGGGTGACGGCCGTTCAACTTTTGGCCCAGATGATGTCATATGTAAATATGAAGACCATCAATTCAAGCTGCCAAACGAGTTGGTTCCCCACGTCAACCAACTGGTAGACGATCTGCAATGGAAACTAGGAATCGAGTTGACCAACGAACCAGCCTACCGGCTGTTAAATGTCAGCTTACCTGAAGGCAGTAACGGAACAAAACCGGCCATCACGCTTCATTTCGAACGAACCAATTACTTTGATTACATTGCCACAAATCTGTCATTGGACCATCCGATTCTCGAAAATGGGCAAACAACATTACGCCAAAAGCACGTTAGGGACATCGGTTGCTTCACAGACTCACCATTGGCCAATATTTTATCGGCAATGGTATTGCTCATTAGCGAACCGGATAACCAGATACTTTTGGCCAAACGCAGCAGCAAAGTGGCCGTAGATCGAGGGCGGTATCAGGTTTCCACCGGCGGTGCGATGCGCCTAGCCGTCGATAATGACGAGCAGTTGAACCCCAGCCCATTTGTGACCATTCAGCGGGAGCTGGCTGAAGAAGTCGGTGTGCGGCTGCCGCTGGAAGCGATACGCCTGCTTGGTTTAGGAATGGATACACGCACAGGCGAACCAGAACTGTTGGGTCTGGCATATACACCGCTTTCTGTCGAGGCACTAAGCCGAGCTTATCATACGGCTCGTCATGGTAACGAAGAGTTTAGTGACATTGCGTTTATCCCTTTCACAATCGAATCAGTTACCCAGCATCTTGTTGAACACTCCTGGTGTCCGGGGGATTGGGTATGCTGTTACCTGGCCCTGGTAAACAAATTTGGCAAGGAGGCAGTCAGTCAGCATTTGCAGTGGCAAACCAGCCGCGGCTTGAAGCTTTCTGAATCTGCTGTTGAGACGATTCAGTCCAATGGTTCACCAACATCCAATGGTAAAGGATTAAAAGATACATTTCTCTTATGGCGTAAACGTTCCCCATTGAAACTACGGCAGTTATATGGTTGGGGGAGGCGGTTTGTCATTCCCCATTATTTGTGGACCCATCCCGAATTTGAGCGTTACCGATATTGGCTGCAGGAGACAGCCCAGTGGCCGTTGGCCGACCTGAAAGCGATGCAATTAGAGCGGCTGCAAGGGTTGTTGAACCATGCTTATGAAAACGTGCCTTATTACCGTCAGGTGTTTGATGAGCGGGGTTTGCAGCCAGAGGATATTGTTTCGTTAGAAGATTTGGCACAGTTGCCCGTTTTGACAAAAAAAGAAGTTCGCCAACATCTGCCTCAACTTGTGGCCCGAAACGTTAACCCGGACAAGCTTTATTACGTGATGACCGGGGGCACCACGGGAATGCCGCTGGGTTTTTACCACGAAAAAGATGTCAGCCAGCCTCATGAAGCCGCTTTTATGTACCGGCAGTGGGCCTGGGCCGGTTACCGTTTTGGCGATCGAGTCGCTTTACTGCGCCCTTATGCCTTTACTCAAACGGATCGAAATGGTGATCGATATTTTTGGGATTACTGTGCCATCGATAATAGTTTGCTCCTTTCCAACTATTTGATGAGTGATAAGACTTTGCCGCTGTACATAGAAAAATTGCGTAATTTCAAGCCGAAGTTTATTCAAAGTTTCCCATCGGCTCTTTTTGTGATGTCTCGTTACATGTTGGATGAGGGGGTGAATGATATTCGGCCGCAGGCTATTTTTACGGAATTTGAGCAGCTTTATCCGGGGCAGCGGACGCTGATTGAGCAGGCTTTTGGCTGTCCGGTGCTGGCTGGTTATGGCCAATCGGAGCGGGCGATTGATGCGGTTGAGTGTCCGGAACGGACTGGTTACCACGTTTGTATGGAGTATGGGGTGCTGGAGTTGACGGATGAGGTGGGACGGCCGGTTCCTCGCGGCGAGTTTGGTTATGTGACCGGGACTGGTTTGGATACGCATTGTATGCCGTTTATCCGCTACCAGACAGATGATCTGGCGCGTTTTGCCGATGAATCGTGTCCTTGTGGTTGTGAGCTGCCGCTTATTACGGACGTTATAGGGCGGTGGCAGCATGAAGTGGTGGTGACGCGGGATGAGCGGTATATCCCGGTGACGACGTTGAATACGCATAATGATGCGTTTAATCATGTGCAGCAGTATCAGTATTTCCAGGAAAAACCGGGGGAGTTGGTGGTGCGGATTATACCTTTATCGAACTATTCAGAGGTGGATAACGGCCGTATCCAACAAGCCTTGCTGACAAAATTACACGGTGAAATGGAAATTCAAATTGTTTTTGTAGACGAAATTCCCCGAACCCGGCGCACCAAGCACCGCATGTTGATTCAGGAAATTCCTGTGAGTCTGAATATGTATTCTGAGGAGGCAGCTTATGGTGTATGAAGCGTTGTGGCCGCAGCGACAGCAAGCAGTTCGGCCGGATTTGATGCAGTGGTTGAACGGCCGTTTCTACTTACTGGCCAAGCGGACGATGGATTTGACGATTGTGGTGTTGGCAGCGCCTATCTTGCTGCCCTTGTTCGGCTTCATTGCCGTTTTAATTAAGCTGGATTCGCCGGGGCCGGTCATCTTCCGCCAAACCCGCGTGGGGGCCAGATGTCAATCAAGAGGGCTGCGCCATTGCTGGGAGCAGCGATTATTTGAATGCTATAAGTTCCGAACGATGTTCCACAACTGTGACCAATCGCTACACGTGAACTACATCACGAATTTTGTTAATGGCCAGGTGGAAGCATCGGATGAAAATGGTTTGCCATACAAATTGAACGGTGACCCGCGAGTAACAAGAACAGGGCGTTGGCTGCGCAAATTGAGTCTGGATGAACTGCCGCAGGTGTTCAATATTGTGAAGGGAGAAATGAGCCTAGTGGGACCGAGACCCGTTCCAGAGTATGAAGTAGCGGCTTACCAGGAGTGGCATCGGGAGCGCTTGCAAGCGCTCCCGGGATTAACGGGAATGTGGCAGGTATACGGCCGTTCCCGCGTAACCTTCGACGAAATGGCTCAGCTCGACATCGAATACGTGCACCGTCGTTCCCTGCTCCTGGACATAAAACTGCTGTTAGCAACCGTTCCCGCTGTCATCACAGGAAATGGAGCTGGTTAGTGTCGTAATAATAAAGGAAAACCTAAATGGAGGGAGATTTTAATGATGGACAATGGAAAAGTAAAAATCGGTATCGCTGGCTGTGGTTACTGGGGCATCAATTACGTACGCGTCTTCAATGAACTGGCCAATTCCGTAGTGACACAGGTTTGTGACCAGAAAAGTGAGCGATTGCAGCTTGTAAAACAACGCTTTCCCGGCATTGGCGTCTGTAACTCCGTTGATGAATTGGTCAAAAACGGCGTTGATGCTGTTGTCATCGCAACACAGGCTACAGCCCACTTTGAGGTTGCTAAAAAATGCCTGGAAAACGGCAAGCACCTTTTAATGGAAAAGCCCATTACCACCAACAGCGACCAGGCGGCTCGTCTGATCGACCTGGCCGACTCGAAAAATCGTGTTCTGATGGTTGGGCATACGTTTTTGTTCAACGATGCTGTCCGGGCCACCAAACAGTACCTAACGTCTCACGAAATTGGCAAAATTTATTATTTGCACGCCACCCGCACCAATCTCGGCCCAATTCGAGGGGATGTAAACGCGGTCTGGGATTTGGCCCCCCATGATGTTTCAATTTTTGATTATTTGCTGGATGAGACGCCGGAATGGGTGAGTGCGATTGGCGGGTGCGTGTTGGGAAACGGCCGTGAAGACGTCGGTTTCATTTCACTAGGCTACCCAAACCGGGTCATCGGCAATATCCACGTCAGTTGGGCCGACCCCAACAAAGTACGCGAAGTCGTCGTCGTCGGCAGCGAAATGCGCATTGTCTTCAACGACCTGGACGCCCAGGAACGAGTCCGTGTTTACAACAAAGGCCTCGTGCCGGTGTCCGACGAGGCTGAAAGCTTCGGCGAATATCACTTCCTACTCCGCGATGGGGATATTGTCAGCCCGGTGGTGAAATTTGGCGAACCCCTCAAGAACCAATGCAGCAGCTTTTTAGAATGTGTACAAGACGGCTGCTGCTCTTTTTCTAATGGGGAGACCGCATTAGAAATCGTTAAAGTCATGGAGGCTATTGATAAATCTATGGCCCTGCATGGTACGCCGGTAGAGGTGTGACATGATAACTACTTTAGAAAAAAATGGTCAACAGGTAGATGCAAGTGCAGTGATCAATTACCGGACTGGCCGACGTATTGAATACCGCCCGGCCCAGATTGGTGATCACGCTCACATCCGCTCCGGCACAGTCATCTACAGCAATGTGCGCATAGGCCGATGCCTGGAAACGGGTCACAACGTGGTAATCCGGGAAGAAAACGAAATCGGCGAAAACTTTCATATCTGGAACAACTCCGTCATTGATTATGGCTGCGTCATCGGCAACAACGTGCGCATTCACTGCAACGTGTATGTCGCGCAATTTACCGTTATTGAAGATGACGTTTTCCTCGCGCCAGGCGTAACTGTGGCCAACGACTTGCACCCAATTTGTACCCAGCGCATGTTTGGACCAACCATCAAGCGGCGGGCGCGAATCGGCTGCAATGCCACACTGCTGCCCCGCATTGTCATTGGCGAATCTGTGCTGGTGGGGGCCGGCAGCGTTGTCACCGAAGATGTGCCCGACCGGATGGTGGTTGTTGGCAATCCAGCCCGTATTATTTGTGCCATTGAGGACTTACGCTGCCAATCTGGTCTGATTGAGCGGCCTTACGTGGATGGTTTAGATGTTGTTGCCCAGGAAGCTTTGGCATCGATGGGTATTTCTATAAACGGTTGTGGTTCAGAAGATGGACATGGAGGCGTTAGATGAATGTTCCTTTTGTTGATTTAGGTAGTCAGTATCAGACTTTGCGCCAGGAAGTGAACCAAGCGATAGAGGCGGTTATTGCCAGCAGCCAGTTCATTTTGGGGGAAGAAGTCCGCTTATTTGAAAGAGAATTTGCCGATTTTTGTGAGACAAAACAGGCCATTGGGATAGACACGGGCACTTCGGCGTTGGAATTGGCTTTACGGGCGATGGGCGTTGGACCGGGCGATGAAGTGATTACGCCAGCCAATACGTTTATCGCCACCGTGCTGGCCATCTTGGCTGTCGGAGCAAAACCCGTCCTGGTGGATATTGATCCACTCACTTACAACATTTCTGTTTCTGGGATTGAACAAGCGATTACGGACAAAACTCGGGTTATTTTGCCGGTTCACTTGTACGGTCAACCAGCCGACATGGCCCCTATTCTAAATCTGGCTGAAGAACAACACTTGATGGTACTTGAGGATGCCTGTCAGGCTCATGGCGCCTATTACGATATGAATCGGGCCGGTTCCATGGGAGAAGCGGCCGCGTTTAGTTTTTATCCGGCCAAGAATTTGGGTTGTTATGGCGACGGCGGCATGGTGGTGACGAACTCAGAGCAAATTGCCGAGAATGTGCGTATGCTGCGCAACTATGGCCAGAAGAAAAAGTATGAGCATCTGGTGATGGGCTATAACCGCCGGTTGGACAGCGTACAGGCGGCAGTGCTGCGTATAAAACTGCGGCATCTGGACGCCTGGAATGCGGCGCGGCGGAAGCATGCCCGATTGTACGATGCGTTGCTAGATGAGATTGGGGTGACACGGCCGTTCACTGCCCATTATGCCGAACACGCCTATCACCTCTACGTGATCCGCACCACGCACCGGGATGCCTTGCAGCAGCACCTGCAAGAACGAGGCATCGGGACTGGCATTCATTACCCAATCCCCATTCATTTACAGCCAGCCTGCCGGGATTTAGGGTATCAGCCAGACAATTTCCCGGTTACGGAACAATGTGCGGCAGAAATTCTATCGTTACCCATGTTTGCCGAATTAACAGATGAGCAAATCAAATACGTTGTAGAGAGTATTCACGACTTTATAAGCGAGGTTCAGCCAGAGGCGCAGGCATTGGCATGAAAGATTTTACCGGTATTGCCGCGTGGCCGCCCTGGGCCAACCTGGCGTGGCCACGCTGGCATTCTATCAGCACTCAGTTGACAATCGCTGCACTGACAGGTGTCGTACTGGGCACTGCTACAGCCTGGCTGCCGGCCTGGCTGGCGGTTGGGATGATTCCAGCCCTATTGGGCTTGTGGTGGATCATGTTACGGCCGGAGATGGGTTTGCTGCTGACGGTGGCTATCACTGGCGGGCTGGTCAATTACGACCAGATACCGTATCTTTCGTTAGGGCCGGTGAGCTTCCATGCCACCGATTTGCTGCTGCTGCTGCTGCTGGGTCTTGCTGTTGTTCGCTTGCTGGTGGAGCGTGAGTTTGAGTATGTCTCCACGGCGCTGGATGTTCCTTTGCTGCTTTTCTTTGGGATGGCGGTGGTTAGTGTGATTACGGCCGTTCTCATCTACCGCGTCAGCCCCAGCCTAGCCATCCGCGAATTCCGCATTGTCACCTACTGGCTTGGTTTCTTCGCCGTTACCCAACTCATCCGTACCCCCAAGCAGCTAAAAACCCTGGTGTATGGGCTGTTTGTTTTGTCGCTGTTGATGACGGCCGTTGTCCTTTTGCAAACGGCTGTTCCTTCTTTGCCCTTGGTGCGGGTTTCATCAGAGGCGTTAGTCACTGTGGGCAAAGAATTCAGCGGCGTGTCCCGTGTGTGGATTACCGGTGAAAGACTTATCTACGCCATGCTCATCACTGCTGTTTGTCTTACCATGATGCTGCCTTCAGGCAAAAAACGTCGTATTTACAGCGTTGTCGCTGCCTTTCTTTTCGTCTGGTTGTTCATGAGTTTCCAACGGAATTATTGGGCAACGACGGCTTTTGCCCTGGGCTTGTTGGCGCTGGTTATACCCTGGTCAGCCCGGCTGCGGGGTTTGCGGTGGTTGGTTTTGTTAGTGACCATTATGGGTGTTGTACTTTTTCTGCCGGGCAGTCCGCTTGAACCGTGGGGGGCAGCGGCATTAGATCGGGTTTTATCGGTCCAAAGCAGTTCATTGGAACAAGATACCAGCGCCATTTTGCGAGAGACTGAGGTGCAATACGCTTTCCATCAAATTGTAAAACATCCTTTATTGGGTGTTGGTATCGGTAATGCGTATCGCCCCTGGATGCGTCGTTTCGATTTTCTGCCCTGGGCAACAACCGATAGAGGCTTAGTCTGGTACTGCCATAACGCTTACGTTTGGATTTGGGTCAAAATGGGAACACCGGCCCTCATCTTTTTTCTATGGCTTTGTTTCAAATTCCTCTATCAAGGATTTCGCCAATGGCGTCAAGTTACGAACTCTGAATGGCGCGCCATTGTTCTAGGCTTGACGTTGGCTTTTGCCGGTCAGATGCTCAGCAACATGGTGGCGCCTAACTTTATCCAAAACTGGGTGCTGGTGGTGTTCCCCATCATGATGGCGGTCAATGAACTGGTTTTTAAATGGAATGATTTGGGTCAAATTCCGGGAGAAGTATAATGACTGTATCTCTAACAGGACGAATTAAAAAGAACTTTGTGCCGCCTATTTTCTTGAAACGACAGCGAGTTGAGAACAGGTTGGCTGCCCTTATTTTGAAAATGCTGTCGGCCAAGCCGTTGGCGGCTTTGCAATATCAATATCTCCAACGGGAAGTGGCGGCAGCGCCAGAAATTGCGGTTTTGTTCCCGGAAGCTCGAATGAAGCAGCATTGGGGGTATGCACGATTGGAGAACACGGCCGTTTCCCCCAACCTCTACGTGCATCAAATCCGCTATTACCGTATGTACCAATACTTCAAAACAGCGTATCCCGACATTTTCGAGCCGGAAACGGCCGTTCTCAACATCGGCGATACAAGTGGTATGCTGTTTCTGGCATTGGGGAAAACCGGTCTCAGCCTGAACATGCGACCGGAGCGAGTAGATTACATCAAAGCTCAAGGTGTTGACGCCGTCGTTGGCAATGCCGACGCCCTGCAATTCGATGATAACGCATTCGATTACGTCTTTTGCTTCCAAACCCTGGAACACGTGCGCGGTCCGCTGCAAGTTTTAATTGAAATGGGGCGGGTGGCTCGCAAAGCAGTGTTTGTATCCATTCCGTTTGTGGAACAGACCCATATCTGGGAAAAAGAACGATTCATCCGCGATTATCGCCAGGCTGACGAAGATGAAATCGAACACATCCAAGACGACGAATGCCACGTGTTTGAACTGTGCTCCGACGATTTGAAAAAGCTGTTGAGCTATACGCCCTTAACGTGTAAGGAAAACTTCACCCTCGATTACTTTTCGGCCAATGGAAAACAAACGTTTGTTGAACGGCTGGTGGCGCGATTAACGCCATCCCATTTCAACTTTTTTGTATTGGAAAAGCGTACAAACTGACATGTTAGGCAAATTTCTCAAGGACTTCGCCGCTTATTTGCCATCCAAGCTGCTGCCAGCGCTGACAGGCTTCATCACTGCCCCCATCTTAACGCGCCTGTTGACAACCACTGAGTTTGGCAACTATGCCCTGGCAATTGGTACTTACGAGTTTCTTTTTGCCATGACGTGTTCCGGGTTGGGAGCCGGGGCGGTTCGATTTTACCTGACGTACCAGACTCAGAATCGATTGGGAACGTTCTTTTCGATGTTGGGCACCTCAGTGGGCCTGGTTGTTGCCCTGGCAGCTGCTTTATCAGCACTGCTCTTACGCCAGTTCAGAGGCCACTTGCCCGTAGATTTGTACCCGTTGCTGCTGTTAAGTGTGCTCATTTTTATCGTGCAGGCCACGTTTTCCGTTTTTATGCAGGTGGTGCGCGCCCAGGAACGCAGCCGCCTATACACGAGATTAGATCTGTTAGCCAATTATGGTGGTTTGGGGCTGGGTTTAGGGCTGTTGTACTTGTTCAGTTGGGGGGGTGCCGGGCTTTTGTGGGGCACGTTCATCGCTATGACACTGGCGTTGTTGATTTTACTGCCCCGGATTTTGCGCTCCAATGAGGGGCGCGTGCAAATACAGCGGGCTTCATCCGGTGACGTGGGCCGCTTGTGGCAGTATGCCTGGCCATTGGCCCTGGGCAATATGGCCATGTGGGGGCTGCGTTTATCGGACCGGTATCTCATTGGCGTGATGCGTTCCCGGGCCGAAGTGGGGCTTTATTCGGCGGCGTATAACATTTCTAGCAAAAGCATCGACATTTTAGTGTCCGTCTTTCTGCTCAGCCTGGGGCCAATGGTGATTAATATTTGGGAGCGTTCCGGGCTGGAGCAGACACAGCAGTCGCTAACGGCAACGACGCGGGTGTTTCTGATTTTGTGTTTACCGGCGACGGCCGGGCTGGCTGTGTTGGCACGGCCGTTTATCCAATTGTTAACGGCCGAACCCTACCACGACGGGTATCGCATCGTCGGCTATGTCGTCTTTGCCAGTTTCATCTACGGGCTGGCCCAGATTGCCAGCGTGGGTCTTTTAATCGCCAAACGGACCAACCAGATCGCCATCAATCAAATTGTGGCCGTCGTGATTACGACCGGTTTAAACATCTGGTTGATACCTCGCTATGGGTTTGTCGCCGCCGGCGTGACGACATTTATCGGCTATGCCACGCTCCTTTTGCTCCAGGTAGTGACAGCCCGGCCCCATTTGCCCTGGCCATTCCCGTTTCACACCTTGCGCAATGTGGTGTTGGCCACGGTGGCGATGAGTGTAACGGCCGTTGCCATCAACATACTGCCCGGTAATGACGGCAGTCTGCACGTCGGATTTTTGCTGCTTAGTGTAACCAGCGCGATGTTAGTTTATGGATTGGTGCTCATCTTTTTGGGCGAGTTGGAAGCGTCGGAGGTTACTGCCGTTAAACAGGCCATTTACAATGTCGCCCGGAGACGCCGAGCCACATCATTGTGAGAATAAGATGTCGAGCATTGGGTACGCCTTAAACCGCTTTTCTGAATTGACCCGCCAACACGGGCCAAGAGAAACCTTGCTGCGTATCGGCCGTAGAGCCGTTGCCGATACCACCCTGTATTCCCAACAAATCTGGTGGCAGGCGGTGGGTCAACAGCCACCATCGGCCCAGAAGATGTTTGGCCAACTCGATCAGCAATGGAAAACGATAGGCGAATTTGTTGACTTTTTGGCGCAAAAAGATGCGCCTGCTTACCTGTTTGCCGCAACCGAAAAAGATGCGCGTGTGGCCCAATGGCAAAATCTCTATTCCGAGCAAGTGGAAACAACGCTGGCTCAGGCAGAGACTATTTTTAGTGGCCGGATCAGGATGTTGGGAACCACCTATGATTTTGGCCAGGGCGTGATTGATTGGCATCTGGACGCAGGTTCCGGCCAACAGTGGCCGCTGGATTTCGTGGCAAAAATCGACCGCTGGTTCTGGACTGACCAACGGCCGGGTGATTACAAACCGCTTTGGGAACTCAACCGGCAGCAGTACTTGACGACGCTGGGCAAAGCGTATTGGCTGACCGGGGATGGAAAATATGCCCGGCTTGGCGCTGAACATATTTTGAGTTGGATACAGGCCAATCCCTGTCCCTTCGGTATCAACTGGTACAGTGCTCTGGAAATTGGCGTCCGGCTGATCGCCTGGGGGCTGGCCTTACACTTTTTCCGCAGTTCGTCCACCTTCAGGCAAATGGCGGGCCAGGCGCTTGTGCCCAGTTTTTACCAACAGGCGCACTATTTGCGCCAGCATTTAACGTTGGAATGGCCGGGGCGCAATAACCACATCATCGGCGAAGCGGCGGCGCTGGCTTTTGCCGGGGCGTTTTTTGCCGAGTTTGCCGAGGCCGGCGAGTGGCTGGAAACCGGGCTAAATATCGTTGAGGCGGAAGTAACCCGGCAAACCCATGCGGATGGCGTGAATCGGGAGCAGTCGCCAGCCTATCACCGGTTTGTATTGGACTTTGTTTTGCTGCTGATTGTGCTGGCGCGGCGAGGGGCGATACGGCCGTTACCCACCCTGGAAACCCACGCCGAAAAAATGCTCAACTACCTGATGTATGCGCTGACACCCGATGGCCGCCTGCCCCGGTTGGGTGACGACGATGACGGCTGGGCTTTCCAGCTCGGCGCGGGCAGCATCCATGATACCAGCCGGGAGACGTTGGCGATTGGGGCGGCGCTGTACGGCCGTTCCGACTTCAAATATGCCGCCCGCACCTTTGGCGAAGGCGCTTTTTGGCTGCTAGGCGAGGCCGGATGGCAAACGTTTAGCGAATTGGCAGCCAGACCACCACAAAAAACGACCTCATTCTTCCCCCAAGCGGGGCAAATCATCATCCGCAGCAGTTGGCAGACCGACAGCGATTACGGGCTGCTGCGCTGCGGCGCATTTGGCCTGGCCGGCGACGGCTACTGCGCCCACGCCCACTGCGATCTGCTCAGTCCTGTTTTGTGGCTGAACGGCCGTCCCTTGCTCATCGATTCCGGCACGTACACCTATCATGGTCCCTGGCGCGACCGGTTCCAGCTGACGGCTGCCCACAACAGCGTCCTCATCGACGGCCAGGAACAGGCCGTGAGAGGCGATGTTTTTAGCTGGCAGCAGGTTCCAACAGCCGCCTGCAAATCATGGACCGATGGCTGTGTCATGGGCTGTCTGTCGGATCAATCGGGCGTCGTCTGGCGGCGTGAACTGGCCATGCGGCGTCCGGGCGCGTGGGTGATTACCGACCAATTTGCCGGTAACGGCCGTCATCATTTGGAATGGTATTTCCATCTGGCTCCGGAGTGGGAATGTGCGACGCCGCTGGCCGACCATACCCTGCATCTGGTCAACTCGGCACAACCGGAGTTGGCCGTGAAGATTCAGACGCCAGATGTCGTTGTGGCGCTGGAGACGGGCTGGGTTTCGTATGAATACGGCCGTAAATTAACCAATCAGGTCATCCATGCCTACTGGGAAGGGGATTTAACCGCTCAAGAAGCGTGCTTTTCCTGGTTGTTTAACCTGAATAAGGAGAGGGCAGAATGAAAATTTCTGTATTTGGTTTAGGTTATGTAGGCTGCATCACCGCCGCCTGCCTGGCTAATGAAGGGCATCAAGTGATTGGCGTCGATGTCAACACCGCCAAAGTCCAATCCATTCAGGCCGGGAACAGCCCGATTGCCGAACCCGGATTGGCCCGGATGATAGCCGAAAACGGGGCGGCCAACCGCTTGATGGCAACAACCGATGCCGCCGAAGCGGTATCGTCAACTGATATTTCCCTGATTTGCGTCGGAACACCGTCACGATCAAATGGCAGCCTCGATACTGAATTTGTGTGGCGGGTTTGCGCCCAAATTGGCCAGGCTTTAGCCCAGAAGGATACCTATCACGTGGTGGCCATGCGCAGCACCATTTTGCCCGATGCCCTGAGCCAGTGTACGGCCGTACTCCACCAAAACTCCAACAAGACCATCGGCGACGAAATCGGCTTCGTCACCAACCCGGAGTTCCTGCGCGAAGGCAGCGCCATCTACGATTTTTACCACCCGCCATTGACCCTCATTGGCCGCTCTGAAATGCGGGCCGGTGATACGGTTGCCGGGTTGTACCAAGATTTACCGGCGGCGATTGTTTGTACTGAACCGGAAACAGCCGTGATGGTCAAATACGCCTGCAACGCCTTCCACGCCCTCAAAATCGTCTTCGCCAACGAGATGGGCAACCTGTGCAAAAAACTGGGCATCGACGGCCAGGAAATGATGGGCATCTTCTGCCAGGATCAAAAACTGAACCTCTCCAGCGCCTACCTGCGCCCCGGCTTTGCTTTTGGCGGCTCCTGCCTGCCCAAAGATTTGCGGGCGCTGCTGTACCTGGCCCGGCACGAGGACGTGGATTTGCCGGTGATGAACGCCATTTTGCCCAGTAACCAGGCCCAAATTCAGGCCGCGCTGGACCTGATTGTGAACGGTGATCAACAAAAAATCGGCCTCGTCGGGCTGTCTTTCAAACCCGATACGGACGATTTACGGGAAAGCCCGATGGTCCAGTTGGCCGAAACGCTGCTGGGCAAGGGGTACGACCTGAAAATCTTCGACGAGCACATCAACATCGGCCAGTTGATGGGCAGCAATCGCGCCTTCATTGACCAGACGATCCCCCATTTGTCCTGTTTGTTGTGTGATTCGCTGGATGAACTGCTGGCCGAGTCGGAAATCGTGGTGGTGGCCCACAGCCAGCAGGATGGCGCGATTGATGCGCTGGCCAATTTGTCGCCTGAGCATAAGTTAATTGACCTGGTGCGCGCTGTACCGGATCGGTTACGGCCGTACCAATACGAAGGAATTTGCTGGTGAAAAAAGTTTTGCTGCTGGCTTACGTCTTCCCGCCCTTTTTCTCGGTTGGCGGATCCATCCGGGCGGTAAAGTTCGTCAAATACCTGCCGGAACGCGGCTGGCGGCCGCTGGTGCTGACCATTGATGACCGGCAAGAAACAGTCAGCCAGCGGCGGGAAGGCAGCGCCGCGCTTTTGAACGAAATTCCGTCCCAGGCCGTCATTTACCGCACCACGTCTGGCGAACCGGCGGCCAACATCCAGCAAAAAGGGCGGGAGATACGGCAAAAAAACCGGCTGGCGGCGGTGGGCATTAATTTTCTCAGTTGGCTGCGGCGGCTGGCTTACCGTTACGCCTTACTGCCGGATGCAGGCATCACCTGGCTGCCGGCAGCTTTGCGCCTGGCCCGCCGCATTGTGCGAGATGAAGCGGTGGACGTGATTTGGGCGACGTGTCCGCTGCATTCAACGGCCGTTATCGCTGCCTGCCTGAAACATTTGACCCATCGCCCTTTGATTGTCGATTACCGGGATGACTGGATTGATACGCCTTGGTTCAGGAATAAACCGGGCTTTGTCCGCTGGATTGAACGCCGCCTGGAAAGCTGGGTCGTCCGAACGGCCGACCGCATTGTTCTGGTGACGCCGGCCAGCCGGGACGCCTTCCGGGCGCGCTATCCCCGGCAGCCAGCCGACAAATTCCGGCTGATTGCCAACGGCTGTGACCTGGAAGATTTTGCCGCCGTGCGCCAGATGGACGTGGCAGTGGATAACACCTTCCGCATCGTCCACACCGGTTTGTTGAGCATCGACGCAGGCTGGCATCGCAGCCCGGAACCGTTTTTTGCCGCGCTGCGCCAGATTGGCCGGGACTTTCCCGAACTGGCCAGGCATTTACAGGTCACGTTCACCGGCCGCCTGCCGCAGTTTTACAGCCAGCACATCCAGGCCAATGGCTTGAAGGGCATGGTGCAGGAAACCGGTTTTTTGCCGCACAACGATTTTCTACGGCTGCTGCGGCAGGCCGATTTGCTGCTGGCCATCAATTATGAAGGGTTTCACACGCTCATTCCGGGCAAGATGTATGAATATTGGGCCGTGGGCCGCGCCCCAATTTTGCTGCTGGATGGGCCGGGAGCGGCCCAATCGCTGCTGCGGCAGTACGAACTGGGGCGCTGTGTGCCGCCGGATGACGTAGACGCCATTACCCAGGCGATTCTTTCGGCTTACCAGGCGTGGGCGGCGGGACGGCCGTTACGCATCAATCCGACCGGAATTGAGCAATTTGATCGCCAGACTCTGACCAGTCAATTGGCCGATTTGCTTGATGAATTGACTGAATTGCAATCTGCGAGGGCACAAGATGGAAAATCTGCATGAAGGGAAAGTGGCAATCGTAACCGGGGCCGGCCGGGGAATTGGCCGGGCCATCGCCCAGCGTCTGAGCGCGGAAGGGGCAAAAATCGTCGTGGCCGATATCGATGAGACGGCGGGAGAAGACACGGCCGTTGCCCTGAATGACGCTGTTTTTTGCCGGACCGATGTGACGCGGGTTGGCGAGGTGCAGGCGATGGTGGATACGGCCGTGTCTGTTTACGGCCGTATCGATGCGTTGGTTAACAACGCTGGAGTTTTCCAACACGATCAAACAGAATCACTGCCTGAGGCGACCTGGGATCACGTTTTGGCCGTGGACTTGAAGGGGACGTTCCTGTGCTGCCAGGCGGTGGGACGGGTGATGATCGGGCAGGGATACGGCCGTATCGTCAATATCTCTTCCATCAACGGTCTGGTCGCCTTCCCCGAACGGCTGGCCTACAACTGCGCCAAAGCCGGCGTCGATGCCCTCACCCGCGTGCTGGCCTGCGAGTGGGCCAAACACAACATCACCGTCAATAGCGTGGCCCCCGGCTACGTCCGCACCGAAGCTACCGATGAGCATTTACAAAACAGTTGGTTTGACGAAGCGAGCATTTTGCAGCGCACCCCCCTGGGCCGCTGGATTGAGATGGATAACATTGCCCGGGTTGTTTCTTTTTTATTATCAGATGGGGCCGCCAACATGACGGGAACGGCCGTTCCTGTGGACGGTGGCTGGGTTGCCTATGGTTATCTCTAACGCCAGGATTTTTTGGCGAAGAGGTGAGCAATGAAAGCAAAAAAAGTATTGTGGACAGTATTGGTTTTATCTTTTTTAGGGTTGTTCCTACTGCCTGTTGACAAAAGTTCTCAATCGGCGAGGGCGCAAATCGTCACCAGCGATGAATTCCGCATTGACGTCGATACAACAGCCCATCAGCGGTACGGCCTGTTTTATCCGGTCACGTATCTGTTTGAGATTCCGGCGGGATCAACTGGTTTGACGGCGCAGTATCGCTACCGGGTTGAAGATGCCTGGCAGGCGCTGCCGGAACCGCCAACCGGGCAGTTATTTAACGGTATTGAGGTCGCTCGGTTTGATTATGCCGGGAACATGGCCTACCTGAGCTTGGCCTTTGACGCCATTTCAGATTCTATCTTCATCCGCATCGTTGATTCGACGGGCAGCCCTGTTCAATTGGGGTATGAAGGGATGGCTCCGTTTTATGATGATCGGAATGCGGCCGTTACCATCACCCTGGACGACTGGGCCAACTACATGGTGGATTCGGTCAACTATGCTTCCGAACTGCTGACCGATCTGGAACTTTACCACACCGTCTCTGTGGTTACCGGCGGGTTGTCTGGTTCCATGTGGACCGATTTACAGGATCGCGTGGATTCCGGCTATACCGAAGTGGCCGCCCATACTCGCTATCATCCCTGCACCGCCAGCGATTATACCCTTTACGGGGGTTACGATGCGCAAATTGCCGGCAGCCGTGATGATTTATTGGCCAACTTGACGTTGGATCCGCCTTATGTTCCAGCTTTCATTCAACCTTGCGGCTTTGAAGACAGCGGGGTACGTGAAGCGGTTGTGGACGCCAATTTTATCACCGACCGCGACTACCAGACTGTCCCTGGCATCGGTCCGCTTGACTTTGCTGCATGGGGTGGTGATGGCACCTACACGCAAGTTCGTCCCACGTACATTGTGTTGATTGGCGGTGGGACCTGGGAAGATGGTGGTTCTCAGGCCGATCTAGATGAAGCAAACGCAGCTTTCGATGCGGCTTATTCTGCTCAAGGTATTTATCATCTGACGGACCATCCTGATTTCAGCTTATGGTTTCCCGGTTCATACCTGTACCAACATTTTCAATATATTGCTGGCCGGGCTGATGTCTGGTATACGGGATTTGGCCAGCTATATTTGTATCATTTTGTGCAGGAGCGCGGGTTAGTGATGGTAACGGCCGTTACCCAGGGCACGCCCACGCCAACCACCATTTCCACAATCACACCAACACCTACCGATGGGCCAACACCCACTAACACGCCAACGGCTACACCAACACTGCCGCCAACTGTCACGCCCACACCATCCATCACCTCAACGCCCCAGCCTACCTCCACACCAGGCCCCAGCACTGGCACAGCATTCAACATTGTTGTCGATATAACCGCACACACCACTTACTCGCTTTGGTACCCCGTCACTTATATCTTTGAAATCCCGGTTGGTTCCAGCGAATTAAGCGCCCAATATCGCGCCTCACTGGAACAGAACTGGCAAACTTTGCCTGTTTATCATGAGACTGACTTCTTCAACAGTGTCAACGCCGTTCGATTTGATTACTTCAACCATCGTGCATACGTAAGTGTTGGCTTTGAACCCGATTCTGACCACATTTACGTGCAGGTGCTGGACAGTACTGGAGAACCCGTCACGTTGACCTACCATGGCATTACCCGTATGTACGATGATCGGCATGCAGCCGTTACCATCTCCATGCACAACTGGGCCAACTACAGCCTCGATTTATTGCCAGGAGCCATTGCCGAGCTTGCCAATCGTCATTTGTACCATACCGTCGGTGTCATTACCGGCTGGTTCCCTGGCTGGGCTGATGCCCAGGTTGCCGTTGACGGCGGTTATACCGAAATTGGCTCAAAAACCCGCACCCATCCCTGTTCGGCCAGCGAATTTGAAACATATGGATATGATTGGGAGATTGGCGGCAGCCATGATGACATACGCGACAACCTCACCAGAGACGGTCAACCGTACAATTCGGTGGCCTATTTCCATCCCTGTGGTTTTGAAAATGAGCAAACTTGGCAGGCCCAGATTGATGCTGGCTATCTCATTGGCCGCGATTACATCACAGGGGCCAGCACGACATTCGATTTCACGACGTGGAACACGGATGGTGCATACGAGCCAACTATTTCAACGTACGTGATCGAACGGTATGGGCTATGGGAGCCGCCAGACGGCACAGCTGCTGGATTGGCTGAAGCCAATGCTAATTTCGATGCGGCTTATGCTGCTGGCGGGATTTATCATTTGCACTTGCCACCGCACCCTGAAGATTGGGCAGAAGGCAATTATTACGACCAACATCTGGATCATATTACTGACCGCACGGATGTCTGGTATGCCGGTTGGGGCTGGATTTATATGTATCACTATGTTGCCGAGCGCGGTATAGTGACCGTTTCAGTAATAGGCGACCCTGGTCCCACGGCAACCCCAACTGACACGCCGACGGCAACAGATACACCAACACCTTCGACCACACCAACTGTAGGACCTTCGCCGGCAGCAACGGAGACACCAACGGCCACATCCACCCCCACGATGACGTCTACCCCAACGAATACAGCGACGCCAACCGCCACCCTCACGCCAAGTAACACGCCGACGGCCACGCCAATCCCAGATTATATTTTTGCCGATGATCCCAATTTACAAGGGTTGTGGCGGTTTGAAGAAGTGACCGGCGATCGGGCTGATTCATCGTTGAACGACAACACCTTGACAGACAATAACACGGTAGCCAGCAGTACAACCAACCCACCACAAGGCAGCCGTTATGCAGTCTTTGTACAGGCCAATTCCGAGTATTTGAGCATTGTCGATACTGAATCGGACGGACTGGACGGGATCGGCGATTACTCGCTGGCGGTCTGGCTACGGCCGAACTCGGGCGGCTGGACCAACTTTGGACTGGCGGAGAAGTGGAGCAACGGCTCAGCTAACGGCTATATGGTTTATTTTACGTCGGGGACGCTACGCGTGGAACACCGCAGCAACTGGTCTACCGATTACGACAGCTCTACAGTCAATTTGGGTGACGAAATCCCAGACAGCGATACGGCCTGGACGCATCTGGCCATCACTTATGATGCCAGTGAGACAACGATTCGGTATTACATTAACGGGGTGCAGGTGGATATGGCTGATGATTTAACGGCCGTAACCGGAACCAACACCGCTAGCTTCATCCTCGGTAACCATCAGCCGTGGGCAGCATACTATAATGGCTACATGGATGAACTGGCCGTCTTTGACCGTCCTATGTCAGCCAGTGAAGTGGCCGTTATTTATCAGAACAATATCCATGATTCAAGCCCTGCTCCAACGCCAACCAACACAGCTACACCGACCAATACCCCGCTGCCAACGCCAACGAATACAGCTACCCCAACCAGTACGCCACCACCTACCCCAACAAACACGGCTACGCCAACTAGCACACCACTACCAACACCGACCAACACAGCTTCACCGACTAATACCCCACTTCCCACACCAACGAACACAGCTACACCGACCAATACCCCGCTGCCAACGCCAACGAATACAGCTACCCCAACCAGTACGCCGCCACCTAC
>JBNKZT010000056.1:0-23392 GCA_050301775.1 Promineifilaceae bacterium (SeqCode)
GAGGCTTTCACTGACATCCAGATAGACGTAATGAAATCCCAGGCCAAACACAACCAGGAAGCCGGCGGCCATAAACAAGGTCAGCCACAAGATGCGGCGGCGCTGTGTTTCTCGGATGGTTAGTTCAGCAATGATCAGTGTGTTCATAGTCAGGTAGTCAGGTAGTCGGGGAAGGTTGTTCACCCCTTCACTTCTGCCCCGTCATCCCATAGCACCTGCGCCAACGATTTGCAGGAAACGATCTTCCAGCGACAGGTGCTGCGGGCTGAGTTCGTACAGGGTGTGACCGTTAGCGACAAGCCAGTTGACCAGTTCTGGGATTTTATCTTCGTGGGGCAGGGTGAGGTGGATACGGCCGTTTCCCCCAATTTTCACGCCATCACCAAACCGCGCCAGATCTGTCAATAACTGCGGCGTTGGTTCGCCCACGCGCAGCGTTATTTGAACGGCTTCAGCCGTAAACTCAGACAGCGCTGTCGTCTGCAAAATCACACCATCGCGGATAAAGGCAACCCGGTCACAGGTTTGTTCTACTTCGCTAAGCAGATGGGAATTGAGGAAGACGGTTGTACCCTCAGCACGCAGGCCGTTGATAATATCACGCACCAGGCGGCGGCCCAACGGGTCCAGGCCGGAAGTCGGTTCATCCAAAAAGACCAGTTCCGGATCATTAAGCAGCGCCTGGGCCAGGCCGATGCGCTGCAACATTCCTTTGGAAAAAGCTCGCAGCGGCGTCTCGGCCCGGTCTTGCAGCCCCACCAGGGCCAACAGGTCGGGAATGGTTTGCCGTCGTTGAGCTGCGGACATCTGGTGCAAACGGCCGTGTAAATCCAAAAATTCACCAGCTTTGAGCCATTCGTGGAAGCGAAAATGTTCGGGCAAAAAGCCAATGTTGGCCCGCGTCAACCGGTCGCCCAGCGGCTGACCCAGCAGGGCTGCGCCACCAGTTGTGGGCGCAGTTAATCCCAGCAACATTTTGATTGACGTGGTTTTGCCGGCTCCATTCGGCCCCAGGAAACCAAAAATTTCACCGCGCTTCACTTGCAGCGTGAGATCGGCAACGGCCGTTTTCGCCCCAAATTCCTTACGCAGCCCCCGTGCATCAATGGCTAGATGATTATTTGTCACAAGATGTTTGAGATCGGAGATTGGAGACTAGAAATTAGGTATGATCTCCAACCGCCAATCTTGACCCTTATCGCAGCGTTCCCGCCAACGATACCAGCTCATTCGATGGCCTGTTTTGGCCAATAAGGATGTAAACAACGCCGTCTTTTTGCCACAACAGTGTGCTGCCCTCGCCGCCCAGGCTGTCTAGTGCCATCCCACTAACCCCATCTACCGTAACTTCGGTAAAGGAAGCGAATTCTTGCGGTACAGGCAGCAAGACAGTGCTCGTCCAGTCGATGCTGCGGGCCAATCGATACGCTTCGGCATCGCTCAAACCCAGCACTTGCAGCAGGGCTTCGCCCAACACAGTCGGATCAACATCGTCAGGGTAATCAACTTCCGGGCTGGCCGTTTGCATCAGCATCAGTCCATCAGCCCACTGCTGCTGGACACCGGCGAAAACTTTTACATCGACTTGCGCGCCATCCAGGCTGTCGGGCAAGAGTTGGGGATCAGCGCCGGCCGCTTCTACGATGGCTCGCGCCCCGGCCAGATCAACGATGATACGGCCGTTGCCCCCATCAGCCACCCAAATCTCGGCCGGTTCACCCTGATTGGCCAGCGTACGCACCGCTGACAGGCCCGTTTCACGCTGCGCCATATCCAGCGACTCAACCTGGCGCAATTCGCCCGGCTCTTCAATGATTTCGACCTGCCCCGGCATCAGCCCTTCTTCGGCCACCTGCTGCAAGAGAGCGATTTGCTCCGGCGAAACGGAGATGGCGGCGAACTTTTGTACGCGGAACAGGCCCAGGAAATCGCTGGCGGCAGCGCGTACGGCGGGAAAACTAAAGGCAGCGGAGAACAGGATGAGGAAGAGGGCAACGGCCATAGCATAGCGCCGGTTTTGCTGCATCATAAACCGACCCATACGATTCACAAACCGCGCCTCTTCTTGAGCATCGACGGCCCGCTGCACCTGGGCCATTGCCTGAGCCGCCGGTCGCGGCGCATCACCGGCCTGCGGTTCCAGCACCGATAGCTGGTCAAGCGTTTTTTGAACTTCTTTCTCTTGATTCATTATCAAATCCTCCGCCGAGGAATCATGAATAATCAATAATTAATTATTCACGATTCTCCTACTTCCGCTTCATACGCATCACGAAACGCCTTCGCCGCACGAGCCAGCAGCGTACCAACTGAACCAGGCGCTACCCCAACGGCTGCGGCACAGTCGGCGTAGCTAAAATCCATTTGCCGCATGAGAAGCAGTTGAACTTGGCGGGGTTGTAATTGGGATAGAGTTCGGCGTACGGCCGTTTCCACTTCCCGCCGCTCTGCTTCCTTTTCAGCGGCCGGACTGCCTTGGGGATCGGGAACCAGTTCTGTGTTGCGCTGCCATAATCGTTGACGACCCCGAATGGCATTGTAGCCCGTGTTTGTGGCCACCCGGTACAGCCAGGCGCCGATATTGTGTTCACGGCTGCGGCCAAACAACCGCTTGCGATAAGCATGATTGTACAGTTTTAAGAACACTTCCTGCGTTAAATCCTCGGCCTCGCCGCGATTGCCGACCAATCGAAACAGCAATCCATATACCCGGTCATAATGTTGATGGAAGACAGAGTCAAAGGAGGCGGTATCGCCCTGGCTAATGCGTTCCAGCAGCAGGTTGTCACTCAAAGTTGTCACTAAATTCCCTTCCAGGTTCTCCGATTCAGGCTCTTGGCCAGGATTGGTTTTCGTCACTTCACCCTCATAAACACCGGCCTTTAGCTAATTGTGACATTTTAGCTCGTCAGCCAGTCAGCATGTCAGCCTTCAGCCTTCTTTCCAAAGACTTGATCGTAATCGAACTGCCAGGGCTGGCTGTTGACTTCGACAAGGCCCAGTTGGGTCAGATACGCTTCGAACTGCTCCCGGCTGCGGTAGCGGTTGAGGAAGAAGCGGGCATCGCGCCCCTGCCGCCGGGTGACAAAGAGGAGGCCGCCCGGTTTAAGGACACGCACCATTTCTTGCAGCGCCGCCTCGTCGGACGGGAAGAATTCGAGCGATTCCAGGCAGGTGACGGCGTCAAAGGTGTTATCGGCAAAAGGAAGGGGCACGGCCGTTTGCTGCACCAGCATCACTCGCCCCCGATAGCCATTCAGTTTGGCCGCCGCCAGACTCAGCATTTTGTGAGCCGGATCGAGGCCGATGATACGGCCGTTAAACGCAGCCTCATCCAGCAAATAATAAGGAACACGGCCCGTCCCTGTGGCCACATCCAGGATGAGCGGATTGGGAATGTGGCGCAGGTGATGGCGTAACGGCCGTATCACAAAAAAACGTTCGGCATCGTCATCAAATTCCTTGATGTTGTCATACTTGTGCGCGGTGATGTCGTACAGCCAGACAACCATCCGCCGTCCCAGAAAGACGCCCTCTGTCGTTATCAGCAGCCAGTACAGCAGACCGGCCAACAAAATCAGCCCAATTGCCAACCACAACCAAATCATTTCAATTCAAATATCCCGCTTCGCGCAGCCATACTTCAGTAAGCCGCATCCCCTCAGCAATATCTACGCGCGGCTGGTAACCCAACAGCCTATCCGCTTTGGTGTATGGAAATGTAGGCGACTGAATGTAGTATTCCAGCCGTTCGCGGGTGAGGGGCAATCCCAGGTTCAAGGTTTCATTAGCCCAGGCCAGGATGCGGGCCGCCCACATGGGAATGGCGCGTGGTTTTTCGCCACACATGGCTGCATAATAATTGAAGAACGTCTGCCAATCCACCGGTGGATCGATGAAATTGAATGCTTCACCGACAGCTTGGGGGCGAGCGGCCGTTAACAACATCCCATCAATCAAATTTTCAATATAAACCTGATACGTGTTGCCTTTGCCGCCACCAAAAATAACCGGCAGCCCTTTTTGCAGCAGTTCCACCATCCGCACCGACCAGCCATCCGAGCGCGGACCGTAGACCATCCCCGGCCGGACAACGACTAGTTCCAAATCCAGTTCGGCCGCTGTCCGCCAGACGACTGTTTCGCCCAGCGCTTTGGTACGGCCGTATGTATCCCGCTGTTGAGCATTTATCGGATGCGTCTCGTCCACGACCGGTCGCTGCGGTGGACCGTAAGCATTCATGGAACTGACATGGATAAACCGGCGTACACCAACCTCGGCCGCCAGACGCATCAATGATTCGATAACCGAGCCGTTAATCTGTTCTGCCATCTCATCGGTAGCCCGGCGTTTGGCCCGCAGCGCCGCACAGTGGAACACAATTTCCTGGCCGGTCATGAGCTGCCGCATAACGGCCGTGTCCTGTAAATCAGCCGCTTCCAGATTCACACCAAGCTCTGTCAAAAAAGGAACCTTATCCAACTGTCTCCCTGTGCCGGTCACGACAGCTTCTTCTTCCAGAGCCAGCCGTTGGGCCAGCCTTCCACCAATAAAACCAGTTGCCCCGGTAACCAGGACATGTTTACCAACTAATTCATGATTGAGATAAGACATATGGAAAATTGTAGGATGCTTTCCTGTAATCGTAAAACAATTGGTGGGGACTATAAGGGGGAAACGGCCGTTACCAGCGTACCGTCCATTATTTTGTTGAATTTTCCGCCCCTTGATATACTTGTACCACTCTGTACATATAAAAAGCAAGAAAACCCAAATAAAATAAACATGGGTTCTTGATTCTAAAGTTCAGCCAGCACCAGCAATAGCTAACAAAAGTGCGGCATCTAGACACCGTTGGAGGATCACGTGAGAGACTTAGTCCCTGAAAGTGGTTACTACTATCCAAACAGAATGGCCCGCATTCTCCTTGATTCCATGGAAGAAGTCATGGGACGCAATGGCCTGAACGCCCTGCTCAACCTGACCGAAATGCGCCACCTCATCGACAGCCCCCCACCAGACAACCTGGAACGAGGCTTCGAATTCGCCTATATTTCCAACCTCAACAAAGGCTTAGATGAAATTTATGGGCCACGTGGTGGTCGCGGGTTGGCGCTGCGCGGCGGCCGCGCCATGTTCTCTCAAGGGTTACGGCAGTTTGGCGCCTTGGCCGGTGTAGGCGACCTGGCCTTCAAAGTACTCCCGCTTTCCACAAAATTAAAGATTGGCGTACCGGCCGTGGCCCGTATTTTTACCCAATTTAGCGATCAAACCAGTCGCGTCGAAGAAATGGACGACCATTTCCTTTACTACATCGACCGTTGTTCCATGTGCTGGGGCCGTGAAGCCGATCGGCCTATCTGCTTCATTGCCGTAGGTATTCTCCAGGAAGCACTGCGCTGGGTCAGCGGCGGGCTTGAATTCCGTGTGGAAGAAGTGGAATGCATTGCTATGGGAGCAACTGCCTGTGTCTTCAAAATTGACAAAGAGCCAATCAAGTAACGTCGTTGGCTTTTCCTCAATCATTTTGATGGCCTAATCCGGAAAATACTTTTACCCAATTCAGGGGAAATCACGTGAAGGACGAAACAAAAGAAAAGAAAATCTTCATTGTAGAAGACGATGTTGACCTTTCCGAAATGTTAACCGCTTATTTTCGGGTACAAGGTTATACGGTCAATAGCGCCATTCGTGGTGAGGAAGCCGTCGCTGCTATCAAGGAAAACCCACCCGACATTGCCGTGTTAGACATCCGCCTGCCGGATATAGACGGGTACGAAGTTTGTCGCCGTCTACGTCAAATGCGCCAAACCAAAAACACCCCGGTTATTTTTCTGACTGAAAAGCGAGAGCGCGAAGACAAACTGGCTGGGCTGGAATTGGGCGCGGTTGATTACATTACCAAACCATTTGATATTCAAGAGCTGCGTCTACGTGTTCGTAATTCTTTACGGAGAGCACGGTTAAACACGTTGTTGAACCCAGTTACCGGCCTCCCCGATGGCGATTTGGTTCAGGAACGACTGGACCAATTGGCTTATCAAAAGGATTGGGGAGTCGTGTTAGCCGGCATTCGCGGGCTGGAAAATTTCCGCGATAAATATGGATTCGTTGCCGCCGATGATGTTTCCCGGGCTGTGACCCTCATGATAACGAATGCAGTAAAGGAAAGCAGCAGCGATAATACGTTTGTCGGCCATACAGATGCTGGTGATTTCATCATATTGACAACAACTGAGCAGCATAAACAAATTGCGGAACGCTGCCTGGTACGGCTGCAGCCGGCTATTCAATATTTTTATCCGGCATTGGAACGGCCGCATTTGCATACCTGGCCGGAATCGGAGCGTTTGGCGGTACGGGTGGCTCATTTATCGGCCCAAGAGCATGCGTTTACCGATTTGGAGAGCCTTTTTGCAGCTTTGCAAAGTCAATTTTAGGCAAGCGCCGTTTTTAACTTGTGCATTTTGAGCGGGAAAAACTGCGCTTGCTTAAGAGGAATCGTTTTCTTTTTGAAAAGTTATTTGTAAACGATTCCGTAACGACAACAATGACGAAGGCGGTTGATTATCGACCTTTCGTCAACGTATCATGATGTGATGGCATCGTTCAGGGCTAGTAATAGCCCTGTTTTTTTGTTATTTTTTCATAGCAATGAAACGATTTGAAGAGTGGAAACGAGATTTACTGATTGCGGTTGGCTTTTTACTGCTGCCGCTGCTGCTGTATGCACCGGTCACACTGGGCAGCCAGACGATGATCCCGGCTGATAATTTGTTCCAGTGGCAGCCGTGGACCAGCGCCGCCGCCCAATTTGACGTTGAAACCCCACAAAATGGGCTGCTGACAGATATGGTTATTGAGAATTATGCCTGGAAGCGCTTTTTTGTAGAGAGCATCCAGGCGGGTGAGATTCCGCTGTGGCAGCCAAATCTGTTTGGCGGTTCGCCGTTTCTCGCCACCGGGCAGCATTCGATGTTGTATCCGTTTAGCTGGCTCTTTCTGATTTTACCCATTACGAAGGCGTATGGTTGGTACACAGTAAGTCAGTTGTGGCTGGCGGGGGCGTTGATGTATGTGTACGGCCGTACCCTCTCCCTGCGCCGTTCCAGTGCCGCCATCGCCGGACTGATTTATCAGGGCAGCGGCTTCATGTTGTCCAGCGCGGCCGTCTTTCCCATGGTCATCGGTGCCGCAGCGTGGCTGCCGCTGCTGCTAGCCTGTATTGAAAAAATAATTAATGATTCAAGACTTCGTCGTGAGCGCTCAGTCAAACGATTAAAGATTGATGATTCGGCAGGCAGAGATCAATCATCAATCTTCAACCATCGATCTTCAACCATTCTTTGGGTTGCCCTCGGTGCGGTTGCCCTGGGCAGCCAAACCCTCGCCGGGCATATCGAGATCACCTACTACTCATTATTGCTGATGGGTTTATATGCGTTGTGGCGACTAGCGTCATCCGTCAAATCTGACGTTTCACGTTTCACGCATCACGTTTCACGCCTCTGGAAACCCGCCGGTTGGCTTTTGGCAATGGTTTTGCTCGGTCTGCTGCTCGGTTCGGTACAGCTTATTCCATTTGTTGAAGTAGGTCAGGCCAATTTCCGCGAAGGCTCGGCCAGTTTTGCCGAGGTGCAGGAATGGGCGTTCAAGCCACGCCGCATTTTAACGCTGGCCTTGCCCAATTTCTTCGGCAATCCGGCCCATCACGAATACGTGGATGTCTTTTCGGGCGAGGCCGTGCCGTTCCAGACAGCCTATGACGGCTCAGCTAAAACAAACAGCGAATGGGGGCTGAAAAATTACGTCGAAGGCGGCATTTATCTGGGGGTTTTGCCGTTGTTTTTGGCAATTTGGGGGGCGGCTGGCGGCTGGCGGCTGGCGACTGGTAAAAATCGCCGCTCACAAACTTTGTTTTTTGCATTACTAAGTCTTCTGTCTCTGTCCTTTATTTTTGGCACGCCCTTGTATGCACTCGTTTACTATGGTCTGCCGTTTGCCAACCAACTGCATACGCCGTTCCGCTGGGTGTTTCCGCTGTCGTTGTGTGGGGCAGTGCTGGCCGGGTTTGGCATGGATTATCTGGCTCGAACACGCAAACATGGCGAAACAGAACAGGCGGCTAACGTATGGGCAAGTGATCGCACGACTCCGACGTGGTTACGGCCGTTCATCCTCTGGGGATCGCCATCACGCATCACCGCCGGGGCCGGATTGGCATTTTGGGGCGGGCTGGTTTTGCTGGTGGGATTGTTTGTGTCGCGGGGAATGTACGGCCGTATCGAGCCATTTATTTCCCGCATATTCCTGGGACTGGCTGGAGCCAGTTCCGCTTTCCCCGACGCCCGCGCTTTTTACAGCTACGAATTCCGCCAACTGTTCATCTTGGGCCTGATGTTGGTGGGAACCGGAACCGTTTTGCGCGTCAGCCGCTGCCCGATTTTTGTCAAACAAACGCCGATTTACCTGTTCATGGCGGCGGTCATTCTGGCGCTGGATTTGTTTTTGGCGAATGTGGGATTTAATGCCGCGGTCGATCCCGCGCTCCTGGATTACAAGCCGGAACTGGTGCAGTGGCTGGAGCAGCAGCCCGGCCATTGGCGCATCACCAGCTTCAATCCGCACGGCGACAAACCGTTCAACGCCAACTCCGGCTGGCTGTTCGATATTCAGGATATTCGCGGCTACGACTCCATCATCCCCAAACAGTACACCGACTACGTGGCGGCGATTGAACCGCAGAATGAACTCCAGTTCAACCGCGTTCAGCCCATTGCCAACTGGGAATCGCTCAACTCGCCGCTGCTCGACGTGTTGGGTGTCAAATACATCATTACTGCCGAAACGATTGATTTGCCCAAGCTGCAACTGGCCTGGGAAGGCGAAGGGCTGCGGGTCTACGAGAATCTGGCCGTCGCGCCCCGTGCTTATACGCTGCCGTTGACGAGTACGGCCGTTACCGACAACCCATTAGCAGCCATGACGGAATTCGACCCGCGCCAATTTGTGGTCGTGGCGACTGAAAGCTGGAGACCAGAGACTAATCTCCAATCTCCAATCTCCAGTCTCTATTCTCCAGTCTCAGTGGATGAGTACAGCAACATTCAAGTCATGGTTTCCGCTGAAGTGACCGAACCGTCGTGGCTGATTTTGAATGACAGTTATTTTCCGGGGTGGAAGGCATGGATACGGCCGTTTGGTGCTGGCGAAAATGCCGAAATGCAAGTGGATGTCGTTCGAGTCAACGGCAATTTTCGGGGCGTTGTGATTGATCCGGCGGCTTTGGCTGAACATTATGCCGCACAGGTAGAAAATGGCGACGTTGAATTATCAAATGCCTGGACCGTGCGTTTCCGCTACAGCCCGGCCAGTTTTCAACTGGGCGCATTGGCCAGTGCGATGGGCGGCATCATCCTGCTCTTTGCTCTGGGGCTTTGGGGCTGGCGGCGCATCGTCAACCCCAGCGCTGAATTAACCACCACGCGCAGTTTGGCCAAAAACAGCACTGCTCCCATGCTGCTAAACCTGTTCAATAAGGGCATCGACTTCGTCTTTGCCATGTTTTACCTGCGCGTAATGGGTCCGGCTGACGCTGGCAGCTTTCAGACCGCCATTGCGCTGGCCGGCATTTTTGAGATTCTTTCTAATTTTGGCCTGGACATTCTGGTCGTGCGGGACGTATCTAAAGAGCGCACCCAGGCCGGCAGCTACCTACTGAACACGACCATTTTGCGTTTGGGTACGGCCGTCGTCGCCAGTTTGCCCATGATAGCCATTGTTGCCGGGACCAATTTGCTGAGCAATCCTTTTTCCCGGCCCGAAATCTTAGCCATCGGATTCATCATGTTGGGCATGGTTCTTTCCGGTATGTCCAAAGGAGTCACCGGCCTGTTTTACGTGTACGAAAAAGCCGAAGTCCCGGCGGCGATGACCACAACGACGACGATTCTCAAGGTCGGATTGGGTGTGATGGCGTTGTTGTTGGGCTATAGTTTTGTTGGCTTAGCGGCCGTTTCCATCATTACCAACGTGGTTACACTGACGCTGCTGGCTCTGCTGGCCGTTCGCAGTTTTGACTTGGGCGGGCGTCGGCGCATCGACTGGCATCTGCAAAGGCGCATGATCCGGCTGGGCTTTCCGCTGATGCTGATCCACCTGCTGCAAACGGTTTTCATCTCGGTGGATGTCTACCTGCTGCGCACGATGCTGGACAATGGCGAAGAAGTCGTTGGTTGGTACGGCAGCGCCTACAAATGGTTCAACGCGCTGCAAATTGTGCCCTCATTTTTTACACTAGCCTTATTCCCTATCATTTCACGAGAAATTGAGCGTTCGCTGGATGCCGCCCGGCGCATGTACCGATTATCGCTCAAATTGATGCTCCTGCTGGCATTACCGATTGCCGTCATCTTCACCTTTTGGGCTTATCCGTTGGTGCAGATTCTGGCTGGCGAAGAGTTTTTGCCGCACGGGGCCATCGCGCTGCAAATCGTCATCTGGTCGATTCCGTTTGGCTGGCTAAACAGCGTCACCAATTACGTTTTGATTGCGTTGGGACTGGAACGAATGCAGCCACGTGCCTTTACCGTGGCCGTGGCCTTCAATATCATCGCCAATCTGATTTTCATTCCTCGGTTCAGCTATGTTGCCGCTTCGGTAACGACGATTTTGTCGGAACTGGTGTTGATGGCCTTGTTTGCTTATTTCCTGCGCAGGAAGATGCCGGGAATGGATTGGGGTGGATTGTTGGTACGGCCGTTACTCATCGCCGCCATCATGGTCCTCGTTACCATTTTAGGCAATCAAATACACGTCGTGGTCGGATTGGTGCTGGGACTGGCCGTTTATCCGGCCGGGCTCTGGCTCTTGCGCGTCTTTGGCGAGGAAGAACGCCACATTTTGCGCTCGATTTTGCCCGGGCCGATTGTGGCTCGTCTGAAGTTTTTGCACAATGCGTAACCGTCTCCTGATTCTGGCGATTTTGCTGGCAACGGCCGTACTCCGCCTCCACAACCTCACCACGCTGGGCCTGGAGCACGACGAAGTCGCCAACTGGCTCATCGACCGCTCCATCCTCGACGAAAACAACTACGCCGTCTACTATCCGGCCGCTTACGGCCACGAAGCCGGTTTTCACTATTTGCAAGCCGCTGCGGTGGGACTGGTCGGCGATAATGCCCTGGCTCTCCGCCTGCCCGCTGCCCTGTCCGGCATTTTGTTGGTAGCCGTCAGTTATGCCCTGGCGCGGCGGCTATTCGGCAAAAATGCGGCCCTGTTCGCTGCCGGGCTGCTGGCCGTCCTCTTTTGGCCCGTTTTCTACAGCCGCCTGGGCCTGCGGGCAATTACGCTGCCCGTCCTTTCAGGATTGTCGGCCTACTTCTGGTGGCAAGCGTGGGATCGTAAAGGCCAAGTTCACCCCAACGATCTTCGGTCGCCCACCCCTTCGCCCCTTCACCCCTTCATCTTGTCTGGGTTGTTCACCGGTCTCAGCCTCTATACCTACATGGCCGCCCGCGCTGTGCCGATTTTTTATGGGTTGTACATTGGCTATTTGGCGCTGTTTCATTGGCCGGAGTTGAAAAAGCGGTGGCGAGGGGTGCTGCTGTTTGTCGTGGTGATGACGGCCGTTTCCCTCCCCCTCGTTCTGTACCTGCAAACCCATCCCGCAGCCGAATTCCGCATCAGCGAGATTGACGCACCGCTGCAAGCGCTCAAATCGGGCAACTTGCGTCCTGTTTTGGAAAACAGCCTTAAAATCCTGGGCATGTTCGGCTGGCGCGGCGACCCATTGTGGCGGCAAAATGTGGCCGGGATGCCGGTGTTTGAACCGGTGGTGGCCATCCTGTTTTACCTGGGATTGGGGTTGAGTATGTGGCGCTGGCGCGACGGCCGTTACGCCTTCCTTTTGCTCTGGTTACTGGCCTCTGCCGCCCCCAGTATTGTCACCGTCGATGCCCCCAGCAGCATCCGTATCATCAATTTACTGCCTGTTTTGCCCTTATTTCCCATAGTAGTTATTCACAATTTGGGCCAGTTATCCACAGTTTTTGCCAAGTTATCCACAGAAACCGGCAAAATCGGTGGAAAACTCATCTTGACAACTGTGTTGATTTTTTATACGGGACGGACAGCCAACGGGATTTTTCGCATATGGCCCCAAAATGATGAGGTACGGTTTGTTTGGCAGGCAGCGTTGACGGAAACGGCCGTTTACCTTGATCATTCCCCCACTGCCAGCCCCGTCGCCATTGCCGGTTGGTCACCCGACACGCTGGACCCGCCAACCATGCAGTTGGCACTCAAACGGGACGACCTTGACCTACGCTACTTCGGTTCCGATTCAATGACTGCGTCCATTAATACGCTGATTCTGCCCCACAGCAGCGGCCCAATCCGCATCACCCGCCCCAACATCCGCCCCTTTGCCCCGGCGCTGGAAACCCAACTTGTCAACTGGGGTGCAGTCGTAGCAACACACAATGAATTTACGATTTACGATTTACGATTTACAATTCCTGTCCCTGAGCACCCGATAGATGCCATTTTTGATGACGAACTTCAATTCCTCGGCTACTCAATCCTCAGTCCTCATCCCTCATCCCTCATCACTTACTGGCAAGTCCTCACCC
Organism: Promineifilaceae bacterium (SeqCode); assembly: GCA_050301775.1. GTDB lineage: Bacteria > Chloroflexota > Anaerolineae > Promineifilales > Promineifilaceae > JACKCC01. Next base: position 12,633 of record JBNKZT010000056.1, read on the forward strand.
AACCAACTGCCCCGCGCCGTTTTTTCCTGCATGGGCTGGATGGCAACGACAACATTATCAGTCAGAGCGATAGTCTGGATGCGTCGGCCGCCCATTGGCAGCCGGGCGATATTCTGGTGCAATTTCACGAATTGGAACTAGGCGATGCGGTTCCCACCCGGCTTCGTTTAGGTGTGTACAATCCTGATTCCTGCACACCTGGCCCCTGTCAAAATTTGATCGTGGATGGGGAACTGCCGTTTCTCATCCTCCCCATTGAGTAACAACGAACCGCAAAAACACGGAGAAACTTTTTATTCTCCCCACTTCTCTTCGGTGCCGGGCAGCGTAAAGCTAAAGACACTGCCCTGCCCTTCAATACTGTTGGCATTTACCCGTCCGCCCAACTTTTCGATAATCCGGCGCACGATTGACAGCCCCAGGCCAGAACTTTTGCCATTACCATTTTGGCTCTTCTTCTCCAACTTTGAGAAAGGAACAAACAACTGCGTTTGCTCTTCCACCGTAAAGCCCTGTCCGTTATCCTTCACCCAAAAGCGAACCGTGCCGTTGCGCAGCGGCGTACTGCCCAGTTCAACACGCGGCGGCTGACCGCCATACTTCAGGGCATTGCTCACATAATTTTCCCACACCTCTTCTACCCAGGGGCCATATCCCATCGCATTGGGCCACTGGTCGGGCAAGATCAGTTCGGCGTCATACTGTTTGATCAGATGGGATAACCGATCCAGGGCATGGTTAACCACCTCTTGCATCGACAGCGGTTTAATCGGGATTTCCGTTTTGCGTACACTGGCTAACAGCAGCAGTTCCTGAATGATACTGCTCATTTTGGTGGCGTCGGTGCGCAGCGAATCAGCCACATACTGGCGGTCTTTTGTACTCAAATCTTCGTATTTGAACTTAAGCAGTTCGGCAAAGCCGACGATGCGCGACAGCGGATTCTGCAGATCGTGGGCCACTGAATGAGCAAAGGCATCCAGGTCTTCGTTACGTTCCTCTAAATCGATGGTTTGTTTGTGGAGTGATTCAACCAATTGGGCATTGTTGATGGCGACACCAAATGCCGCCGCGATGGCTTCCGTTGTTTGTATATCCTGGGGTTGGAAACGGCCGTTCTGCTTATTCAACAACAGCAGCGTCCCCATCGGTGCTTTTTCATCGGGGATGGACACAGCCAACAGCGAATGGATGGGCATGGCCGTAATGGCCTGGATATCCAGCGACAAAAATTGATCGGCCATCTCATCAGCGGCCAACTGCGGCTCGCCAGTCTGGGCCACTTGTCCCACCACACCGATACCCAACGGCAGCAGCGGATAAGTGTGTAAATTGGCTAAACGGTCGGGATAAGCCGCTTTGCAAATGAGCGTGTCGGTCAACTCTTCTTCAAATAACCAGAGCAGGCAGCCTTCAACGTTGGTGGCAACGGCCGTTTCCTGCAGCAAATACGCCAAAACCGACTTGACACGTCGCGTTTCCGCCAGAATACGGTTAGCCCCCTGAAGCAGGCGAACCGTTATCGCTTGTTCATCCATTGTTAGTCTGTTTTGTTCGGGACCATTACCCATTTTGTGATACCTATACGACTTCCACCATAATATTGATGGGATATTATCATCGACTTCGACAACAAAAGGTGGAAAAGGTCACAACGGCACTGCAAATATCCACGTAAAATTATTAACATATAGTAACATTTTCTAAGGAAAAGTAAACGCCCCTTCACATGAAAAAAGAGTAAATGCCGTTGCATTCACTCTTTTTTATCGTTAAAAACTGAGTCTAACGAAAAAAGTTCAACTTTTGGTCATTAACTGGAAATTTCTGTCGAGACGAAAAGTTGAACTTTTGGTCTTGAAAGGTTTTTTCGGAAGAGTCAAAACTTGTTTCAGTGATTTACTTCTAAACCCAACCGCGCAAACGAACCGCTTGTGCCACCCGATTCACGGCCACCAAATAAGCCGCCACACGAGTATCTACTTTCTTGTCCTGGGCCATTTTATGCACAGCGAGGAAGGCGTTGGTCATTTTGTGGTCCAACCGTTCATTCACCATCGTTTCGTCCCAATAATATTGGTACCCGTTTTGCACCATTTCAAAGTAAGAAACTGTGACACCACCGCCGTTGCAAAGGAAGTCAGGAATGATATAGATACCTTTGCTATTGAGAATATCATCAGCTTCTGGCGTTGTGGGACCGTTAGCCAGTTCGGCCACGATTTTACAGTTGATGTTATTGGCATTTTGGCTGGTCAATTGGTTTTCAATGGCCGCCGGAATCAAAATATCAACGTCCAGTTCCAGCAGATCTTTGTTATTGATTGGCTCCGTTCCAGGGCAGTTGATCACTTTGCCTGTTCTATCCACATGTTCGCGGACAACATCGTAATCCAGCCCGTTTTTGTTGTAGATACCACCAAATTCGTCACTGACGGCGACAACTTTGGTGCCGAACATTTCGGTAATAAGTTTGTGGGCAAAGGAGCCGACGTTGCCGAACCCCTGAATAGCCGCTGTGGCTTTCCCCAGATCAATATCCAACAGTTTGGCCGCTTCACGGATGGTGAACATGCCGCCCATGGCTGTCGCCGGTCCACGCCCGGCTGAACCGCCCAATTCCGGCGGCTTGCCAGTGATCACACCGGGTTCATGGCGGCCCATCAATGTTTCGTACTCGTCAAGCATCCAGGCCATAATTTGAGGATTCGTGTTTACATCAGGCGCGGGGCTGTCCTGTGTCAGACCGACGTAGCGGGCGATGTTGCGCATGAAGCCTCGACTAAGTCGCTCCAGTTCACCCTGGGAAAGCTCGCGTGGGTTGCAGATGACGCCGCCTTTTGCGCCGCCCAATGGGATGTCGGCAACGGCCGTTTTCCAGGTCATCCAGGCCGCTAGAGCACGAACGGTATCGATTGTCTCATCGGGGTGGAAACGGATACCACCCTTGGCCGGGCCGCGCGCATCGTTGTATTGCACGCGAAAGCCCTGAAAGGTTTTCGTGCTGCCATCATCCATCCGCACCGGGATGGTGAAATGGAATTCACGCATCGGCTGCCGCAAAAAGGCATGCATATCGGGGTCTAATTGCAACACTTTGGCCGCTTCATCTAATTGGGCCTGAGCGATTGCAAATGGGTTTAGGTTTTCAGTCATTTTTATTTTCTCCAAGAAATAATGGGATTATATTGACGCCACTGGCATCAATTATCAACACATATACGAAAGGCAACGCACCAATGAATTTATCTCCTTGTGAGAACATCGAATGAAGTTCAGTGAATTGCCCTTGCCGTTCAAACATCTCGATTAGCTCGATCACTTTTCGAGACTTCGTATCACCGGGAAGGTCAGAATCATAGCTAAACCCTCGATCAAAACAAATCTCACGAAGTTCATCTTCCGATCTCTTATTGAGTCTTTTGCGAACCCTAACTCTATCTTTGAGAATTGGTCCGTGCGTTACAAGCGGGCTTTCAAAACTGTTCATACCAGCCTCCACTATTCATTCGTGGAAAATTTTGGGATATTACCAGTGTTAAAAAAGTGGTTGGGCGTGTCAAGTGACATGTGTCACGTGTCAACTGTCACGTTTGTCCCATGCCAACTCATGACGACGGGTAACAAAAAACAAAAAGCCTCTCGATGTTGGCCATGGTTCAGCACAATCAAGAGGCATTGTTAACAAACAAATTGTACCTAATAGTATATGACGATTCAACCTCCGTTATTCCTACCCAGGGTTTTTCAAAAGTCCGACACAAATCTTCCCGGAAGCTGAATTGGGCGATTTCTGGCCAGTCCCCACTCGTTCAGTAAACGACTTACCAGCTTCCGGGAAGTTGCCCTGGCGCGAAAACTGAAAAACCCTGTATTCCTACCCATCATTCCGCGCCTCTGGTAAACTTGCGCCGGCATTATGTTAGAATCGCAACCAGCAACTTCCCCCGGTACGGCTTTTGGATACATGGTCATCGTTGGCCTTGTTTTACTTGATGCAGGGCTATTTTTTTTGTTGGTTCGCGGGCCGGTTTCGCTTTTTTCTGTTCTATGGGGGCTGATGCTGTTGGCTTCGCTGCCGCTGTTGGCGATTTTGGCTTACTGGACGGCGAGCCTTCATTCAGCCTGCTACCACGTGGTTGGCAATGCGTTGTTGATTGAATGGGGCGGTTTGCAGCAGGTAGTGCCGTTGGCATCTATTCAATCGCTGGAATTGGGTGGCGAAACGGCCGTTACCCAATTTCGTGGGTTTCGCTGGCCGGGCTTGATGGTGGGACAGGGGCGGCTTTTAGAAAAAGATGCTTTTGTCTTTGCCACGCAGCCCGCCAATCAACAACTGCTGCTGCGAACGGAAACGGCCGTCTACGCCATTTCGCCCGTCGATTTACAAAACTTCAAGGATTGCCTGGAAGCGCTGCGTACCGCCCAATTGGATGAAACGGTCGATTTGCCGGACTCGCATTTGGGATTTTTACAGTGGCCGTTTTGGGATGAGTGGCCGGCCCAACTGCTGCTCATGGCGTCGGGGCTGTTGAATCTGGTCTTGTTTGGTTACTTGACGGCCGTATACAATCGTTTACCTGATCAAGTCCCGCTCCATTTTAACCAGGCGGGCGAGGTGGATCGGCTGGCCGCGCCGGGCCGATTATTCGTTTTGCCCGTCATCGGCCTGATTGCCTGGATTGTCAACAGTGTGTGGGGCTGGATTTTCTACCAGCAAAACCAAAAGGTGCCCGCTTATTTGTTGTGGGGAACGGCCGTTATCGTTCAACTGGCCGTATGGGGCGCGGTGCTAAATCTGTTAAATTATCGCTGACTTCTGTGGCTTCATTGAACTATGATTACGAATCTTCTGTACGCTTTTTTGCTTAGCAGTCTCATCGTCGCGTTGGCTTTGTGGCGCGGTTCCCTATCCTATTCGGGAGCCGCCGGCGCGTTGGTCGTGGGCACACTCATTTTTGGTCTGGGCGGCTGGCAGTGGGGGGTGCTGTTGGGTATATTCTTCATCTCCTCCAGCCTGCTCTCTCATTTCAAGGAAGCAGAAAAACAGGCCGCTGCTGAAAAGTTTGACAAAGGCCACCGGCGTGACAGCGGGCAAGTGATTGCCAACGGCGGTCTGGGAGCCGTTTTGGCTGTTTTAGGCGCCGTTTTCCCCTGGACCGGCTGGTTTCCCCTGTTTGTGGGCGTGATGGCGACGGTAACGGCCGATACCTGGGCCACAGAGTTAGGGACACTCAGCCGCAAACCGCCGCGCCTCATCACCAACGGCCGTATCGTGGAAGTGGGAACCTCGGGTGGGGTATCGGTGTTGGGCACGGCCGTTTCCCTTACCGGCGGTTTACTCATCGGGTTGGCGGCCGGCTTGCTCGAACCGGACTATTCCCTCTGGCTCATGACCGGATTGGGCGCATTGGGCGGCCTGCTCGGCTCCCTTTTCGACAGTTTGCTGGGGGCAACCATCCAGCAAATCTACTACTGTGACGTGTGTCAAAAAGATACTGAGCGTAAAATTCACAAATGCGGCCATGAGACACGCCCCTTACGCGGCTGGTCGTGGCTGAATAATGATCTGGTTAATTTATGGGCCTCCCTCATTGGCGGGGGAACGGCCGTTATCCTCTGGTTGTTGTGGGCATAGGCAAGCGCAGTTTGTGACTTGTGCACTTTGAGGGGAAAAACTGCGCTTGCTTGAGAGGAATCGTTTTCTTTTTGAAAAGCTATCTGTAAACTATTCCATAACCAATGAAAACAGCAGAAAATCCGGCCGGATTCACACTCCGGCATACGTTGAAAGCGAATAATAAAGCAATTACCCGATTGGCCTGGTCGCCAGACGGCCGTACCCTGGCCTCTGCTTCCTACGACCAAACAGTCCGTATTTGGGATACCGAAAGTGGCCAACAACTGCGCGAGCTATACGGCTACAGCGGCTCCGTATTCACAGTCGCGATCACGCAGGATGGTTGTCATATCCTGTCGGCATCCAAAAATAGCTTAAAAATCTGGGAACTGGCCGCTGAGACCCGGCCACGTACCTTGCGCAGCCATGCCGATTACATTTACGTTGTTGCCGCCATGCCGGACAGCCGGTTTGCACTTTCCGGTGCTTTCGACAAGACCGTGAAAGTATGGGATTTGGCGACCGATTCGGTGCAGGCCACGCTATCGGGACACACGGGCCGCATCGCTGCCCTGACGGTGACGGCGGACGGCCGTTTCGCTGTTTCCGGAGCCGGTGATGGCCTGATCAAAGTATGGGATTGGGCGGCCGAACAGGTCGTAACCACGCTGACCGGCCATCAGGATGAGGTTTTGTCGCTGGCGTTGTCGCCGGACGGCCGTTTCCTGGTTTCATCCGACCATGCGGGATTGATCCGGGTATGGGACACGGATTCATGGGCATTGGTAACAGAATTGAAGGAACACAAGCAGTTGGTAACGGCCGTGTCCTTTGCGGCGAACGGCCGTTTTCTGGCCTCAAAATCAGCCGATAACACGGTACGTTTGTGGCGTGTGGATGGGTGGGAAACGGCCGTCATCCTGGCCGAAGATCATTCAACCTACGCTTTTTCCGGGCTGGCTTTTCACCCCCATCAACCAACACTAGCCACATTAGGCGATAAAGATCGTTTAATTCGGATTTGGGATTTAGATTTTGCGGCGTTTTCGTAGGTGATTTGATTGTTGGAATAAAAAAGGCGGGGATTGGGGGATTAGGGGATTTTGATTGATGTTTATCTCCTAATCCCCGCTTCTTAATCAATCATCAGTGCGAGTCTAGCTGCTGTAAAGCCATCTGGACCCGCTCGTCGATTGTTTTGGCTTCGCGGGGGAGTTTTTGCAAAGCGGATTGCGCTTCAACAATGCTAAATCCCAGTCCGGTAAGGATGTCGATGACGTCGGAGTCGATGTCGCTAACGAAGGGCATGGTGGTGGAAACGGCCGTGAAGTCCAATTTGTCGCGCAGTTGAAACATAATCCGCTCGGCAGTTTTCTTGCCGATACCGGGTACTCGCTGCAAAATGACCGTTTCCTCTTGCATGATGGCGCTCTGCAACATCTCCGGGCTGAGCGTCGATAAAATCGCCAGCGCCACCTTAGGCCCCACCCCATTCACGCCCAACAGCAGCTCAAACAAGCCTAAATCATCCTCCGATTCGAAGCCATACAGTGATAAATCCTGCTCACGCACGATAAGATGCGTGTGCAAGCTGATACTGCGCCCCACGCCGCCCACATCTTCCAGCACCGTGCGCGGCACAAATACGCGAAGCCCCACACCGCCTACACCAATGACGAGGTTGTCTTTACCGATTCGTTGGACTGTTCCGTGTAAACTCGCGATCATAATATGAAACGTGAAACGTGAAACGTGAAACGTGAAAAAATTCGCGCATCACGTTTCACGTTTCACAAGCTAATCATAGAGCGACTCAAAGCGCTGATACTGATAATGCGTAATCGCCACCGCTAAACCGTCGGCCGCATCGTCGGGGCGCGGCGTTTCTTCTAAATCGAGCAGATTGCGTACCATCATCTGTACCTGGGCCTTGTCGGCTTTGCCATAGCCGGTGACTGCATCTTTGATTTTGGGCGGAGAATATTCGCCGATGGGAATACCGGCATTGACCAAGGCCAGAAGCAGTACGCCCCGCGCCTGTCCAACACTGATGGCTGTGGTGACATTACGGCCAAAAAACACTTCTTCCACACCGGCCGAGTCCGGCTTAAATTCGGCGATCAATTGGTTGAGTTCCCGGTAGATGGTTTGTAAACGGATGGGGGCATCATCTTTGGGAGTGGTGGTGATGACGCCGTAGGTAACGGCCGTGAAACGGCCGTCTTCCACATCAACAATCCCATATCCGGTTGTTGCCGTGCCCGGGTCTAACCCTAAAATACGCATCAATAAATGATGAATGCGGAATGATGAATGATGAATTCATCATTCACCGTTCATCATTCAGATTACGCTGCTTCCATTGCCGCAATGGCTTCATCCGTGATGTCCAGCGTAGAGTAGACATTTTGCACGTCATCCAAATCCTCGATCTTCTCGATCAGATTCATCACCTGCAAAGCATCTTGCTGGTCCAACTCAATAGCATTATTCGGATCATAAATAAGATTCGCTTCTTCTACCTTAAAACCAGCCTCCTGAATTGCTTTTTGCACGGCATGAAAGTCATCAACCTCGACAAAAATCTCGGCAATCTCGCCAAACTGAATGTCTTCAGCGCCGGCATCGGCCGCGACCAGGAACAATTCATCTTCATCGAATTCATCCGTAATGCCAATATAACCCTTGCGTGTGAACTGCCAGGCTACTGAGCCGGCATCAGCCATCGTGCCGCCATACTTGTTGACCACATGACGTACATCAGCAATCGCCCGATTACGGTTATCGGTCACAACCTCAATTAAGATGGCAATGCCATGAGGTCCATACACCTCATACAAATTTTCGAACAGTTCGCCGCCTTCCAGTTCACCCGTTCCCCGCTTAATCGCCCGCTCGATATTATCTTTGGGCATATTGGCCGCTTTGGCTTTGTCAACGATCAAGGCCAGCCGGTTATTAAAGGCTAAATCACCGCCGCCTTCACGGGCGGAAATCGTAATTTCCATGGCAATTCGGGTAAATAACTTGCCCCGCTTGGCGTCAGTGGCCGCCTTTTTGTGTTTAATGGTAGACCATTTGGAATGTCCAGACATTGTTGTTTCTCCGCAAAATTAAAATTTTAAACCTGTTAGCTTGTCTGGTATTGTACCACAATGATAACTGGCCTATGCAAACTTTCTTGCTCTCAGCATCCTTGCCTCTTACAATCTAGCTTGTGAAACTCATTATTCAAATTCCATGCTATAACGAAGCGCAAACGCTGCCGGAAACCCTGGCTGAACTGCCATCCGCGATTCCAGGTATCGATTGTTTAGAAACGCTTATTATTGATGACGGCAGTAAGGACGAAACAATTGCCATCGCCAAATCGTTGGGTGTCGATCATGTGATTTCCCTTCCCCAAAATCGCGGCCTGGCCCAAGCGTTTCAAACCGGCCTGGATGCTTGTTTACGTTTGGGGGCGGATATTATTGTGAATACGGATGCCGACAATCAATACCCTGGCCGCTTCATTCCTGATCTGGTCATGCCGGTCCTGCATGATGAAGCGGATATTGTTATCGGCAATCGACAAGTCGAGGCCATCCCCCATTTTTCACCCATCAAGAAGATGCTGCAAAAATTGGGTAGTTGGACGGTGCGTACAGTTAGCGGCACGGCCGTACCCGATGCCGCCAGTGGGTTCCGAGCTTATTCACGGGAAGCCGCTTTACGGCTCAATATCCTCACCCGCTACAGCTACACCATGGAAACCATTATCCAGGCGGGCAAGCTGGGCCTGTCCATACAAAGTGTACCCATTGAGACGAATGCCCCGACACGGCCGTCCCGTTTGCAGCGCAATATGTGGCATTTCATCAAAGCCCAGGGCGGTACGATTATGCGTCTCTATGCTTTTTACGAGCCGCTGCGCACATTCAGTTACATCGCTGCGCCATTTTTAATCGTTGGTTTGAGCGCCTGGCTGCGCTTTTTCTACTTCTATATCACAGAACAAAATCCGGCCGGACACATACAATCGCTTACCATCGGCACCGGCTTGATTTTAGTCGGGGTGATCACACTGCTATTTGGTGTACAAGCTGACATTACCAGCAAGCACCGCCAGTTAACGCAGGAAACCTTGTATCGTTTGAAGAAACTGGAACATCAACAGCACAAAGAACAGTAAAAAATACATTGTCATAATCTGAAGCTTTGTGAGCGGGAGAGTCATTAATGGTTAGGTGGCGCAAACGAGTGGCGGCCCTGGCGTTGACATTGGCTTTCATTTTCCCCGGCGTGATTTTGGTGGCGGGGGCGCTTCAGCCTGATTATTCGCTTTTGAATGCCGTGAGTGGGTTGGGCGCGCCGGATGCGGTCATGCCCGGCTTGATGAACATTGCCGGATTTGGGCTGGCTGGTTTTCTGATGATTGTGTTTGTCGCCGTTGTTTGGCCGGTTTTCCGGGAAAATGTCTTGGGCGTGGCAACGGCCGTTCTCCTCATCCTCACCGGTATCAGTCTTGTCGGGGCGGGACTGTTCCACTGCGATCCCGGCTGTCCCATTGCCGGCGCGTCCCCAACAGGGATGATCCACCACCTTTTTGGTACAGCGCTGTTGTTATTTGCCGCTTTGACGCCGTGGCTAACGGCCGTTTACCGGAACCAGGGGGAGAGATACGGCCGTTTCGTCTGGTTTTCTCTCGTGACTGGAGCGATGCTGTTGGGGTTGTTCATCCTGCTTCCGGCGGCTCTTTGGGTTGGATGGAGCGGTTTACAAGAGCGGCTCTTCCTCCTCATTTACCTGGTCTGGCTGGTTGCGTTTGGGCGTTCCACTTTGTGTCAATTTAACAGCTCTGTCGAAGAAATTTGTGAATATCTGTAAATGCGGAGAAGTTTCATCCCTTGATTCAACTTTTTCATCACTATCATGTTACTTTATAACCGCGTGCAGTATAATCATCGGCGGTGGTTGCGCCAACCCGCAATCGCCACACTTTAAGCGTTAGAAGCAAAAAGACCTGAAAATCAGGTCTTTTTTGATGCCCCCTAGGGGACTCGAACCCCTGTTTCGGCCTTGAGAGGGCCGCGTCCTAGGCCGCTAGACGAAGGGGGCGGCTAGGGTGGATGGATTCTAGCAAACGGCCGTTTCCCTG
>JBNKZT010000057.1:0-23192 GCA_050301775.1 Promineifilaceae bacterium (SeqCode)
AGGTTTTGCCAATGGCATTCACCTGTTGGGTTACGAAGTGGAAACCGAATCGCCGCAGCCGGGCGGCATCGTTTATCTCACCCTGTACTGGCAGGCGCAGCAGCCAGTTGGCCAGAAATACAAGGTCTTTACCCATCTGCTGGGCGAAGTTTACAATATCAACAACGACAATTTCCTCTGGGGCCAGCAGGACAACGAGCCGGTCAACAACAGCCGCCCCACCACCACCTGGCGCAGCGGTGAAGTCATTGTGGACAGCTACGCCATCCCCATCGACGCCCAGGCGCCCAATGGCAGTTACCAAATCGAGATTGGTTTATACGATCCAGCAACGGGTGTGCGTCTGCCATTAATCGATGGCGGAGACAATGTTTGGCTCACCACTGTTTGGGTGGGTCTGGAGAGTGAATGATGAGTTGGCTGCAAAAAGAGATCACACTATCACCAAAGCCGCGCGGGTTCCATCTGGTCACGCGGGAAATTTTGGGCCAAATACCCGAAATTGGGGAGTTTACCGTTGGTCTGGCCCATATTTTCATCCAACACACGTCGGCTTCGCTGGCGCTCAATGAAAATGCCGATCCGACGGTACGGCAGGACATGGAATCTTACTTTAACCGGTCGGTTCCCGAAGATGCACCTTACTTTATCCACACCTACGAAGGGCCGGATGATATGCCGGCGCATATCAAAGCGGTGCTGCTGGGCAGCAGTGTGACCGTGCCAATCAGGAACGGCCGTTTCCACCTGGGCACGTGGCAGGGTATCTACTTGTGTGAACACCGCAATCGGGCACGGGGGCGAAGGCTGGTTGTGACCATCCAGGGCGAAGCAGGATAATTAGCCGTTAGCAGCTTTTAAGGGTTTAGATTGGTTCAATCTCGGAGATTGAACCAATCTGAAAACTCATTTCATGTGTGACTGAGCACTAGTTGATCGTAATTGAAATTTCGTTAGACACCGTGTGCCAGGTACCATTGCCGGTCAAACATTTATCAAACCCATCAAAACAAATGACCAGTCGTAACGTGTAATTACCTGTCTCTGGCAGTTCGATGTGGTCTGCCCAAGACAACCCCCCTGACTTTATCGTTGAATTTTGACCACCATAAGTCTGCTGGTACCAGTCAAAACGGTCACTGCCATTTTTCTTGGGCATAACGCCCAGGGCGTTGTAGGGCACTTCGCCGCCAGTTGTGTTGGAGAGGTCGAACTCGAACCAAATGGAGCCGTTGACCGTGTAGGAGGAACGATCTTGCAAGGCAAAATGGGAGGCAACCAAACCATTCGCGCCAATTTGTGGCGCAGCGGTAGGCGGCACGGCCGTATTGGTTGGCGGAACTGCGGTGGGCGGCGGGGCGACGTACACGGCCGTATTCGTTGGCGGTACGGCCGTTGGCGTATCCGTAACAGGTATGGCTGTTGGTGTGTCGGTGGGAATAGGCGTGTCGGTTGCCGGAATGGGTGTCCTGGAGGGCAGCTCAACGATAATGGCTGGTGGCAGGGTAGCCGGTTCAGTCGGTACGGCCGTGGCCGTTGCCGTTGCGGCCACTGCTACCGATTCGCTGGTGCTGCCCGGCCCTTCAGTCGAGGAACAGCCAATAAGACCCATGATAAATATGAAGGTCAATGAGACTATTAGCCTTTTTGTTTTTTGATTAAAAATCATATATTTACTCCAATTGGTGACAGGAAAATCTGTTACCGATGACGGCTCATGATTATAGCGGGCGGTCAGGTGCAAGCAACTACCGTGATAACGATACAATCGCCCACGTAATCAGACCAATGACCAGGACATGGACGTTCGCTTTGACGGGTGCAAACAAACTGCCCCTACGCTGTGGACGAAACGAGGGCGGTCACCCCACAAATTCCCTCCGTCCGGTAAAAATCTGGTATCATGCTAACAGTAGTCTGGAAGCACAGGCAGGCAAGATTGTCTGCGCTCCAATCCCAAAAAATGGAGTTTGTCATGCGTTGGATTCACTTTGGCCGGATTACGGCCGTACTACTTCTCATCACCCTCATCACCCTTACCGTCAGCGCCCAGCCGCCGGATAAAAAGCCGACTCAACCGCTGGAACCAATATTGGTTGCGCCGCAGGAGTTGGCCACGGGCACGGCCGTTTACATCATCCAATTACAAGACGAACCCGTCGCCACCTATCGCGGCGGGATTGATGGATTAACGGCTACCAGTCCGGCTCTTAACGGTGTCCGTAAGCTGGACGTGACAGCGCCAACCAGTGTCGCTTATGAGAAATATTTGGTAAATAAACAAGATGAAATGGTAACGGCCGTTACCCAAACTCTCGGCCGCTCCCCTGACATTCTTTTCCAATACACCTACGCCTACAACGGGCTGGCCCTGGAACTCGACGGCTTCGAGGCCTCCCAACTGGCCGCTTTACCCGGCATCGCCGCCATCCAGCGCGAACAAATCTATGAACCGCTCACCGACGCCGGGCCAACCTGGATTGGCGCGCCGGCCATCTGGGATGGTGTGCCGGCTATCCAAAATAAGGGCGAAGGCATCATCATCGGCATCATCGACACCGGCATCAACATCGACCATCCTTCCTTCGCCGATATTGGCGGCGACGGCTACGATCATACCAATCCGCTAGGGACGGGCGTCTATCGTGGCTGGTGTAATCCCGTCCATGTTAACTACCTGCCGCAGTACGCTTGCAATGACAAACTCATTGGCATGTGGGATTTTGCCGATGCCATTAGTGCCGAAAATGATGGTCCAGAAGACAGCCAGGGACATGGCAGCCATACGGCTTCCACTGCGGCCGGTAACGTGATCACGGCTACGTTAAACACGGCCACGGGTTACAATTATGAAGCGACCATCTCCGGTGTTGCGCCTCACGCCAACATCATCGCTTACGATGCCTGTATTAGTTCTTGCCCCGGTTCGGCACTGTTAGCGGCCGTTAACCAGGCCATTGCCGACGGCGTAGATGTCATCAACTACTCTATCTCTGGCGGCGACGATCCCTACAACGACGCCGTCGAACTGGCCTTTCTGGCCGCCAACGAGGCCGGAATTTTTATCTCGGCGGCGGCCGGTAACAGCGGGCCAGGCGCCAGCACGCTGTCCCATCAAAGCCCCTGGGTAGCCACGGTAGGCGCCAGCACCCACAACCGCATGTTTCAAAACGGCCTGACTAATTTGACCGGCAGCAATGGAACCCTGCCTCCCATCAGCGGCAAAAGTGTTACCAGCAGTTACGGCCCTGCGCCTATTGTCTACGCCGGTGATTTTGGCGACGCGCTGTGCCAGAATCCGTTCCCGGCCAATACCTGGACGCACGGCGAAATTGTCATCTGTGATCGGGGTATTGTTGCCCGTGTGGATAAAGGGGCTAACGTGAAATTGGGCGGGGCCGGTGGCCTGGTGTTGGCCAACGCCGATGCGGGCGAGGTGGTCAATGCCGATGCTCATTATTTACCGGCGGTCCACATTGGCTATTCCGATGGGGTTGTGTTGAAGAACTGGTTGGCCGCTGGCAGCGGCCACACGGCGACAATTGCCGGAACGACGCTCGATTTGGCGGCCGCCAACGGCGATGTGATAGCGGGATTCAGCTCGCGCGGCCCCAACACGGCCTTCGATGTCATCAAGCCGGACATTGTTGCGCCGGGTGTGGATGTGCTGGCGGCGATCAACACCGATGGCCTGCCGCCGCCGCCCGAATATGGGTTGGACAGCGGGACGTCCATGGCTGCGCCGCATATGGCCGGGGCGGCGGCGCTGCTCATGGCCGCGCACCCTGCCTGGTCACCGGATGAGGTGCGGTCGGCGATGATGATGACGGCCGTTACCACCCTCACCAAAGAAAACGGCAGCAGCCCGGCCGACCCATTCGACCGGGGAGCCGGCCGGGTTGATCTGGCCCAGGCCGTCCGTGCTGGACTGGTGCTGGACGAAACCAAGGCCAACTACGAGGCGGCCAATCCGGCACTGTCCGGCGACCCCAAGACGTTGAATTTGCCCAGTATGGCTAACAGCAACTGCCTGTCAAGCTGCGGCTGGACACGCACATTTCGCAGCACCCTCACCGCCTCCACCCAATGGACGGCCAGTGTGCAAGCGCCGCCAGGCATGGTTGTGACGGTTACGCCCAATATCTTTACAGTGGCTGCGTTTGCCAGCAAATCGTTAACCATAACCGCCAATGTCGCGCAGGCTGACGGCGCCCAGGGCTGGATTTTTGCCACAGTCACGCTTTCCAGCCCCGGCCAAGCCGATTTGCACCTGCCCATTGCTGTACAGAAGGCCTATGGCACCGATTTGGCTGCTTTGTCGAAAACCGCGCCAACCATCGCCCAGCCGGGCGACATCATCACTTACACCATCGCGCTGGATAATCTGGATGCGATCAGCCACACCTTCAGCCTGACGGATACGCTGCCCGCCGGATTAAGTTACGTGTCTGGTTCGGCGACCGGTGGGCTGGCTTATAATCCGGCCACGCGGCAGTTTACCTGGAGCGGCGAAATCGGGCCGGGGACGCTGGGCTATGTGGCTGAGGAAGTGTCTGCACCCACCTATATCAATTTAGGTGATTTGCCGGTGAACCCGCCGGCCAGCCTTTGTGACCATGCCGGTCTGCAGGGTAATTGTGATGATGGGGCAGTCATCTTTGACTTAACCCTCAATAGTGCCAGCTACACGTTTTACGATGAATCATTGACGCAGCTTGTGGCTTACACTAATGGCTTGCTGTTTGGGCCGGAAGGCCAAACAGGATTAGCCTGCACCGCCTGCCCGCAAAGATTTCCGGAGACGACGGAACTGAATCAGGTTTTGGCCGGGCTGTGGCGGGATATTGACATGAGCAGCGATGTGGGGGAATGGCATGCGGCCGTTATCACCGGGCTGCTTTCTGAGCCGACAGACAAGGTTTTTTATGTCAACTGGCATAACGCCGGGCAGTTTGGCGCGCCGCTGACGACCAGCCGCAATGCCATCGCCGTGGTTTTGGATGGGCAGTCGGAACCGGCCGGGCGAATATATTACATCATTGATGACATCACCAATGGCGACCTGCTTAACAGTGAAGGGTTCAGCATTGGCGTGGAGAATAAAACGGGCACCGAAGGGCTGACCTATGCCTTTGCGCCCTGCCTCAGTGCTTCTTGTGTGGCGGCCGATGCGGTGGGAGCGCTGCCGGAAAATGGCACGACGCTGCGATTGGACCCGGCGGTTGTGGGCGGCAGTTCGGCCAGGATTTTTACGTACCAGGTGGCGGTAACGGCCGTGCCCCGCAGCCTCATCAGCAATACCGTCACCGCCACCAGTGACGGTCCAACAACGGACCTGATCGCGCTGGCCGATTTGTTGGTCGAGTACCGCATCTATCTCCCGCTGGTAAATAGGTAGCTGATGGAACGCGAGTCTCTTAAGCCTGACCCTTTGGCACAGTTTGAAGTGTGGCTGTTGGCTGCGCAGGCGGCCGATTTGCCCTATCCCAACGCGATGAGCCTGGCAACAGCTTCCGTGACAGGTGAAGTGTCGTCGCGGATTGTGCTGCTGCGTTATTTTGATAAGGCAGGCTTTGTTTTTTTCTCGGCGACCAACACACTGGCGGCGCGGCAGATGGCCGAGAATCCGCAGGTATCGCTGTTGTTTCCCTGGCTGGTGTTGGATAGGCAGGTGAAGGTGGTGGGAACGGCCGTGCCCTTGCCCACAACCGACTCCCTCCGTTTCTTTGCCAGCCGCCGCCGCGAAAGCCAAATGGGAACCTGGCTGGCGCAGGAGGGCGGTGTCGTCAACTCCCGTGCTGTTTTACAGGCCAAATGGAGCGAAATCAAGCGCAAATTTGGCGAAGGCCAGGTGCCGATGCCTGATTTTTGGGGCGGCTACCGGGTTGCGCCACAGACGATTGAGTTTTGGAACGGTCGTGCCGATGGCCTGCATGATCGGTTTGTCTACATCCGCCAGGATTCGGGATGGGAAATTTTGCGGTTAGTGCCCTAAGTTTAAGATTGGACCATTTTTGAGCATGCCGGACGTGACCGCTAGCAGCTTGTCGGAAAAGTCCAGAACAGGAATGTTTTGCCGCTGATTAACACGGATTTGCACGGAAAATATAACCGAATTCGTGTTAATTCGTGTCAATTCGTGGCTAAAATTTCTTTCTCCGACAGCCTCCTAGAGAAAATGGTCCAATCTTTTGGCAAAGAAAAAGCGCAGTCCGGCGTAAACCGAACTGCGCTTAAAAAGAGGGAGATTTGCTTAAACTTATCCTTCTGGTGGCAGCAGCACGCCATCGATGACGTGAATGACGCCATTGCTGGCAACGATATCGATAATGATGACCTGAACGGTATCATTGAGGAAAACACCATCATCATTCACAGTGATGGTTACATCCGCACCGTTGAGCGTAGCTGCCGATTCCAGTGTGACGACAGTTTCGGCCATAACGGCACCATCAACAACGTGATAGAGCAGGATGTCAGTTAATGCGCCTTGCGGATCTTCCAGCAGGTCTGCGATAGTACCTTCAGGCAAAGCGGCAAAAGCATCATCGGTGGGGGCGAATACGGTGAAGGGGCCTTCGCCGCTCAATGTTTCCACCAGGTTGGCTTCGGTCAAAGCCGTAACCAGGGTTGTAAAACGGCCGTCAGCCACAGCGATGTCTACAATCGTTCCCGGCATTTCTTCTTCAACCATCATGCTCGGCGGCAAAAGCACGCCATCAATCACATGGATAACACCATTGCTGGCAGCGATGTCGGTAATAATGACCTGTACCGAATCGTTAAGGAAAACGCCATCATCGTTTACGGTGATAGAAACTTCCTCACCACCAACAGTCATTGCCGAATCCAGCGTAACGACGGTCTCAGCCATAACAGCACCCTCTACGACATGATAAAGCAGCACATCTGTTAAAGCGCCTTGCGGGTCTTCTAACAAAGCCGGGATAGTTCCCTCTGGTAAGGCGGCAAAAGCGTCATCAGTGGGGGCGAATACAGTGAATGGCCCTTCGCTGCTCAATGTTTCCACCAGGTTGGCCTCGGTCAAAGCCGTTACCAGGGTCGTGAAACGGCCGTCAGCCACAGCAATGTCCACAATCGTCCCCGGCGTTTCTTCTTCAGCCATCATACTGGACGGTAAGAGCACGCCATCAATCACATGGATAACACCGTTGCTGGCAGCAATGTCGGTGATGATAACTTTCACGGAGTCATTGAGGAAAACACCATCATCATTCACGGTAATGGACACGTTTTCACCACTGGCCGTCTTGGCCGAATCCAACGTTACAACGGTCTCGGCCATAACAGCGCCGTCAACAACGTGGTAAAGCAGCACATCTGTCAAAGCACCTTGCGGGTCTTCCAGCAGGGCCTCAATTGTGCCTTCGGGCAGGGCGGCAAATGCATCGTCAGTCGGTGCAAAAACAGTGAAGGGGCCTTCGCCGCTCAATGTTTCAGCTAAACCGGCTTCGGTTACGGCCGTTACCAAAGTTGCGAAACGGCCGTCAGCTACAGCTATATCCACAATCGTTCCCGGCATTTCTGCTTCCATAGGAACTTCTGTCGGATCTTCCATCACGGCTTCTGCTGTTGGCTCAACAGCTTCGGGTTGTTCAGCTTCTTCGGCCGGGGCTGCGGTTGAGCAGGCTGCCAGCACGGCGAAAAGCATCATCACGAGTAAAACGGGTAGTAAACTTTTTCTTGATTTCATTTTCTTTCTCCTTTTTGAAACCTAAATATTGAAATTTCTCAACTTTTAGAAATATTTGAAAATTACCTAACGTTCATTAGGTTAATTGATTTCCGACTGTTCGTCAAGTTAATAATTCATGAGCGGAAAAGATCGAGCGCGTTCCTGCCGGATGGAATCTTCCGTGCTATAATGCGCATAGGAACATCTGAGCTATGGCTAAGAAGAAAACAACCACCAGCCGAAAAAAAAGCACTGCCCGCAAGACTGACGCACGTACCAGCAGCCGCAAGACGAGCACCCGCAAACGCACAAGCGGGTCAAAATCGACGCGGGGCGGGACGAGTTCAAGCCGGTCTTCGTCGTCGCGCAAGCGCAGCACTTCCCGTTCACGACAAGCACCTAAAGCCAATATCCGCCTGAATTTGCAGCAAAAGGCGTTGATGGGAGGAATTGGGATTATTTTTATAACGGCCGTTGTCGTTCTCAGCCTCCTCTCACCCAACCAGGGACAATTGACCAGCGCCCTATCCAGCCTTTTGTGGCGCACGTTTGGCTGGGGGGGCTTTCTGGTTCCTGTCTTCTCCGGCGCTTTTGGTTTGTATTGGGTGCTGTGGGGCATGGAACAGGAGCCGGAACTGCCCGCCTATCGCTTGTTCGGGTTTGGCCTATTTTTTGTGGTGGTTGAAGCGTTGGCCACACTGGTCATTTTAATGGGCAACAACGTCTACTTTGATGTATGGTCGATTGCCCGCGCCCAAACCGGCGGCGGTTACGTGGGCGGACTGATTGTTTACGGACTGGTGCTGTCCATCGGCAATTTAGGAACGATTTTTACACTGGTTATTGTCGGTATCATTGCAACGATTTTGATGACTGGCGTTACCCGGGCTGATTTGGGCCAGTTTTTGGCGAGCGTTGCCAATTGGCGGCCGCAAACTGCGGATAATCGGCCGGCTTTGGCCGATCGGGAAATTGCGATTAATCCAGGCAGAGCGCCACGGAATGCACCGGTGCGGGAAACGGCCGTCGAACCGCGCCGCGCCGTGCAGCCCCCGTTACCGGTTCTCGATTCTGAAAACGCGGCAAAACCGGAATCGCCGGCCGAAAAACCGACCCGATCCCGCCGTCAAAAGAAAGAAACACCACCCCCGCCAGCGGAGCAGCCCACCATTGCCAGCCCCGTTTTTCTGGGCAATATGAGCCGGGGGCAAAATTGGAAACTGCCCCCTGTGGCCGACATGCTGGAATCGGGCAGCGATCAAGATTTGAACAGCGCATCCATCCGCGAACAAGTTGAAATCATCGAACACACGCTGGAAAGCTTTGGCGCACCGGTTACTGTTGTCGAAATCAATCAGGGGCCGTCCATCACCCAATATGGCGTGGAGCCGATGTTCATTGAAATGCGCAGCGGCAAACGCACCAAAGTCAAGGTGGGCAAAATCGCCAGCCTGGCTGATGATTTGGCGCTGGCACTGGCGGCACAAACCATTCGCATCCAGGCGCCCGTTCCCGGCAAGGGCTATGTGGGTATCGAAGTGCCCAATGTCAAAAAATCGCTCGTTTCCCTGCGGGATGTGATGGAATCGGCCGAATACCGCAAAATTAAATCGCCACTGCGGGTTGGGCTGGGGCAGAACGTAGCCGGTAAAGCCGTCGCGGCTGATTTGGCCGGTATGCCGCATGTACTCATTGCCGGGACGACGGGTTCTGGTAAATCGGTGATGGTTAACAGCATTATTGCCGGGCTGTTGCTGCAAAATACGCCGGAACAGCTCAAACTGGTTATGGTTGACCCCAAACGGGTCGAGTTAACCGGTTATAACGGCATTCCCCATCTGGCCGCCCCGGTTGTGGTCGAGATGGACCGGGTTATCGGAACGCTGCAATGGGCGATGCGCGAGATGGATAATCGGTATAAGGCGTTTGCTGAGATTGGTGCGCGCAACATTAATGATTACAACCAAAAGATCAAAGGCCAGAAGGCCGATTCACTGCCGTTTATCGTCATTATTATTGATGAGTTGGCTGATTTGATGATGCTGTCGCCGGAAGAGACGGAGCGAGGCATTACCCGGCTGGCGCAGATGGCGCGGGCGACGGGGATTCACATGGTCATCGCCACGCAACGGCCGTCGGTGGATGTGGTCACCGGTATTATCAAGGCCAACTTCCCGGCCCGTATTGCCTTTGCGGTGGCTTCTAGTACCGACAGCCGGGTCATTTTGGATACGACCGGTGCGGAACGGCTGCTGGGGCAGGGCGATATGCTCTTCCAAAGCCCAGATGCGGCAGCGCCGGTGCGGCTGCAAGGCTGTTTTGTGAGCGATGGTGAATTGAGCAAACTGATTGCTTATTGGCAACAGGCGCGGCGTTTTAATCTGGTTCCGGCAGAGGAAAGCAGGATGTCACGTGCTGATGCTGTGGCTGCGCAGCAAGCTCCGCCTTCTTCGGAGACGCTGCCGCCGCCTACCCGGCCCAGTCGTAAACGGGAAGAGGTAGAAGGTGATGGGAACACGGCCGTATCCCCATCATCACCAACCCCATCCCCCCCTCCACCGCCAACCAGTGAAACCTTAACCCATGACGCCCCGACACGTCCCATTGTCAACATCCCACAAAAAACAGAGGGCGAGGAACAACCAACAGTCAGCAGTCAACCCCTAACGTCCACCTCCCAACAACCATTGTGGGAAGAATTGCAGCGAGTGGTTGAGGATACACAGGACAAAGATGAGATGCTGCCGGAAGCGATTGCCCTGGTGCGGCAGTTACGCAAAGCCTCAACCTCGCTGCTGCAGCGCCGCTTCCGCATCGGCTACACCCGCGCGGCGCGCATGATTGATGCGATGGAAGAGCAGGGCATCATTGGCCCGCCCACCGGCACCAGCAAGGCTCGCGAGGTGCTGCTGCCCCCAGAAAACGAAGAAACGGAAGAGGAGAATCCTTCATGACACATGACACTTGATACCTGACACAAATTCAAGTGTGTCACGTGTCAAGTGTCGAGTGTCATGTTTTACACATGGCTCATTTAGAAGGAACTGAACGCGCCCAATACGTGCAAAATATGTTTGCCCGTATCGCCGGGCGGTATGATTTGATGAACCGGTTGATGACTGGTGGCCAGGATGTTAAATGGCGACACTATGTGATTGAACAGGCGCGTTTGCCGGTGAACGGCCGTCTCCTGGACATCGCTACCGGCACCGGCGATATTGCTCTGGAGGGGCTAAAGCAGCAGCCCGGTATTCAGGCTGTCGGCGGTGATTTTACCATCGAGATGATGCAGGCCGGCAAGCTTCATCCAGAGCGTCAAACGATTCAATGGGTTGCCTCAGACACACTGGCGCTGCCCTTCCCCGATGATTATTTTGATGCGGTCACATCTGGCTTTTTGATGCGCAACGTGATTGACGTGCCCGGCGCGTTTGCCGAGCAGATGCGGGTGACCAAACCGGGCGGTCATGTGGTTGTCTTGGAATCCAGCCCGCCGAAACGGAATTTGTTACGGCCGTTCATCCTCATCCACCTCAACATAGTCATTCCCCTCCTGGGCCGGCTCATCAGCGGCGAAGCTGAGGCGTATCGTTACCTGCCCGACAGCACGCAGCAGTTCAAAGACCCGGATACGGTTGTGGAAATTATGCGCCAAACCGGGTTCACCAATATTCAATATAAACTGTTCATGTTTGGCACGATTGCTATCCACGTGGGGCAAAAATCAACGGCCGTTTCTTAATCCTTTTGTAAGCTCGCTCACAAATTTGACCGGTATAATCAAGGGTATGAGACGAATCATCCTTGTTATCCTGTTGTTCTTACTGGCGGCTTGTGCGGCGGAAACGGCCGTAGAGCCAACGTTTGAACCAACGGCCGTTCCCCCCACAGCAACGGTTGTGACTGAAATGGCTGCACCGGTTCCCGTGCCGACCACCCCCCCCGCACCGACAGACGAACCGGCGCAATCTGGACCGACTCCCCTGCCGCCTACCGAACCTGCCCCAACGGAAGTGGCAGAGGTAGCGGTGGTATACGGCCGTACCCAGGAAGGTGCGTTCTTCCATGGAGCAGCCGACGCACCGGTCACGTTAATTGATTTTTCCGATTTCCTTTGACCGGGCTGCCGTTCCTACGTGTTAGGAACTGAACCGGACATCATGGCCAATTATGTAGAAACTGGATTGGTCAAGGTCGTTTTTTGGCCAGTCCTTAATCATGGTTCTCCCAGCGTTTATTCGACGATTGCCGCCCATTGTGTGGGGCAGCAAAGCGAAGCAGCGTTTTGGGATGCGCATCATCTTTTGTTTGAAAACCAGCGGGACTTGTGGAATGCTGACCGGGATTATTATGTGCAAACGGCCGTTGCCATTGGTGCTGATCAAGCCACATTTGAGGCATGTTACGATAGCCCGGGCAGCCTGGCTGAAGTGCAAAAACTGGATGAGATTCGCCGTCAATGGGGCATATTTAGCCAACCGACGTTTGATGTGAACGGCCGTGTCTTTTCTGGCGCCCAACCATTTAGCGTTTTTGAAGAGGTAATCACGGCTGCTTTGTCAGAATTATTTGAGGTCTAGCTGTATTGAGGGAAGGTTTAGCTATTTCAAGTGCCCAAGCACGCAGATATATACCCGAAAATATTGCGTTTTCTTTCTCTTTTCAGATGGATTACAGTTAAAACACCCTTCTATGGGTTTTGAATGTGCTTACGTATTGACCAAGAAGTCATTACATCCAGTCTTTTTATCCGATAGGGAAAAGGCCAGTTGGACATGATCTGTTTTAGCTGACAAAGTTTTCGGATTATGGAGTATGGTCGGCTAAATTCAATGTGTCTAAACTCAGCTCGTCTACGATAAAGTCCCTGAATACCCCGCCGTCCAACAGCAATCCAATACTATCCTTCGCCTTTTCCACTAGGGCGTGGCGCTCCGGCTCTGGTATCTCTGCCTTGAGCGCTGTCCCGTCGTAAAATAACTGGGGATTGATTAGTAAGATCAGAAACCATTGCTGGGCGTTAATTTCCGCCCAGTCGGGGTGACTGGCTAACATTTGTCTTAACATGGTTCGTGTACCTCCGTTGTACTTTCAATGCTACTTGCGTCTTCATATGTGAGTTATTGATTGACATTAGCCAGCTCCTTAGAACTGTTGATGTTAAAAAAGAAAAGGGATTAGTCTTTTCCTACCTGTTTTTAGGTTAAGCAGCAACTGTTACAATTTGCGTTACAGGTAAGGGAAAGTAATAGGAAATCCGTCCTGAAAGCATGATCAGATGGCCGTTTTGCAGATTGAAAAGTTAGATACCCCTTATTCAGAAATAGAATCCATTTGAACTCGTCTTTCTAAAAAGGTTGAGATAATTATGATTGGGGAGCGCATTGTTGTTGTGGGTAATACCGGGTCAGGCAAGACGACACTGGCGCAGCAGTTGGGTCGGCGTCTTTACTTGCCGCATACGGAATTAGATGCGCTGCATTGGGAACCAAACTGGACACCGGCGGAAACGGCCGTATTTCAGCAAAAAGTTACTCAAGTCATTGAAACCGATAAATGGGTCATTGACGGCAATTACAGCAAAGTACGCCATCTCATTTGGCAGCGTGCCCAAACGCTGGTTTGGCTCGATTATTCCCTGTATATCATCATGTGGCGTTTGTTTTGGCGGGCTGTACGGCGTTCCGCTCGTCGCGAACTGCTATGGGGCACGAATCAAGAAACGTGGCGCGGCCAGTTTTTCAGCCGCGACTCGCTGTTCATCTGGGCGCTCAAAAAACAGTGGTCGCGCCGCCGCGAGTATCCCCAGCTTTTCAGCCAACCGGATTATGCTCATATGAACGTCATTCGATTACGTTCCCCCCGTTCGGCACGAAAATGGCTGGCAGGGTTGGCGGAGCCAGATATCCATCTTAAGTCCTGAATTGCTTAAAAATACTTGCCCAATATGATGCTTGTCATAAAATAGCAGCATGATTGTAGAAAAAATATTCGACGATCTCTTTACAGCCAAGCACATTATACTGTCAGCAATGGCCCTTCAAGGTTACCGGCAGGCAGGTAAAGGGGCGATTCCCCTGGCATTGGACTTTTTACCGGCTGACAACGACAAATATAATGTCCGCATGGGCATTAGAACGTACCGAAGCGCCCCCTATTTTTACCAAATGGGATTAGATGACTCCTTTTTTTGCTTATTGGAGACATACAATCCCGCTACAACCGGTATTATTGTTTTTTCTTTACAGCCGATGAGTCGCGCCGGTTATTTTAAGTTTCACTTAACGCCCTCCACGATTCGCCATGCCTATCTCCTAAATTGACAAAATGATTGAAAATTCTGTTCATGCTTCCTTGCTGGGCAAAATTGTAATCGTTACCGGCGCCGGCCAGGGTCTTGGCGCGTTGATCGCCAAAACGTTAGCTGGGGCTGGGGCACAAGTCGTTGTCAACGACATGAATCCTGATCGCGCCGAACGAACGGCGACAGCGATTCGCCAGGCCGGTGGGGAAGCGGTGGGCATCATGGCTGATATTTCCAATAAATTCCAATGCTCTCACCTGATCGATTCCACGCGGCGCGAATGGGGACGCGTGGATATCCTCGTCAACAACGCGGCCATCAAACCCGGCTCTTCCATTCTCAAAACGGATGAATTTGAGTGGCAGCGGGTGATGGACGTGAATCTGAAGGGCACATTTTTTATGAGCCAGCTTGTGGGGCGTGTCATGGCTGACAGGAATCAGGCTGAGGAGAATCAGGAACAAGGTGGAATTATCATCAATATTGCCTCGAAAGCCGGTGTGGCCGGGTCATTGGCCAATCATGCAGCTTATGCGGCCAGCAAAGCGGGTGTTGTCGGGTTTACCCGTGAATGTGCCCGCGAATTTGCTGAATTAGGCATCCGGGTTCATGCTGTTGTCGTTGATGAGCCGGCGGAGGCAACGGCCGTTGCCCATACCATTCTCGCCCTTTGCACAGACCCCAATTCCCCCATTATCCTTTAACGGCAACCAATTACCCCCTGATTCCGTAATGTTTCACGTGCTGTCATAGGAACGGCCGTAGCGGTGTTAAGGAGTCGTTTACAAATAACTTTTCAATAAAGAAAACGATTCCTCTCAAGCAAGCGCAGTTTTTTCCGCTCAAAATGCACAGGTTAAAAACTGCCCTTGCCTAAAAGCTTGGGTGATTGTTACCCAATTGTTACAAAACAGTCATGCAGCCACTGCCCAAATCAGGTATCATAAAAACCTGGTTTGATTCATTTTCCAACTGGAGTCATCTATGTCTGAACCAATCATCATCGTGGACGATGTCCATAAATCTTATTTGATGGGAAAAGAAGCCGTCCCGGCCCTACGCGGCGTCTCTCTAGAAATCCACCCTGGTGAATTTGTTTGCCTTATGGGACCCAGCGGCTCAGGCAAAACAACACTACTCAACATTATCGGGGGGCTGGATGATGCCAGCCGGGGCCACGTCATTGTCGACAACAAAAACATTATTTCTCTCAATGAGAACGAACTGGCCCAACTACGCCTCAACAAAATGGGCTTTGTCTTCCAAAATTACAATCTGCTGGCCAACTTCACCGCTCAGGAAAATGTGGAAGCGCCTATGGTGTTGGCTAAAGTAGGACGGCGCGAACGCAAAGAACAGGCTGCCGCTCTGTTGGAACGGGTTGGATTGGGCGATCGGGCGCACCATTACCCCAGTGAACTATCTGGCGGCCAGCAGCAGCGGGTGGCTATCGCCCGTGCCCTGGCCAACGATCCGCCCATCCTCATTGCCGACGAAATGACCGGCGACCTGGATTCGGAAACAGGGTTTGCCATCATGGAAATCGCCACGCAGCTCAACAAGGATGGCATGACCATCGTTTTCGTCACCCACGATCCGCGCATGGCTAAGTATGCCAAACGGGTGATCGATCTGCGAGATGGGAAGATTTTGGGGGAGTGACAATTGTAGATTAACGATTGACGATTAAGACACGTTAATAATCGTCAATCGTCAATCGAAAATCATTATGATTCTAAAATACGTACTCAAAAATTTCTCGCGGCGCAAAGTTCGCACCATCCTCATGATTCTCTCGCTGCTGGTTAGCACGGGGCTGATTGTAACGATGAGCGCGACCGTGGAAACGATGCGCCAGTCGAATGTGGATTTGATTGCCAGCGCATCGGGGCGGTATGATTTGGCGGTCAGCAAAATCGATACCAGTCCGCAGCCGTTTATTCAGGTTGATGAAGCGGCGGCGGCGATGATGGGGGTGGATGGGCAGATTACGGCCGTTTACCCCCGCTTCCAAACCGACATCGAATTCAATATAGGGGGCGAGATAGGGCACGGCACCATGCTGGCCCTCGATCCCATCCAGGACGACGTTGGTTTCATCGACGTGGTGACCGGAACTTACACATTGGGGAACAACCAGGCCGCCATCCTGGAAGACACCGCGTTTAATTACAATTTGAGCGTTGGCGACGTGCTGGACGTTTCCTACAGCTTCCCTTTGCCCCGCGAAGAAGGCAAGCCTAACACCGTCGGCGTCAGTGAGCGCCGCGCCGCCCAGCGCTTCACCATCAGCAGCATCGTGCGGCAAGATGGCGTGACCGGCAGCGATATGCGTACCGGGTTAATTGTCGATTTGGCCGACGTGCAGGCGTGGCTCAACTTGCCCGGCCAGGCGCAAACCCTCATCGCCACCGTAGACCCGGCCCTATACGAAACCAACAATGCCGAAACTGCCGCCCTGCGAATGCGCAACATTGCCCGCGCCGTCCAGTCCCGGCTGGGCGACGAATATACGTATGCGATGGATAAGGCGACGTTTCTGGACGAATCGGCGCAGGGTTTTTTGGCGGCAATGGCGCTGATTAATATTTACGGCCTGACCTCGCTGGGCGTGGTTGGCCTGCTGGTGCATACGCTGGTGATGACCAATGTACAGGAACAGCGACGGGATATGGCTGTCCTGCGCATCTTGGGTGGCCAGCGCAATTTCTTGTTCACTCTTGTTATATCCGAGGTGCTGGTGATTGGGGCGATTGGTATCGGCTTGGGGGTGGTTCTGGGTCAACTGATCACGCAGTACATTGCTGTGCCCCTCATCCAAAGCCAGATGTTTGAGGCAGGTGTGTCGTCGCCGTTGACGCCGAGGGTATCGCTAACGGCCGTTCTCCCCGCCATCATCTCGGCCTTCGTGGTTCTCATCATCAGCAGCATCAAACCGGCCCAGGCTGCCGCCAATACCAAGGTCATGCACGCCATCAATCCCGGCGTGGCCGACAACATCCAGTTGGAAGATTTGGCAAAGTTACGAGAACGGAGTCCGAACGGCCGTTTATTCTTCTCCGGCCTGGGATTAATGTTCATATTTGTCCTCATCGCCGGATTCCAGACAGTCGAAACCTTTGGCGGCCCGGCCTTACAAGTCTCCTTCATTTTGTTGGCGTTGGGGCTGCTCGTTTTGGGATTGGGCTTGATGTTTTTCATCACCACCGTTCCCTTTGAACGGCTGGTTCTGCTGGCCATGCGGGGTGTGTTCCCTCGCGTTACCTACTTTGCCCGGCGCAACGTGGGGCGCGGCTCACAGCGAAACACGCTCATCTCGCTGCTGGTTTTATTCAGCGGCGTCCTGCCCAGCTTTTTAGCCACGCAAATGGCGCTGGAAAACGCCAATTTTGAGACCAGCGCCCGCCTTAACATAGGCGCACCGGCCTCAATTCGGGTGTTCCAGCGCTGGAACGAGCCGGACGATCCGGAATCTTCCCGCCTTAAACCAAGCTTTTTAACCAGGGATTTACCGGCTGTTCCCGGCATCGACCAATCAGTGGGATTGACATATCGTTATTTCAGCCGCGCTTCCGACCCGGTCGGGATGCGTTCGGCCAGTGTGACTGCGCGGGGAATAGACGGCCGTCTCAACAACGTTCTCTTCACTAACATGATGGAGTTTTCGGCGGGCGGATTTGAATCATTGGACCGCATTTTGGAAGAGCCGGGAACCGTCGTCATCAGCGAAGGGCTGGCCGAATACCTGGCCGTTTCTCTGGGAGACAGCATCAAACTCAGAGGCGAAGGGCAGGATAACGTCATGACCGTCCGCATTGTGGGAATTGCCCGCCGCATTCCCGGCTTTAGCGAAATCGTCCGCAGCCGTACGCGGGCGCAAAACAGCAGCGATATTCTGGTATCACTGGACGCCTTCCGCCAGTTGACGACGGAATTAAACAAGCCCCTGCCGCCGCTCGACCAGCCGGTTTTCGACCAGGTGCTGGCGACGCTGACGCCAGACGCCGTCGCCGAGAATGTCTCCCGCGAAGTCGGGGAGCGATTCGGCACGACCTATAATATGTGGACGCGATTTTATGAGACCGAGTTGGAGATGA
The DNA here is from genome assembly GCA_050301775.1 of Promineifilaceae bacterium (SeqCode). Taxonomy (GTDB): domain Bacteria; phylum Chloroflexota; class Anaerolineae; order Promineifilales; family Promineifilaceae; genus JACKCC01. The sequence goes on from JBNKZT010000057.1 coordinate 18,098, forward strand.
ACGAGCGGGCGCAGGCGACCCAACGCATCTTTTTGCTGATTTTGACGGTAATTTCGTTTACAACGGCCGTTTTCGGGGTCTTCGCTGTTATTTACGTCACCATCTACGCCCGCCGTATCGAAATCGGTATGATGAAGGCGATGGGGATGCGCCGCCGTGAGCTGACCGGCATGTTGATTGTGGAAGCGATTGCGATGACGTTGGGCGCGGCGCTGGCCGGGATTGCCGCCGGGGCGACGATGGGCTACGTTTCCTTCTGGGGGCAGCGCGCCCTGCAAGAGAGGCCGATGATTTTTGCTGTAGACACAACAGTCATGCCTTTTATTGTGATTATGGTCGTCCTGGCCAGCATCCTGGGCGCAGCATTTTCAGCCCGTCGCATTGTCAAAAAGCGGGCGGTAGAGATTTTACGAATGTAGGAAGCGTAATGCGTGACATCTTTTCACGGTTCACGCATCACGTTTCACGGATATATCAACATGAAAACAAAGCATTTCTTACCACTTTTACTATTGGTTTTCCTTTTGATTGGCTGCCGGCAGGCTGATTTTGCGGGCATGGCGGCAACGGCAACGGCCGCTGCTGAAACCGGCGCCACCGCCACACCCCGTCCCACTCGTCCAGCGCAAAACAGCACAACGGTCCTGGCCGATGGCCAGTTAGTGGCCGTCAATCCGGCGCTGGCATTGGGGTTTAACAGCAACGGCCGTCTCCTGGAACTGCATGTCCAACCGGGCGACACGGTTGCCGAAGGTGATCCCATTGCCACATTGGATGATACCAATCTGCGCGAAGCGGTGACCAATGCTGAATTGCAGGTGGCCCAGGCTGAGATCAGCCTGAACCAGGCCCAGTTGACGCTGGCTGATTTGGAAAATTGGGAGCCGGATGAAACGGCCGTCGCCCTGGCTGAAGCCAATCTGGCTGCCGCCGAAACAGCCCTGGAAAATGCCCAGACGTCCGATGCCTCCGCCGGCAACAGCCTCACCTCAGCCCGCATCAACCTGGAGCAGGCTGAACGCAATCTGACCGATGCCCAAAAAGCGTACGATACGGCTTTTGACCCCGGCCGGGAGTGGGAGACGTTTATGGCCGATCCCTCCTGTTTGCCGGGGCAGGATGGAACATTTGTCCCCTGCACCGGTATTCCGCTCCGCAAACAAATGGAGGCAGAGCGGGATGGGGCGACGCGCGGCTTGCAATATGCTCAGGAAAACCTGGAAGTGGCCCGCGCCCAGTATAATTTGGCGGCGGCGGGGTTGAATAATGATACGGCCGTGTCCGCTCAAGCCGGTGTGGTCAGTGCCCAACAGTCACTGGAACTGGCCACCACTGGCCCCAAAGAGAAAGATATTACTACTGCCCGCCTTAACGTAGAACAGGCGGAACTGTCCTTGCAGCAAAGCCAGATCGCGTTGGAACAAGCACAAGATGCCCTGGCTGAAGCGCAGTTGACCGCCCCCTGGGACGGTACCATTTTAACAGTGGATGTGGCGGCCGGCGCATTTGTCGGTGCGGGGACGCCGATTGTTACCTTGCTGGATACGGCCAACCTGCAATTCCACACCAATAACCTGAGCGAACGTGACCTGGCTCAGATCAAACCGGGCGATCCGGTAGAAATTACGCTCAAGACATATTCCACCCAACCTATTCAGGGCAGCGTAGCCCGGATTGCGCCACAGGCTGGTGGCGTAGTAGGCGATGCGGCCGTTTTCACGGTGATGATTGATTTGACGGAAACGGCCGTGCTCGATTTGCGCCCCGGTATGACCGGACGGGCCGAAATTACGAATAATGAATAGTCAGACGATACAAGAATATTTACCAGCTTTCTTGATTTTAGGCCTCATGGTTTTAATCGCAGCCGGAGCATGGTGGGCACTGAGGATCCCGCGTCCACCTCGTTCAAGAACATGTCCAAAATGTCGGGCGACAGACATTAAAAGAACAGGGTGGGGTAAAGTTGAGCAGACACGACTCCCCTGGTATTTGCGAGGGCGAATTAGGTTTGGGTTGCGAATTGATACGCAAAAAATTTACTATCATTGTCAAGCTTGTGACTATCGCTGGTATGAAACTGAAGGCGTACCAAATTGGTAGCACAAACTGAGAACTATGTTGTGCATAATTACAACTGATTGAATTGCATAATTGCCAGGAACGTGGCAGGGGCAACAAATTTGATGCCCCCGTATTCACCAATGGGTAATAAATGTTTCTTATCCCCTGTCACTAAATAATCCGCGCCTCCAGTGATGGCACACTCAATATAACGATTATCTGATTCATCGTTTGCAACCATCAACTTTTCAGTGGGTTCAATCAAGGTTGCTTGCTTTCCCACAAGTTTTAATAATTGTTGGATTTCGGCTTCACTTTTTCGATGAATCTGGACAAGTTGTGGATAACGCAAAACCCAGCCACATTCGTCCAGGATATCTGGGCTGATGAGTAATTCAAACTTGTTTTTCTGCCAATAATCTAAAATTTGTTGGGCATTACCTCTTTGCGTGAGCAGCGCGCTGACAAAGACATTGGCATCAAGGACGACTTTCATGATGGGCTGCCCTATTTTTCTCTGATTGCTTGTTGTGCGGCCAATACCTGCGCCATGATTTCATCCGGATCATTGTCACCACTTGATTCCTGGAAAGACGTTATTAATCCCAATAATTCTTCTTGTTCTTGTTTCCACCGCTCATAAATGCTGATGGGAACAATAGCTACGGCCGGTTGCCCATGTCGCTCAACAATGTACTTTTCCCCCTGGTATTGAACCTCATTAATGATTTTCTTAAATGAGTTCCTTGCATTTGTTACACCTGTTACCTTTTCCATACCCTTTTCTCCAAAGATTGTATATTCTGTACATTTTGTCAATTGTTGACATTCTAGCATGTTTTTGCGTGGTTGTAAATTGACTTGCAATCATCCACCCTCGGCCCCTGAGCCTGTCGAAGGGGGGCAGTTTCGACAAGCTCAACCTACAGGGGAGTGAGCGGATACATCGACTTTCTCAAGAGTGGCTTTCAAGAAAAATCTTGTTCGCTTCCCCACCCAACCCCGGTTATACTCCCCATCCGAATTTTGCAAAACCTGCTATAATCGAATTATTATCATCCTATTCATAAAAATACAGCAAGGATAATTTATGCTGCCTACACACGAACACATTGATCTGGCACTGGAACGGATACTGCCCCGGGTGGCCAAACCCGGCCGTTACACCGGCGGCGAATACAACCAAATCGTCAAAAACTGGGACGAAATTGACTTCAAAGTCGCCCTGGCCTTCCCCGACATCTACGACATCGGCATGTCTAACCTGGGCTTGATGATCTTTTATGACATCATCAACAAACACCAAAACCTGTTGGCCGAACGCGTTTATGCGCCCTGGACGGACATGGAAGCCATCATGCGAGATCGGGAGATTCCGCTCTTCTCGTTGGAGAGCAAACATGCCATCCGCGAGTTTGACATGCTGGCCATGACCTTGCCTTATGAGCAGTTGTTTACCAATGCCCTCAACATGATCGATTTGGCTGGAATGCCGGTACGATCACTCGATCGGGATGCCAGCTATCCTTTGATTGTGGCCGGCGGTCATGCCTGCTACAACCCGGAACCAATGGCGCCCTTCATTGATGTGTTTGTTATCGGTGAAGGCGAGGAAGCGATCCTCAAAATTATTGGCGTGATACGCGCTGCCCGCCACCTGGATCGGGAAACCCAACTGCGTTATATCGCCCAAATCGAAGGCTGCTATGTGCCCCGCTTTTACGACGTGGCCTATCACGATGACGGCACGATTAAGGCTATCACGCCCAACATGCCCGAAGCGCCGCCCAAAGTGTTGAAAACCATCGTGTCCGTCATGCCGCCGCCGGTGACCGATTTCATCATTCCCTTTATCGAGACCGTTCACAACCGCGCCCCCATCGAAATTATGCGCGGCTGTACCCGGGGCTGCCGGTTCTGCCACGCCGGGATGGTGACGCGCCCGGTGCGCGAACGGCCGGTTGAAGAAGTGCTGGCCGCGATGGACAAAATCTTGGAGAGCACCGGCTACGAAGAAATTGCGCTGCTCTCCCTTTCATCCAGCGATTACACCAACGTGCTGGAACTGACAGAAAAAATTGGCCAGCGCTTTGGCCATCTGGGATTGAACATTTCGCTGCCGTCACTGCGAATCGAGAGCGTTTCGACGCAGTTGATGGACAACCTGGGCGACAGCAAACGGGGCGGCTTCACACTGGCCCCGGAAGCAGCCACGGAGAAGATGCGCAGCACGATCAACAAATATGTCACCGATGAGGAACTGCTGGAAACAGCGCGGGAGATTTACAAGCGCAACTGGCGTACCATCAAACTGTATTTCATGGTCGGCCATCCGATGGAAGAGATGGCCGATGTGGAAGCGATTATTGATCTGGCGCGGCAAGTGTTATTTGTGGGGCGCGAATATCATGGTCAGAAAGCCAGCGTCAACATAGGCGTCAGTACCTTCATCCCCAAGCCGCATACGCCATTCCAATGGGAGCCGATGGGCGAGATGGATGATATTTATGCCAAGTTGAACCGCTTAAAAGGAAGCCTGCGTGGCTCTGGTCTCCGGCTGCGCTGGAATGATCCCAAAGAATCGGTGTTTGAAGGTTTCCTGAGCCGGGGCGACCGGCGAATTGCCGAAGTCGTAGAATTGGCCTGGCGCAAAGGGGCCAAGTTTGACGCCTGGATGGAGCATTACGCTGAGGACGCCTGGAATGAAGCGCTGGCTGAAATGGGATTAGACCCGACCTTTTATACGCACCGCCGCCGCCCGATTGACGAGATTTTCCCCTGGGAGCATATCGATATCGCCGTAACGAAGAAGTTCCTGACGCAGGATTATTTGATGAGCCAGGAGCAGGAAACGCGGGTGGACTGCCGCCACAACTGTTTTGCCTGCGGTATTTTGCCTAAGTTGAAGGATTTGCGCCGGGAGACGGCCGACGAAGCCTGGGAGTGCCCGCCGGTGCCAATGCGCAAGCATCACCAGCCGCGCCAGGAACCAGTGCCGATGGTGGAAGGGATTCTGTTAACGATAATCAAT
>JBNKZT010000058.1:0-23178 GCA_050301775.1 Promineifilaceae bacterium (SeqCode)
AAGAAATTGAAGATATATTTCCACAGTGAATATTTTAATGTTGGCACATTTCTATCCCCCTGAAATGGGGGGGGCTGCAGCCCGGCTGCACGGATTAGCCCGTTGGTTAGCCCACGATGGCCACAGAGTTACGGTCATTACCGGATTCCCCAACTATCCGACCGGCATCATTCCGGCGGATTACCGTCGCAAGCTTCGCGTGCGTCAAACGATTGATGGCGTTGACGTAATCAGCACCTGGGTGTATGCATCCCCCCACCGCCGCAGCATCCACCGCCTGGCAAACTATCTGTCCTTTGTTTTCTCCAGTGCTGTCGCTGGTCTGTTGGCTGGCCGGGGCTATGACGTTGTATTAACCTCTTCGCCGCCTTTGTTTTTGGGATTGTCGGGCTTATTTCTGGCCAGGATGCGGCGCATCCCCTTTGTGTTTGATATCCGAGACTTGTGGCCGGAAGTTGCCGTAGAGGCCGGGGAATTCTCGCCCGACGGGGCAGTTACGAAATGGATGGAGCGTCTGGCGCGATTTTTGTACCGACGGGCCGATTTCATCACCCCTGTTACCGAGAACAAACAAAAGAAACTGTTGGCGGCTGGCGTACCTGCTGCGAAAACGGCCGTTATCACCAATGGCGTTGATCTAGACTACGTCACGTCGTCAAACGCCGGTGATAAGCGCAGTGAATTGAACCTGGGAAACAAATTCGTAGTCCTTTATGCGGGACTCATTGGCATTGCGCAAGGTGTAGAAATTGCCATTCACGCGGCCAACGACTTGCGACATCACAGCGATATTCATTTTTTGATCGTGGGGGATGGTCCCCGCCGTGATCACCTGTACCAACAAGTAGCCGACTTGGCTCTGAGCAACGTTACAATGATTCCCCGGCAACCACGGGAAATGATACCTGCATTCTTAAAAACGGCCGACGTGGCTCTGGTGCCTCTGGTTAGTAGTAACCTTGACGATGCGGTTCCTTCCAAATTGCTGGAAGCTTGGGCTTATGGCCGTCCGGTGATTCTGGCTGCGGGTGGGGAAGCCGCCGATATTGTCAGACGAAGTGCTGGCGGCGTGGTTGTGTCACCGGAAAACCCGGATTGTCTGGCTGAGGCGATATTGACGCTGAAGAATGACCCGGATCAACTGGCTCAATACGCCCGGAATGGTTTTACATACGTCCAACAAAATTTTGATCGCCGACTGCTGGCCCGGCAAATGGCACAAGTATTGGAAAATACGGTTAATCACCGTTAAAGCGGGGAGCTGCCCACCTTAAGAAAGAAAATGAAATTATCGAAATTGGCGCTTCGGGCTGCCTGGCTCACGGCACGACGGGCTGGCTGGCGGCGTAGTCTGCGCCGGCTCAATCGCCGGCTGCGTTTACGGTTGGTAAATCCACTTCTGGGGCAACGATTATACGCTGTGCCAGAACGTCATGACCTGTTGCCCGAACCGTGGTCCAGAGACAGCAAACAAATTGAAGTGCTGACTTACCTGGCGCAACTACGCCAGACAGTGTCCCCTGTCTGGAATATAAATGCGAATACCCTTGTATTGCTTAACCAGCCCCCTGTTTCGTTACAAACCCCTGTTGTCTGGCATGACTGGCCGGTAAACGATCCGTTGTGGGCTTTTCAATTGCATGGATGGGAATGGGCCTGGCCAGCATTGACGGACATCACCCGGCGGGAAGCTGTATTTTCGCTTTGGCAGGATTGGCTTGAGCAGATAATCATGGGGCAAAGTCTGGCCTGGGAGCCGTACCCGGCATCGCGCCGACTTGTTGTCTGGCTGGCGGCATGGCATTTACTGGCGGGCGACAGTCAAATCGTACTGACTATGGCTCAACATGCTACCTATCTGTGTCACCACCTGGAGCGTGATCTGGATAACAATCATCTGGTTGCCAATGCCAAGGCATTGGCCTGGGCTGGTTTGTTGCTTCCCCATCTGCCGCAAGCTGATTGGTGGCGTCATCTGGGACTGAAATGGCTGTGGCGAAGCTTACAAGAGCAAGTGCGTCCGGATGGCGGCCATTTTGAGAATTCTTCCAGTTACCAATTGGCTGTCTGGCAAGATGGATTGGAGACAGCACTGCTTTGTGAAGCGGGTGGTGAAGGGGTGCCTGCTCCTGTTATGGATGTGCTGCATCGAATGGGGGAATTTGTTTGGGCGCTGCGTCGACCTGACGGCCGTTTACCCCTCCTGAACGATAGCATTGAAGATGAGCCGGCTCCCGTGGATACCCTTTTGGCACTGGCGGTCAGGGTTCTAAAGCGAACCGATTTTTCGCGCAGAACGAGCAAGCCGTTTCGATCTCTACGCGATTTTGATGTGCAAGTGCTTGAGGATACCGGTTACGTTGTCGTTCGCTCCCCGGTCGAAAAAAATGGGACGTATTTGTTTTTTGACGCCGGCGATTTGGGGCCGGTTCATTGTCCGGGGCATGGCCATGCTGACACGTTGAGTTTTGAGTTGTGGAGCCAAGGTGAAGCGCTTATTGTTGATCCGGGGACTTATCAATATTCGGCGGGGGATTGGCGCGATTATTTTCGGAGTACGGCCGTTCACAGCACGGCAACAATAGACAATCTCAACCAGTCAACCTTTGCCGGCCCATTCCGTTTAGCCGATATGGCCCAAGGACACCTGCTGTCTGTCGCTGCCAATCAGGGGCGAGTCGAAATAAGCGGCCAGCATGACGGCTATGCACGCTTAAGCGACCCAGTTATTCACCGTCGCCACATTCATTTCCGGGATGCCCATCAATTAACGATTGTTGACCACTTTTCAGGCAGCGAAGAGCACGAAATTGCTTTGTCCTACCATCTGGCGTCATGCCAAACGATATTAGAAAGAGAAACCGTAATCGAAGTGGTTTATCCTGGAAAGACACGATTGCAGTTACAGACAAACATCAACTCAAGCACAGGTAGTTTAAGCATCATTGACGGCTGGACAAGTCCCACATGGTATGTCAAAGAATCTAGCCCAATCGTTGTTTTCAGAGCCAAAATTAAACTGCCTGTCACAATAACAACTCAATTAACGATCAGTAGTGAGGAAATATCAAATGGATAGAGTCTGCGTATTAGGTTTAGGGTACATTGGTTTGCCTACAGCCAGTGTGTTGGCAACTCATGGCTTCAAAGTTATCGGTGTAGATGTTAAAGATGAAGTAATAAAACAGTTACGTAATGGCCACGTCCATATTCAGGAACCGGGCTTAAAAACGATGGTTCAGGCCGGTATAAACTCAGGTAATCTCACCGTTGCCGATAAACCGGTCGCTGCCGATGCCTTTATCATCACCGTACCAACGCCCATCATGCCCAATAAACAAGCTGACCTGCATTATGTGGAGGCGGCAGCGCGTTCCATTGTCCCCTATCTACAACCTGGCAATCTCGTTGTTTTAGAGTCAACCGTACCACCAGGGACGACGGCGGGCATGTTTGCTACTATATTGCAAGAATCCGGCCTGGATCCGTGGCAAGAACTAAAAGTCGTTCACTCGCCAGAGAGGGTTTTGCCAGGACGCATCTTGCAGGAACTTGTTAGTAATGATCGAGTCATTGGCGGGCTTACCCCAGAAGCCAGCGAACAGGCACGTGCTTTGTATGCCAGCTTTGTTCAGGGGGAAATTTACCTGTCCGACGCCAAAACGGCCGAGATGGTCAAACTGATGGAAAACACGTATCGCGATGTCAATATCGCCCTGGCTAACGAATTTGCTCTCGTGGCTGAAGCGGTTGGCACAGACGTTTGGCAAGCCATTGAGATCGCTAATCGCCATCCACGGGTAAATATTCTCAAACCTGGACCCGGCGTGGGTGGACACTGCATCGCTATTGACCCCTGGTTTTTGGTGCAAGCGGCGCCCGGTCCGTCCCAGCTCATCGCATCAGCTCGCCGGCTTAATGATCGTATGCCAGAGCACGTAGTTGAAATGTTGGGCACCCTCTTGACAGGGATTAAGAACCCGCGCATAGCAGCGTTAGGCTTGGCTTATAAAGCTGATGTGGACGATATCCGGGAAAGTCCGGCTTTAACGGTCATCCGTTGGCTGCAAGCGACGGGATACGAGATCCGCGTCTACGATCCGCACGTAAAGGATTACACCCATAACATTGTTGTTGAATCGGTGGAGCAAGCTGTGACAGGCGCTGACTGCGTTTTGCTGTTGACCGATCATAGTGACTTCAAGGACCTGGATCCATCTCGCCTGGGAACACTCATGCGCCATCAACTGGTCTTGGATACCCGAAGGGGCTTGCCGCGCGAACGTTGGCAAACGGCCGGATTTGATATTCATATTTTAGGTGACGGTAAGGGTGTGGAATTTGGCCCCGAAGCGTTGTCAAACTATGAACTAGTGAAGGAATAAGTCTGTGGTTAAGGTGCTTACTGTTTTTGGAACTCGCCCTGAAGCCATCAAGTTGGCGCCAGTCATTCTCGAGTTCCAAAAGTATCCAGAAAGTTTTCAAACCTACGTTTGCGTTACGGCTCAGCATCGTGAAATGCTTGATCAGGTGTTGGGCCTTTTTGGAATTGTGCCTGATTTTGATCTGGATTTGATGCAGGCGGGCCAGTCGCTGGCTGACTTGACTGCCCGCATTATCACGCATATTGGTGATGTTTTAACGCAGGTAAAGCCTGATATCGTGCTGGTACAGGGCGATACAACGACTGTCATGGCTGTGGCGCTGGTCGCTTTTTATCACAAAATCCCTGTGGGTCATGTCGAGGCTGGCTTGCGCTCCCAGGATCGTTGGTCGCCGTTTCCCGAGGAAATAAACCGTCGCATCGCCTCTTTACTCAGTTCGTATCACTTTGCTCCAACTGAAACTGCGCGCCAGGCTTTGCTGCGTGAACATGTACCGGCGGACCACATTTTTGTGACGGGGAATCCGGTAATTGATGCCTTGAAAATGATCATCCGTGCCCCCCAGCCTTCGGCAGCAGCAACACTTTTGTTGCAAGCGGGTATGAATGGAACTGGTAACGGCCGTCGTTTGATTCTGGTTACGGCGCATCGTCGCGAAAATTTTGGGGAGCGCATCGAAAACATTTGTTTGGGACTAAAATCACTGGTTGAGCGTAATTCAAACGTCGTCGTTTTATATCCAGTTCACCTTAATCCAAACGTACGGGAGCCAGTTTATCGCCTTTTAAGTGGCCATGAGCGGATTATGCTTGTTGAACCGGTTGAGTATGATGTCTTAGCCCACTTGATGAATGCTGCTTATTTGGTACTAACTGATTCCGGTGGTATTCAGGAAGAGGCTCCCTTTTTGGGAAAACCAGTTCTAGTTATGCGTACTGAAACCGAGCGTCCAGAAGCAGTGGCGGCAGGGACAGTTAAATTGGTAGGTCCTTATACCGAACAAATCATTCAAGAGACTGAAAGATTGCTGAAAGATCAAAGAGCGTACCAACAGATGGCCCAGGCTGTGAGTCCGTATGGCAACGGCCGTGCCGCTCAAAAAATTGTTCGAATATGCCAGACCGTCATCTGAACGAAAGGTAAAACGTTAGTTTACACACTTATCATATAAGTTGATGTGGCAGGCGAACATTAAAGGAGATAAGAATTGGGCAAATTATTTGAATTTGATTTCTTGTTGCTATCCAAGTCTTAATTTAGAACTCCATAACCATTACTTTTCATGGTAGATCACCGACAAACCAACTAGGTGTGGCTCATTTCGATTGATAGAGGCTTCCTTTCCATTTGATTTGGTACTGGTAAAGATTATGTCAACTTTTTAGCTTCTTATTATTAAGGTTAAACGCACTGTTAAAGGTATCACAGGTCTGAAATTGTTGTTCGAGGAGTATAGGATGAGCGTCCAGCCTGAAAACCAAACAATTCACTCACTGACCGCCGAATTCCCGTTAATAGCTACTCCCAAAAGGAGATTCGAAGCTTTCCACGTACCGTTTTCGGAACGCCGTGTACTGCTTATGTTTGTAGATATAATGCTTTTATTAATAGCAGTATTCGGTGCGTTTATTTTGTGGCAGCAAACAGCCGGCGACTCCTTAAATATCAATTATATCTTGAATCGCTGGTATTGGTTCCCTTTCTTGAGCGGGGGTTGGGAGATTCTTGCCTGGCTCAATGATTTATATGATTTGCGATCTGCCAACCGAAAAAGCCTGAGTGCTTTAAGGGTAATAGTTGTAAGTTTGTTAGTTTTCTTCCTCTATTTGGTTGTTTATTTTTTCTATCCATATTCCTTGCCGCGATTGTTGGTAATTTACTTCTTACTTCTCATGACTCCGGCTGTTATCTTGTGGCGGGCAACATATGTTGTCGTATTTAGTGCCTTGCCGTTTGAGCATCGAGTCTTAATCATTGGGGGCAATAAAAGAGGCCAAACCATTGCTGAAATTTTAAGTCAGGAACCTCCTACCAATTATAAAGTGGTGGGTTTTGTTGACAATAACCTTTTTCCATCCAACAGGACATCTGCAGGATTGCCGATTTTAGGAAGTGAAAAAGATATACTCCAACTCGTAAAAAAATTTCGTGTTCATGAAGTCGTTGTTGCCATTGAACATAATTTAGACAAAGATCTTTTTTTGTCGTTGGTAGAGTGCCAGGCGGTTGATGTTCGCGTGTCTTGGATGCCTGATTTATTTGAGAAACTTTGTCGTAGAGTGCCGATTCAGCACATAGATCCAGCGTGGGCACTAAATGCGATGCAGGATCGGCCATTCTTTGATCGGTTACAAGCGTTTGCCAAACGGTTATCTGATTTAGTCCTTTTTTGGCTTGGGCTGCCGGCCGTTTTATTGCTCCTGCCATTCATAGCATTGGCTATTCGCTTAGACTCACCAGGCCCGATCTTTTACCGCCAGATACGGAGCGGCCGTGCTGGTCAACCATTCTACATTTACAAATTTCGGACTATGGTGAATGATGCCGAAAAAAATGGTGAGGCAAAATGGGCCAAGAAAAATGACCCGCGTATCACTCGGGTAGGACACTTTTTACGCAAATCTCGCTTGGATGAGTTGCCTCAGTTATTCAATGTTTTGCGTGGTGAAATGAGCATTGTTGGGCCTCGACCAGAGCGCCCCGAATTCATCGAAAAACTCGAACTGGAAATCCCTTTCTATCGTACACGATTACTGGTTAAACCAGGTATTACTGGCTGGGCACAAGTACATTATGACTATGGTAATACTGTCAAAGATGCGTTGGTCAAACTACAATATGATTTTTACTACATCCGTTATCAATCGTTAGCCCTTGATATTTATACGATGTTCCGGACGGTTGGTGTTTTGCTTCGCCTGAAAGGAATCTGATTTGTCAGGTACCATTCGGCAGGCAATTTGAAGGAGACTTGAAAGTGGGCGATTTTGTTGAAATACGTCAGTATATTATGATCATCTTCAAAAGATGGTGGGTGATGGTTGTGGCACTGCTAATAACAGTCTCAATTGGTTATTTGCTTACAGCAAGACAGCATCCCTTATATCAGGCCAAGACAAGTATCGTTGTCGGGCAATCGTATAAAGCTGTTGACATAACACGAACAGAAATGCAGGCCAGTGAACAGCTTGCTCAAACTTATGCTGCTATTGCTCAGCGCCAGCCAGTTTTACAGGGAACCACCGAAGCACTGGATTTGGGTTTTAGTTGGCAAAATCTGAAAGGTCGAGTATCGGCGAGTCTTGTCCCAGGAACTCAATTGGTTGAAATAACCGTTGAAGCCGAGTCTCCTGACCAGGCTAAAATTATTGCTAACGAGGTGGCCCATCAGTTGATCTTGTTGAGTCCGACATCTCTTCAAAACCAGGAGTTTGCTCAAACCATCGAATTTGTGAAGGAACAACTTGCTAATCTGGAAGGTCAAATAACAGCCAGCCAGGCTAGATTGACGGAACTTGAGGCAACTGACTTGACAGAATTGACTGCTGAAGAGACGCTGCAGTTACAAAATGAAACAGAAGCTGCGAAACTGTTGATTGATAATTGGGAAAATAAGTATGTCCAGATGCTCAATTTTATAGACAGCAAACAGTCCGTTAACTATCTGGCAGTTATTGAGACTGCCCAAGCAACCTCAAAGCCAGTTCGACCCAACGTACAATTGAATATGAGTATCGCCTTTGCGATAGGCATTGCTTTGGGTCTGTCCGTCATTTTTGTTTTGGATCATCTTGATGATTCCGTCAAATCGACAGATGATCTCGATAAGTTAGTGGGCTTAGTGCCTTTAGGAACGATTAGAGATATGAAGGGTGAAAACCAATCGAATGCCCTCATCACGGCCAAAGCGGAATTTTCACCGGAGTCAGAAGCTTACCGGATGATTCGCAGTAATATCCAGTTCATGTCTGTGAATGGGTCAAGGAATTCGATTCTGGTAACGAGCTCTGTTAGAGGCGAAGGCAAGAGCATGACCGCAGCAAACCTGGGTGTGGTTATGGCCCAGGCCGGCCATAAGACCATTATCGTTGATGCGGATCTCAGGCGGCCTGTCCAGCACGAGATATTTGAATTTTCTAATGAAAAAGGCTTAACAGATTTTTTCCGTGAACCAGATGCTAATCTTGTCGATTACCTGATGGATACACAGTTGCCGGATTTGCAGGTTTTGTGCAGCGGCATATTGCCACCTAATCCTTCTGAACTGTTAGGTTCGCAGCGCATGAAGCAACTGATGGCCAGTATGAACGAGATAGCTGATGTAGTCATTTATGACAGCCCGCCGGCCGCAATTGTGGCTGATGCGGCGATACTAGCGGGACAGGTTGATGGGGTCGTTTTCATGATCGAGGAAGGGAAAACACGCCGAGAAGCTGTCAGGCAGGCTGTTTTTAATTTACGGCAGGCTGAAGCGAATATATTTGGCGCTGTACTTAACAGGGTTTCAAAGAGAAATTACTATCAGGGTTCATATTACAGTCATAAGGCGCCGAGCGGACATGTAAACCAACCTAATCTTATGAGCTTATTACAATGGCGTAAATGGCTGCCATTTGTTAGGTGAGTAGGGGGAGACGTGATTTCGCTTTGCGGCAGGACACCTGAGCCTTGAGCGAATCAGTGGTATCATGGTTTATGATATCACCAATCCGTGTGCCATCCTTTGTCTAATACATCAACAACCGGGATTTCTGCGGCGACGGAAGCGGGCGCGCCCGGTGATTTAGGGCCGGAATGCATCATCTTCATCAGCAAAAAAGACAGCCCCACCCACACCTCTCTGCTGGTTGTAGGCAATGAAATCAGTGGTTCCACAACCATCTTTACGCTTGAGTTTGGCTCTTTCACCTCAAAAAAAGAGATTTTACATTTGATTTGAGAGCGTATTGCAAAATGGGGAGCGACCCAAACCATAAGCCTGTACTGGCGAAGAAAAAAGCGTCGGTACAGGCTTATTTATGTTAACTTGTTAATCGTTCCCGCATCCTTTTGTCGCTCAAGCTGTCATAAAGGGCGGTCAGAACACTTGGTAAGGCGAAAATAATCTTGTTTTTGTACTTCTTTCGTCTCGTTACTTCATTTTGAGTAGGCAATATGTTTTTGATAAGATAAAAATGCAGAAAACGGCCGTATGAAATGTCATAAAGGTATTTGATCAATAACGCTCTCCAGATAAACGTCTACTGAAGCAAACTCGGCTTTCTTCATCATTGTAACCACATCATCTACAGCATACGTCTGGTCGCAGAGGTGAATCTCATCTAGTTGGTCCGTTTCCAGGTGCAAAATGTGGAAGTGCTCGCCTCAGGGGAGATTGCTGCCGGTTGTCCAGGGGGACGGCCGTTTCCCGTTCTCCCCATGCCGCCTAATCCAAATCCGCTATAATAGAATCCGCAAACCACTGATTTACAATTCAAGATTCCGAGGTGACTTATGAGCAAATTATTTAACCATTTCGGCGCCCGCGCCCAACTACCCGGCACCGACACTTATTATTACCAACTGGATAAATTGGCCCAGTTTGGCGATATCGACCGCCTGCCATTTTCCATTAAAGTGCTGCTGGAAGCGCTGCTGCGTACCTGCGATGGCTACGAAGTGATGCCCGAAGACGTGACAAAGCTGGCCGCTTGGAACGCCAAAAACGTCGTCAAAAATGAAATTCCGTTTAAGCCAGGCCGTGTCATTTTGCAAGATTTCACTGGTGTGCCCGCTGTTGTCGATTTGGCCGCTCTGCGTTCGGCGATGGCTCGATTGGGTGGCGATCCTAAGAAAATCAATCCACAAGTGCCGGTTGATTTGGTTATTGATCATTCCGTGCAGGTAGACCAATTTGGCTCCAAATACGCGCTCATGTTCAACGCCGAACGCGAATTTGTCCGCAATCGGGAACGGTATGAGTTTCTCAAATGGGGCCAATCGGCGTTTGAGAATTTCCAGGTTGTGCCGCCGGCCACCGGTATTGTTCATCAAGTCAATCTGGAATATTTAGGCAAAGTTGTGATGAGCAAATCAGAAGGCCATGACACCGTTGTCTTTCCCGACAGCCTCGTCGGCACCGATTCGCACACGACGATGATCAACGGTCTGGGTATCGTGGGTTGGGGCGTGGGCGGCATTGAAGCCGAGGCGGTCATGCTGGGCCAGCCGATTTACATGCTGACGCCCGAAGTGGTCGGCGTGAAGTTGACCGGCAGTATGCCCGAAGGCGCTTCGGCGACCGATTTGGTTTTGCGTGTCACCGAACTGCTGCGCGAACAGGGTGTGGTCGGCAAATTTATTGAATATTACGGTCCTGGCTTGAGCAATATGAGCCTGGCCGACCGGGCGACCATTGCCAATATGTGCCCCGAATATGGGGCAACAGTGGGCTTTTTCCCGGTGGATGCCGAAACGCTCAACTACATGCGCCAAACCGGACGCGATGAGAGCCAAATCGCGCTGGTGGAACAATACATGAAGGCGCAGGGTTTGTTCCGCACCGATGAGACGCCTGATCCTGAATTTACGGTGAATGTTGAACTGGATTTGGGCACGATTGAACCGAGTCTGGCCGGGCCAAAACGGCCGCAGGACCGCATCCGTGTGGCCGACATGAAGAAGATGTACAAGAAAACGCTTTTGGCTCCGGTGGGGCCGAAGGGGCTGGGGTTGACGGAAGCGGATTTGGCGAGAACGGCCACCGTTTCCAATGGACATGATGTTGAAATCACGCACGGTGCCGTTGTCATTGCTGCCATCACCTCCTGCACCAACACCTCCAACCCCAGCGTCATGATTGCCGCCGGGCTTTTGGCCAAAAAAGCAGTTGAGAAAGGGCTGAAAATGCCGCCCTATGTCAAAACCAGTCTGGCCCCCGGCTCCCGCGTCGTCGAAGATTATTTGAACAAAGCCGGATTGATGCCCTATCTGGAGGCATTGGGTTATCACATTGTCGGTTTTGGCTGTACGACCTGCATCGGTAACTCTGGCCCGCTGCCGGAACCGGTGGCGGCGGCGATTGAAGCAGGCGATTTGGCGGTATCGGCCGTTCTCAGCGGCAATCGTAACTTTGAAGGGCGGGTCAGCCCATTGACCAAGACCAATTACCTGGCCTCACCGCCTTTGGTTGTGGCTTACGCCCTGGCCGGAACCACCGACATTGACCTTTACAACGATCCCATCGGTACCGGCAAGGATGGCCAGCCGGTTTACATGAAGGATATCTGGCCGACCAATGAGGAAATCAAGGAAACGGTAGCCGCTTCATTGACGCCGGAGATGTTCCGCGAACAGTATGGCAATGTGTTTTCGGCCAACGAAACCTGGAACCAGATTCCTATCAGCGGCGGCGAAATTTATGATTGGAACCCGGATTCGACCTACGTGCAGGAACCGCCGTTCTTTACCACGCTGACGCCGGAAGTGAAGCCGATTCAAAACATCAGCGGGGCGCGGGTGTTGGTGAAAGTGGGCGACTCGGTGACGACGGACCACATTTCCCCGGCCGGTGTGATTGCCAAGAGCAGCCCGGCCGGTCAGTATTTGTTGGATCATGATGTAGAGCCATTGTATTTCAACTCCTACGGCTCCCGGCGTGGCAACGACCGGGTGATGACGCGGGGCACGTTTGCCAATGTGCGCCTGCGCAACCAGATGGCGCCGGGCACGGAAGGCGGCTGGTCAACTTATTTGCCGTCCGGCGAAGTAATGACGATGTATGATGCGTCGCTCAAATACAAGGATGATGGCACGCCGCTGGTGGTGCTGGCCGGTAAGGATTACGGCATGGGCAGTTCGCGTGACTGGGCGGCTAAAGGCACCCTTTTATTGGGAATGAAGATGGCGATTGCAGAGAGCTATGAGCGCATTCATCGCAGTAACCTGGTGGGGATGGGCGTTTTGCCGTTGGAATACAAGGCTGGCCAAAATGCGGCCTCACTCGGCTTAGACGGCACAGAAACGTTTGAAACGGTGAACCTGAGCGATGATTTGAAGCCGCTGCAAGATGTAACTGTTAAAGCGACGAAGGCTGACGGGACGGAAATTACGTTCCAAACGACCTGCCGTATAGACACGCCTGTGGAGGTGGATTACTATCGCAACGGTGGTATTTTGCACACGGTTTTGCGGAATTTCTTGAAGGCGTGATGTTTATTATAGTTGGCAGAAAGAGTCGGGTTGTTGATGTAGCCCGACTCTTTTCTTGTGAAACTGTATCAGGATAGGGCAATGGATTCTAAAAACGAGCTTACTCAATTTATTGTTCGGGCAAAGGCTGCAACTTATGTGGGAGACGGCCAAAAAATTGCATCGTGTCGAAAGGGGTCTCATGATTTAGCTTTTCGGGAGGGAGACTTTTCGTATCTGGATAGCTATTTTGGAGGCA
Source organism: Promineifilaceae bacterium (SeqCode) (assembly GCA_050301775.1). GTDB lineage: Bacteria > Chloroflexota > Anaerolineae > Promineifilales > Promineifilaceae > JACKCC01. Next base: position 12,814 of record JBNKZT010000058.1, read on the forward strand.
CAGATTTCATCGGTCAGGAAGTTGTGTATGAGCAAGATGAGCCGATTTGGGCGATGAACTATTATGGGAAGATAATCGAAACAGGCAAAATTACGGCCGCAGAAGCGGGGCAGATCATTAAGGCAAGCTTGTCGAAAATGTATGAGGAAGGCCGCTTTTTAGGCGGATTTGAGTGTGTGGTCGGAGAGAGTGTTTATTTTGATACAAATCAGGGCGGCCCAGATTCATTCACAGGTAAGGAGTGGATTACCCGGAATGGTGTTAAGGTTTACGAGCTTGTGTATCATGGCGGCATGATCAAGGCGTGAGGGCCGTTACACCCCATCAAGCTCCATCTGATAATACGCGACACCGGCACGGCCGTTCAACATCAATCCTATAAATCCAGCATCTTTAGGTAAAGCGGAGAGCCAAACAAAGCTAAGTTTACTGTTCATCCCGTTCAAACACATATTCCAGCGGATCTATCCAATCGGGCCGGACACTCAACTTAAACGATTCAACCTTTCCATTTCTGTCAATCGCGAAAGGAATGATGCTTTTGTCAAACACGGGGTCCGTCCAGTGACAGAGGAAAGTATCATAGTGCCAATGTTCCAGTTGGCCACGGATAGTGGGGTGGGCTGATAATTGGATGAGCAGCTTTTCGCCTTCCTGGGCGACTTGCGCGTTGCCGTAAATCAAACTGGTGTAGGTTCCTACGTATTCGGCAAGATTTAAGGTGGGATGCGTCCCTTGCGCCCGATTCGCCTCAAACTCCTTTTTCTTTTCGTCTTTCTTTTTTTCTAAGTTCTGGTCGAGTCCATGCCATAATTTGTTCCAATCATTTCTTGGTCCATCCAGAAAAGCATCAACAATATGGTAAAACAGGGCCGATGTCAGAAAGTGGGGGAGTTTGTTGGTTAAAATGACAATGCCCAGATTGATTTCTGGCAGCATACCTGTGAATGACAACATGCCATCAACACCACCACCATGCGAGACAACGAAATGCCCTTGATAATCCATCAATGCCCAACCTAGACCATAAGCTCTGAAGTGAGTGGCCGCCATCACCTTTTTCATTTCCGGTGGGATGGGATTGAGTGTATGTGGGGTGTGGGTTTCTTCAAGGATTGACGTTTTTAGCAGTTGTTTTTCACCAACCATGCCATTGTTCAATTGGAAGCGCAGCCACTGAAGCATATCCGTGACAGTAGAATTGATGGCGCCGGCCGGGTGATGATTGTCCAGGTTGCGATAGGGGATGGCCCGGATTTGGCCGCCGATTTTCTCGTGGGGCAGGGCGACGTTGTCTGTATGGGCCAGTTCGTTGATGCTCGTGCTGCTGCGGGTCATGTGAAGTGGTTGGAAGAGGCGTTGTTGGATGAATGTTTCCCAGCTTGATTGGGTAACGGCCGTAACAACTTTACCCGCCGCCGAGAACATCATGTTTGAATAGCCGTAATCGCTGCGAAAACTCAATGTGAGGGGGATATGGCGAATGCGGTGGAGAATTTCATCCTGGGTGTAGGTTGAGCCATACGAGAGCAAATCGCCGCCCCAGGTTGGCAGCCCGCTGCGATGGCAAAGCAGGTCGCGGACTTTAATTTCGCGGGTGACGTAGGGATCGGATAGTTGAAAGCCGGGCAGATATTTGAGAACGGGATCATCCCATGATAGTTGACCTTCCTGAATTAACAGTCCTAATGCTGTTACCGTGAACGCTTTTGTGTTGGAGCCGATGGCGAAAATGGTGTTTGCATCGACGGGGCTGCCTGTGCCAATCTCGCGTTCGCCAAAACCCTGGGCAAAAACAAGCTCATCATCTTTTACCACGCCGATGGCCAGACCAGGGATTTTCCAGCTAGCCATGGCTTCCTGAATAAACGCTTCAAGACCGTATAAAACATCCTCTGGTTTTTTCACTTAAGGCTCCTTTGGATCAAAAAATCCGCTTTCTTTGGACTATACCCCATCAAATTCCGGCTGATAATAGGCGACCCCGGCACAGCCGTTCCTACCGCGCATGTTCCAAAAAGAAATCAAGAATCATTTCGCTGGCGTTGATTTCATGGCTGACCACGCCAACCAGTTTGGGGCTTAAATAGGGCTTGCCACCCGGCCAGGTGTGCCCGCCACCGATAACTTTGACCAAAATAACCTCAGCGCCATCATCGCAGCCGGTGTAGGTTTCGACTGTCACCGTCGTTCCATCGTCCGGGTCTTTGTCAGGCAGTTCGACTAATTGCGGGGTTGGGTCACAATTGTTGTGCTGGCGAAAATGTTCAATGGTAACGGCCGTTGATAAAACCTCTCCACGACTGCGCCCAGACTCAAACAGACGCACGTCGCCGCCATCAAAAGGTACCAATGGGTCCTCTGTGCCGTTGATGATCATAATCGGAATTGGCAGTTGGGGCGATTTGCCCTCGAGCGCTACTGAAAGCTGGGCGGCTACAGGTGCGACAGCGGCAATCTTCTCAGACAAATCTATCGCCAGACGCACGGACATGAAGCCGCCGTTTGATATGCCGGTGGCGTATACTCGCGTCGGATCGATGCCATAGTTTTGTATCATGTCATCGATAATTTCGGAGATAAAGGCGACATCGTCCACCGTATCGCATTGTCTTTCTATGTCTAGCTGGGCGAAACGGCCGTCACACCACTGCTTATCGACCCCCTCTGGAAAAACCAATACCACGCCCCGTTCATCGGCCGCAGCGGTGAGCGTGCCTTGCGTTGCACCCTGGTCAAATTGGCTTCCCTGACCACCGCCGCCATGCAAAGCTATGACCAGTGGAGATGGTTCTTCCGTGCTGAAATCTGATGGCAAGACAATGTGATAGGTTCGCTCGATGCCATCGTGATTGAGCATTTCAGTCAAATCCTGCCCCAACTGCGGTTTCCGGCAGGTAGCCAGCAAGAAACTGAGTATCAGGATGGAAACGAATTGTTTGGTGTGCATGGAAACCCCCTCATTTCTCAAAGTTTGTCAGGATGTCGGCCATTTCCTGGTCGAGCACAAGTTCTTCAGCTTGCATGGCAGCTAGAAATTCGTTCATGCCGGTCACGGCCGTTTCCCATCCCCATCACACTCCATCAAATTCCGGCTGGTAATAGGCGACTCCGGCACGGCCGTTCAACCCACCATCTTCCAATTCCAACGCCATAAACGCCTCATCCGGCACATCGTAGCTGGAGCGGATACCGAATTGACTGGCCCGGACAAAGCCAAAACGGGGGTAGTAACTGGGATGGCCGAGAACGATTACGGCCGTTTCCCCCCTCTCGCGCAACAAATCCAACCCCATCTCAATCAGGCGGGAGCCGACACCCTGACGCTGCATTTCCGGCACAACAGCCACCGGCCCCAGCCCTACAATTGGACAGCTGCCGCTCTCCGTCTCCAATGTCATGGGGCTGAACAAAGCGTGGCCGACGATACGGCCGTTCTCCTCCGCCACCAGCGACAACGTGATTTTGTTGCCAGCCCGCAGCTTGTTCACCAGATTCGCCTCATCCGGCCGGCCAAACGCTTGCTCATTTACCAGATAAACGGCCGTTATATCAGATGCTGTTTCCTGCCGAATAATCATGTCAACCACGTATCACATTATCCGTACCCCAACCCCCAGGCCACATCATCCATTGGCAAATCTTCCAGGCGGGCGCGGCGCAGTGCGGCAAAGCGGGGCTGCATTTCGGCCAGACTGTCGCCGCCCAGCTTTTCCAGCAGCGCATCGGCCAGGGTAAAGGCGACCATCGCTTCGCCGACGACGGCGGCGCGGGGCACGGCGCAAAAATCGGAGCGCTCGTAGACCGTTTCCGCCGGTTGGCCGGTGGCCAGATCGACCGATTGCCGTGGATTCAGAACAGTGGAAATTGGCTTCATCGCTGCCCGAACGATGATCGGTTCGCCAGTGGTGATGCCGCCCTCAAAGCCGCCGCTGCGATTGGTGCGGCGGACGAGCGATTGGCCATCTTCGGCCAGGAAGATTTCATCGTGGACCTGGGAGCCGGGGCGCTGGGCGTTGGCGAAAGCGGTGCCAATCTCCACCCCTTTGATGGCGTGAATGGAGCCGACGGAACTCATCAGTTGGGCATCCAGGCGGCGATCCCAATGAACATGGCTGCCCAGACCCACCGGCACGTTCAACGCCACCACCTCGAAAACCCCGCCGATGGTATCTTTGGCCTGCATGATGGCCTGAATGTGTTCGCGCATTGCGGTGACGGCGTCAGGGACGGGGCAGCGCACGTCGTTTTGCTCGGCGGCGGCGAAGCGGTCGGGGTAGGGCATGTCGGGGGGGATGATGGCTTTGATTTCACCGATGCTGGTGACGTAGCTGCCGATGGTCATACCGAACTGCTCCAGGAGCTGGCGACAAATGGCGCCGATGGCCACGCGAACGGCCGTTTCCCGTGCCGAAGCCCGTTCCAAAGCTAATCTTAATTCCTTGTAGCCATATTTTACTGCGCCGGTCAGGTCGGCATGGCCGGGGCGGGGGGTTGTGATGGGTGTAATTTCCCGATCGCGCCACTTGGCGTAATCCAGATTGGGGACGGTGAGGGCGATGGGTCCGCCGGTGGTCCTATTGTTCATATAACCGGCGGTGATCTGCACGGCGTCTTTTTCGATTTTCATGCGGCCGCCAGAGCCGTAGCCGACCTGGCGGCGGGCCATTTGTAGATTAATGGCGTTCCGATCCAGCGTTAAACCGGCGGGCAGTCCTTCGAGTACGGCCGTTAACGCCGGGCCGTGCGATTCACCAGCAGTCAGAAATCGTAAGCGCATTATTGCTCCCGATTCCAACCCAAAGCTTGGGCGGCATTCACATCTTCAACGCTGACTTGGACGCGGTAGTGGGCGCTGGTCGGGCAGCCACAAGCTGAGCAAACCATCAGATCGGTCGTTTCTGATTGGCCAGTGAGGACGTTGACGGCCGTTAACCCGGCCACCGCATCCTGCAAATCGGTGTATATGCTGGCATTGTCTTCACATTGCACGCCTACGGGCAGCAGCATCCAGATAAAACCATCGACTGCTTCCGGGTAAGGATCGACAGTGGCGATAGGTTCCGCTGCGGCGGGATAGCCTTCGGGGAGGGGAACGGCCGTTGGTTGTGCCGGGTACGCTTCTGGTGCATCTGGTGGTGGGGCTGATTCTGTCGCTGTTGCGGGCTGCGTCGCAACTTCCAACACGCCTTCCGTTTCCGGCGTGGCCGGCACAGCAGATGGGTCATTGGTTTCTGCCGCTGGTCCGCAAGCGGTAGCGATGATTGTAAGAAGTAAAACGCCAATATACCAAGATTTTATTTTCACTATTGTTCTCCTTGTAAATAAACCGCGGAGACGCAGAGAACGCAGAGAGAAAGAAGGATGACGGTTATTCTCATTCATTTGTTGGTTCGCGTAGCTCATGATGTCTCCTTGCCAATTTGTTTGCCAAATTTGCCCCGATTTTACCCGCTCATAGGTGATCGCGGTAACAATCTGAGGGACGGCTCATTGTTAAGGTTTCATGGGCGTTGTTGACAGATTATGTCTATTTCCATTATTATGTTCGCAATGTCGCATAGTCAGACAGATTGTAAGGATGGTAAGGGCATAATTGGAATTGACCGATAATTGGTAAAAGGTTTATGGCTTAGCGTCCACCGGAGATAAATTATGATGACACGAAGGAAAACACAGCTTTTTATTTTGACTGCCTTTTTGCTCTTGGTTTTGGTTGGTTGTCAAAATAGTGTAGTACCGGCCGGTCCAGAAGATAGCCCCGCGCCAACGGCAACGGCCGTACCGCCCACATCTACACCCATCGATGAAACAGAATTGGAACCGACGCTGCCGCCAGTTGTCGTGACGGTTGTTGTCACTGCCACACCGCTGTCGGAACCGGTTGCAGCGCCAACTGAAACACCGGCGGTCGTGGAACCGGAACCAACAGCAACACCAGTGCCGCCGGAGCCTACCGCTGTGCCGACGCCGGAACCAACGGCCACCCCGGCGCCGATTATCGGAGCGCCCTGGTTAAATTTGTTTAATCATGTTAGAGCGATGGCCGGGTTAACGGCCGTGCCCGAAAAGTACCCCCTCACTACAGGCAGTGAATTACACAGCCAATACATGGTCATGAATGACAAGGCTGTTGCTCATTCGGAAGATGTCAACAATCCATTCTATGATCCGGCCGGACAGCAGGCCGCCAAAAACGGCAATCTTTTTGCCACCAGCCAAACAGAAGCTAATTATGTATGGGGCGTCAATTTTTGGGTTTCAGCCCCCTTCCACTTAGTCCGTATGATAAGCCCCAATATGCAATCGGTTGGTTATGGCGATTTTGTGGGGTCTGGTGGTGATATAAATATGGCCGCCGTCATTGATGTTGGCTCTGACCGGACTAATACCCCGGCAGATGTGACTTATCCCATCTTTTTCCCTGGCGATGGCACCGAAACCTGGGTTGTCCGCCACAGCTTGTACGAGTGGCCTGATCCGGTCGGCAGTTGCCCCGGCTATGCCCGGCCAACGGGCGCCCCGATTATTGTCCAATTTGGCGATGGCAGTCTCACGCCGTCGGTTTCCAGTTTTACTTTGTCGATGGACGGCAAGGTGCTGGATACCTGCCTTTTTGATGAAACATCTTACCGTAATGCCGATTCGTACGCGCAGGGTGTTGGCCGGACGGTGTTAGACGAGCAAGATGCAGTCGTGATTTTGCCGCGTCAGCCGCTGGCGGCTGATGCTGAGTATATAGCGCAGCTTGTGGCCAATGGGCAAACATATACCTGGCGTTTTAGCACCATCAAGCGGGCACCGACTGATTGAGGTTGCTCCAAGAAATAGAATACCCGATATTGCCGAAAGCAACCGCAAGCCAATCCTCGAAGTAAACCTGATACCAGGTAATTATTTTTGGGGATTGGCCTGAGCCGGAATATTTGTGAAGATAGACACCTCTCAAAGCAGCCGCCTTGGGAGGTGTTTTTTTATTCAAAGGTGAGAAAAGGAGAAAAAATGTTTCCCGTCCATATCACTTCAAGCATCAACGTGGTAGAATGCGCCGCTTTTATATGAGGTACTTATAAGGAGAAGTTGGTATGAAGCGAGTTTCTACATTGTTGGTATTGTTTTTTTTATTGTTGTTGGCTGCTTGTGGGGCTGCTGTATCGAACACGGCCGTTACCAGCCCTACAGAGTCTGTAAACAGCGAGAATGGGGACACGGCCGTTGCTGTTACCAGTCCCACAGAGTCTGTCAAAAGCGAGAACGGGGACACGACCGTTGCTGTTACATCATTCACCCCCGCCCAAAATGCGGCTGAAGCCGCGCAACTGCGCCCGGATGATCACACCCAGGGCGCCGTTGAGCCGATTATTACCATCATCGAATACGGTGACTTTCAATGACCGGGGTGCGCGGCCATTAGTGTCGTGCTTGGGCGTCTGGTAGACGCTTACCCTGATGCAGTCCAATTAACCTATCGTCATTTCCCCCTGATTTCAATCCATGCCAATGCCCAGAAATCGGCTGAAGCGGCTCAAGCGGCCGGGGCACAGGGCGCATTTTGGCCATATCACGATCTTCTGTTTGAGCGGCAGAATGATTGGTCGAGTTTGCCTGAAGCAGAAGCGCGTGACTTTTTCATAGCGCTGGCTGAATCTTTAGAATTAGATACGGTGCAGTTTACCAGTGACCTGGATGGGGATGTTTATGCAGAGTATGTGTCCGCCTCTTACCAGGAGGCCATTAATCTGAATTTGTCGGGGACGCCGTCGGTTATTTTGGACGGCCGTTTACTACCCGGCGATGGCATTCCCTTCGATTACAACGTGTGGGAAAACTTCGTCAAACAACAAATTCAACTGCAAGGGCCGCTCAAAGCGCTGGCCGAACGGCAGTACGATGCTCCGCCGCCCATGACTATCGATGAAAACTCCACCTATCTGGCCCGTGTGGAAATGGAAACCGGCGGCGAATTTGTGATGGAATTATGGCCCCAATCGGCCCCGCAAACGGTTAACAGCTTTGTCTTCCTGGCCAACGAAGGCTGGTTTGATGGTGTTAGCTTCCATCGCGTGTTGGAGGGTTTTGTAGCCCAAACCGGCGACCCCAGCGGTACCGGAATGGGTAGTCCCGGTTATGCTATTCCCAACGAAATCGATCCTGCCTTGTCCCATGATGCACCGGGAATGGTTGCGATGGCCAATTCCGGTCCTGACACCAACGGCAGCCAATGGTATATCACGCTGGGCGATGCCAGTCAGTTAGATGGCAGTTACACTATCTTTGGCCGTGTGATTGAGGGTATGGATGTGGTGGAAGCGATTACGCCGCGCAATCCAGCCAATGACCCCAACGCCCCACCCGGAGACGCAATTTCAACGATAACTATCGAAGTTGCGGGAAATTAAACAATTTTCAGGTAAGATATGAGCCAGGACAGTCAAATTGAGGCTGCCCTGGCTCTTCTTACTTGTTAGTAGTGCGCACTTTAGTGCGTTCTAATTGCACGAATGAAAGTTAAAAAATTATTTCGGTAATGACGACATCGAATGAATTCGACGTCTAAGCGCTAGAAACCTGTTTGAAACAGGTTTAATTCCGATAGACCCAAAATTCATTTTGGGGCGAGAGGCGAATACCGATTTAATTTCTTAGGGAGCGTTCGGAAATAACTTTGGAGTTTACAGATTGGTCCAATCTTCAAGATTGGACCAATCTTGCCCAGTTAAAAACGAATGAACCCTTAAGATCCATAAGCGCGCACTACAAACCGGAATTGATAAATGATATGAAACAACCGCGATGGGTTTTATCATTTTTGCATCTGGCCATGCTGCTTCCGTTGGCGGCCTGCTCTCTGGTTCCTGGATTGGCCCCTTCCGGGCCGCCACCGTCCCCGACGCCGCCTGGAGATACATTGTCGTATTCGATTCCGACCTACACCATTAATTTAGCGCCGGGCGATGGTGTGCCGGGGACTCGTTTGCAGTACATTGAGCACCGTGATGAAGGGTACCTGGTCAAAATTGATGGACTGGAAGCAACGAAACGGATCGGGGATTCCTTTTTCTGGAGCGGGGTCATCGCGCCGGGCGTATTTGCCAATTATAATTTGAGATTGACAACCGATGTGTTTGGCAAACTGCCGGCCGCTGGCCCGGTGGAGATCATCATTTTCAATCCGGAACCGATAGAGTCAGCCCTGCCGGCAGAATTAGCGGCCGTACCCCCCACGTACAACAATATTTTAGTAAATTATCAGGTCCCGCCGGGGATGACTATTCCTGGCTCAACCCTGGTTTTTGAAGGCATGGTTGCCCAGGGCGAAGGCCAGCAAGCGACTGAACTGGCCTGGCTGACCGGCTTGAGTGGTTATCCTTACCTGGCGTTGGGTGATTCTCTGGTTTGGTTGGGGCGTGTGCGCGATAATGTGTATGTTCGTTACAGCTTGCGGGTAACGACCATGAATGAATATGGCCTGCGCTTGTCAGGCACGGCCGAATTATGGATTTCATCGAACTAGGCCAACGATTGGCAGTTTTCCAATGCCCGTTTGCCAGTTGGGAGCAGTAGTGATGACTCAACCAACGTACCCACGACCGATCGAACCACTGGTGGACAAAAATCCATTCAGGCAAAAAACTCACACACGACAGAATATCCCTGCTTTTAATGACATCAAGGCCAAACTGCCGGAGCCGGTGCTGCCCGATTGGCCGGAATGGATAGAAATGTATTGGCGGGCCTGGGAAATGGTCTGGCTGCATTTGCGCCGCCCCCGGACGGACAGCAATCTGGTCGCCAATTACCTGGCGTCGGAGACTGATGACCACATATTTATGTGGGATGTGGCGTTTGAAGTTCAATTTGGGGTATACGGCCGTCGCGCTTACGATTTTGCGACAATGCTGGATAATATTTATGCCCGCCAGCAAGAGGATGGCTACATTTGCCGCGAATTGACTGCTGATGGACAGGATTTTTTCTATCCGTTTGATCCCAATGGCGCTGGCTCCAATATTTTGGCCTGGGCGGAATGGCGAATGTATCGGGCGACCGGGGATGACAACCGATTAGCGGCGGCATTTTGGCCACTGATGGCCTTGCATCGCTGGTTTCGGGCGCACCGTACCTGGCCCAATGGCTTGTACTGGGCAACGGGTATGAGCAGCAGTATGGACAATCAGCCACGGGTTCCAGATAGCCGGATGCATCATCAACATTGGTCGTGGGTTGATGCCAGCGCTCAGGCCAGTTTGGATGGTTACATTTTAGAGCAGATGGCGGCCACGTTGTCGCAGCCGGAGTTGGCGGCGGAATTGGCCGGGGAACGGGCCTTGCTGATTCAATTGATTAATGAACAAATGTGGAATG
>JBNKZT010000059.1:0-23072 GCA_050301775.1 Promineifilaceae bacterium (SeqCode)
GTCCCTGGATAAGATTTTCATCCTATCCAGGGACGAGAGCGTAAAGAAACATTCTCGCGGTGCCACCCTGCTTAAGCTGCCTAGAAACACAAAATGCGCCTGTGATAGCGCATAAAAGTCGAAGCCAGCTTCACTCTATTCAGTTCCGTCTTAACGAAACCTGTGCCCTGATAACGGTGGCATTTCCGGCCCAGGCTACTGGTTAATCGTTCGCCTGAGCAACTCCTCGGCCCATTCACCGGCGGCGCTGACGTTGGCTTCTCAGCTCATGAGCCAACTCTCTTAGACCCGCTTTGTCGGTTACTACTCCGAATCATCGTCGTTAAATTATTAACTGCGGAAAAGGATAGCATGTGCGGCAATGGCTGTCAAGGTTAATTCTTACGCAGAATTTGTCACCCATTTGCCCCGAACCTGCCACAGTTAAACAAAAAGGCGTTACAATATGGTGGAGTATAGGTGGTTCACCTGCAAAATGCCAACAGAGCATTCGCGCCGCCGTCATAAAGGAGACACCATGAGCTACGGACACCAACAAATGAATGAAAATAAACTCATTTTTCTTTCTCTCTGCGTTCTCTGCGTCTCCGTAGTTTATTTACAAAGGAGCTTGTCATGAAACGATTTCTGGCTTTTCTAATAATTTTTCTCATGTTGACAGCTTGCCGGCCGAACGCCGGGTCAACACCGCCCCCCATAACACCTATACCAACTCCTCTGCCAACAATCGCAGAAGTGGTAACGGCCGTTCCCCCAACTACAGCGCCATCCCCCATCCCCCAACCCGGTTTACCATCGTCCACTATCTTCGACACCAGTTGGGATGACCGCGAACCGTTCCGCGCCGGACTTATCGACACCGAACAAGCCGTTTTACACCAGCTTCCCGGAGCCACGATTTACCACCTCGATTTGCAAATTGGCAGCAGCATGACAGAGGTCAACGGCGTGATGGGTATTCGCTACACGAATCAAGAATCAGTGGCGTTGAATGCTGTTTACTTTCATCTTTATCCCAATCTGCTGGGCGGAAATATAACGGTAGATGATGTGCAGGTCGATGGCACGGCCGTTTCCCCCACTCTGGAAAAAAGCGACACCATCCTGCGCGTACCCCTGGCCGAACCGCTTGAACCGGGTCGCCAAACCGTCATCCATCTAACCTTCACGACAGGTGTACCGGTAGAGGTTGGCCGGAACTACGGCATTTTGGCCTACATCGATGGCGTCCTGGCCCTGGCCCATTTCTACCCGATGATTGCCACATTTGATGCCAGTGGCTGGAACATCGAACCGGCGGCCGAATCGGGCGATGTCGTTTATGGCGACAGCAGTTTCTTTCTGGTACGGGTAACGGCTCCGGCAAACCAGGTTGTTGTTACCAGCGGGATTGAAATTTCGAGGGAAACAAATGGGGATGAAGAAACGGCCGTTATCGCCGCCGGCCCCATGCGCGATTTCTACCTGGCCGCCAGCCCCGATTATCAAGCCGTCACCACAACCGTAGGGCAAACCACTGTCAACAGCTACGCCACAACCGGGTTGGAAGCAGGCGCATCTGTCATTCTGGACACGGCCGCTGCGGCACTGGAAATCTATAGCAGTCGTTTCGGTCCCTACCCGTTCACCGAAATGGACCTGGTCAATACACCCAATCTAGCCCTGGGTATCGAATATCCGGGCATGATGGCCATCACCAGCCGCATCTACGACCCGGACGGTTTTCTGGGCAACTTACCCAACAGCGCCTACGTTGAAGCGACAACCGCCCATGAAGTCGGCCACCAATGGTTTTACAGCGTCGTCGGCAATGACCAGCTTGACGAACCCTGGCTGGACGAATCGCTTACGCAATATATCACCTGGCTCTATTTCCGAGACCGCTACGATGATGCTGCGGCAGAGGGGTTTTTCCAATCATTCCAAGGCAGATGGGATCGCGTAGAGCAAGCCGATATTCCCATCGGCCTGCCGGTGAGTGCTTATGAAGGGACCGAATACAGCGCGATTATTTACGGCCGTGGCCCCATCTTCGTACGCGAATTGGCCAATGTGATGGGCGAGGATGTTTTTAATACCTTTTTACAAGATTATTACCAGACTTATCGATGGAACACAACCAACACGACCGATTTTCTGGCCCTGGCCGAATCGCACTGTAATTGTCAGTTGGATGCGTTATTTGCCGCTCAGGTGTTTGCCAAATAGGTCTTTTGTCCTATTTATGCCTGCTGTAATACGATTTGTAACTTTTTTCTGTTATAAAGTAGACATGGTTTCACGGAACCTACTTTTGTGGCGCTAAACATTTACAGCATCATTGCAGCCCGAAAGCCAACATCGCAGCAGCATCGTAACAACATTATTGTTTACATTGTAGTCTTATTACAACCGAATTAAAGCCTTCTTTGTAACCGCATCGTCGTATCATCGCAGCAACATTGCAGCATCACTACTGCCGTGCGGCGCCACACGTAAACAAAAACGCTTGGGTGTTTAAGCGACCCAGGCGTTTTTGTTTGCGTGTTTAGGCAAGCGCAGTTTTAAACTTATGCATTTTGAGCGGAAAAAACTGCGCTTGCTTGAAAGGAATCGTTTTCTTTTTGAAAAGTTATTTATAAACGATTCCTTAATTGCGGAGATAGAGAGAACACGGAGAAAACCCCTATTTTTTGATCTCGTTTTCTTCAAATAGATGATCAAGCAGTGCTTGCAGGCCAAGCCGATAGCTGTGCCAGCCAAAACCACTGATTTGCCCCAGACAAACGGCCGTTATCACCGATTTGTGCCGAAACTCCTCCCGTTTGTGAATATTGGAAAGATGCACCTCGACGGTGGGCAAGGCCACAGCAGCGATGGCATCGCGCAGCGCATAGCTGTAATGAGTAAACGCACCGGGGTTGATGAGCAGACCATCGGCCCAGGTGCGGGCATCGTGGATGGCGTCGATGAGTACCCCTTCGTGGTTGGATTGGATGAAGCGCAGTTCGGCCCCGTTGGCAACGGCCGTTTCGCTAAGCACCTGATTAATATCGTCGAGGGTGGTACGGCCGTACACCTCCGGCTCACGCAGCCCTAGCAAGTTCAAATTTGGCCCATTCAATACAAAAATTTTTCTCATGGTCGCACCACAAACCCGGCTCTGGCAAAATCAGCATCAAACGAAAAAGCTTCAAATAAATTACGCTGTTTCATGATGGCAAAACACGTACAATCAGTAAAAGAAATCACTTTATCGGTATAGGTAACAAATAAACGCCAGGCATCCTGACGCAAGTTTTCGTTTACAGAAACAATTTCAACCACACTGCTATTTTCCACCAAATCGTGTAAAGCAACAGCCATTGGCAGGCTGCCCCGGCCCCGTCTGATAAGTGTGTACGCCTCGTCGAGAATATAATTACTGGTGATTAGCCGGCACTGCTGCTGTTGTAACGCTTGCCAAAAAGCAACTGCCGGTTGATAGTAAGGATCATATTTATCAAATAAGGCAATCCAGGCCGAAGCATCAACAAAAATAAACGGCGAAAATTCATTCATGACGGCCGTTCCCGATCATAAATATACACATCATGATTTTCTGCCGCATTGGGAAACCCGGTTCCTTCAAAACGCTGCGCTACCTCTGGGATTTTCCACACCGGATCATCCAAATAGGCTTGCAAATCAAAATCTTCATCAAGATCAGTTTGAGCCAGATAAACGGCGACTGCCTCGCGGATGATTTGAGCCATGCTGGTTGCTTTTTCGGCTGCTTTTTGTTTTAGTGCTTCATGCTGTGCTTTGTCCAGGTAAATTTGGGTACGTATTTCTAGTTTTTCAGCCATCACAAACCTCCATCAGATGTATACATCATACAGCATCAATGGTCATCTGTAAAGTTCGACGTTAGCCTAATGTTTTCAGGGAAGCGGTCATGTTTTTTACTCAGTCACGGCGGACAGGGTTTGGTAAACGGCCGTTTCCGGCACATCCCCCGTCACAAACACGTCACCTACAGCCTCCAGCAAGACAAATCGCAATTGCCCCGCCGCCTTCTTCTTGTCGCTGCCCATCGCTCGATACAATTTATCATGGGACAAATTGGCCGGAATGCGCGTGGGCAAATGCAGTCTCGTCAACACCGCCTCAATGCGCGGCTGCAAATTAGGGTCACAAAATTCCAACCGGGCCGACAAATTGGCTGCCGCCACCAAACCCATCGCCACCCCTTCGCCGTGCCGGATGGCATAACCACTCACCTGCTCGATGGCATGGCCAAAAGTATGGCCCAGATTCAACGTCGCCCGCCGCCCCTGCTCAAACGGATCTTCTTGAACCACATCACGCTTGACCTGGATGGCGTCAACGATTAATGATTGAAGACCTGTACTGGGCAAAGTCGAAGTATTGAAGGTTGAAGATTTGTCTAATCTTAAATCATCAATCATCAATCTTTCAAATAAATCGGGATTGGCAATCAAGCCATGTTTGACGACCTCCGCCATGCCAGAAGCAAATTCTTCAGGCAATAGGGTTTGCAGGGTGCTGACGTCGGCCAGAACGGCTTGCGGCTGCTTAAACGCACCTACCAGATTTTTGCCCTGAGGCAGGTCTACGCCTGTTTTGGCCCCCACACTGGCATCAACCATCGCCAGCAAGCTCGTGGGACATTGCACGAAATCGACGCCACGCATGTAGGTGGCAGCGGCAAATCCGGCCATGTCACCGACCACGCCGCCGCCCAACGCTACGACCGTCCCTTTGCGATCCAGTCCAGCAGCTAAAAGCGCATCGTAAATGGTCGCAATGGTGGCCAACGTTTTATGCTGCTCCCCAGCCGGAACGGTAACCACACAATCAGCATCGGCGATTTGATTGGCATACAACGGGCCAACATTGCTGTCCGTTACGATCGCCAATGGGCCAGTCACACTTGCCAATTCGCGCAAAAGCGGCAGCAAATCGCTCCCGACAATCACCTCATACTGCCCGCCCGGATACGTCACCGGCAGTCGCTGCAACAATTCATCATTCATCAATCACCATCCCGCGTTAAAATTTGTACTCTTCGCGCACCGGGCTGAAAATATCAACCACTTTGGTAAGCGCGGGGCCGGCAACGGCGCTGTGCTCGACACCGCCGGGAATGATATAGGCATCGCCCGACTGCAAATCGCGGGTTTCACCGGCAATAGTCAATCGTAACATCCCGGAAATGACAGTGCCCGACTGCTCATGGGAGTGACTGTGGTTAGGCAGCACGGCTCCGGCGTCCAGCTCAACGACGGACAGGAGCATTTTTTCGCCCCAAAAGGTCTGCAATCTGATGCCAGGTACGACTTCTTTGGCTTCACGGTTTTCGGTATCACAAAAGTACATTTTTTTCTCCTCGATAAATTGCGGAGATTGGGGGATTAGAGGATTTTTTGGAACCTTATTCCCAAATCTCCTAACCTGGATAAACCAGAAAAGATTCTGACATGAATTTCACGAATGAAGAAAAATTTAGTGTAATTCGTGAAATTCGTGTCGAAAAATTCGGAAGTGTTCAGGTGACAGTCACTTTTTCCCATAGGTGATGGCAAAATCTAAGCCGTTTTTAAGTAACTGTCACCTCTGGGACTGAACGGTTAACCCACGACTTTCATCTTTTCTGGTGGGCCTGCTGAAGAGATTTGCCTCATTCTCCATTGGGAAAGACAACATCTTCACGGCCAGCCAGCTTGTCCTGAATGCGGCCGACGACAATGTCCAGGTGGTGCGGTTTATTAACAAAATCTAATTGTTCGCTGGGAATCATCAATACCGGGCACAGGTCAAAGGTAGCCATCCAATCGGCGTAGAACGATTCCAACAGGGTGAGGTAATCGGCCGTGATGCCGCTTTCAATTTCCCGGCCGCGTTGATTGATGCGATCCACCAAAACCGGAACTGGCGCTTTCAGGTAAAGCAGCAGGTCGGGACGGGGCAGACTGCCTACAATTTGGTCAAACAGGCGGCGATAGGCGAGGTAATCCCGTTCGCGCATGTTGCCCATGTGTCGCAGCGCTCGGGCAAAAATATAGGCATCTTCGTAAATACTGCGGTCAGAAATGGCTGAACGGGGAGAGGCGGCTAACTCCCGGTGCTGTTCGGCCCGATGACCGAGGAAGAATATTTGCAAATGAAACGACCAGCGTTTCATATCGGCATAAAAATCAGGCAGGTAGGGGTTGTCGGCAACTGATTCATAAGATGTTTGCCAACCCAACCGGTCGCCGATGCGTTCAGTGATGGAGGTTTTGCCGGTGCCGATATTGCCGGCGACGAGAACGAGATGATTGGTCATGGAAACTCCTGCTGAAATGCTACACGTTAAATCGGAAAAGGATTACGTCGCCATCCTGGACGATGTACTCTTTCCCTTCGATACGCATGGCTCCGGCAGCTTTTACGGCCGTTTCCCCACCATATTCTACAAATACATCAAACGGAATGACTTCGGCGCGGATAAATCCTCGTTCAAAATCGGTATGGATAACCCCGGCCGCTTGTGGTGCTGTTGATCCCTGCCGCACTTCCCAAGCCCGAACTTCATTTTTGTTTTTGGTAAAGAAGCTGATGAGGCCCAGTGTGTGGAAACTTTTGCGGATGATCTGTTCCAACCCGCTTTGAGTGATGCCGGACAGTTCGAAATATTCTTGCTGTTCCTCATCCGTCATATCGATCATTGCTTCTTCCAACTGGGCGCACAGTTTTACAAACCCGGCGCCTTGTTCGGCGGCGATGGCACGAGTTGTGATGATGAAGTCATTGTCTTCGACCAGGCCATCTTCATCTACGTTAGCCGCGTAAATGACTGGTTTGCCGGTCAGGAAATGTAATTCCTGATTGAGTGTTTGAAAAGCGTGATTCTGTCGATCCGGGAAGTTGTTAATGGGTTGCCCTGCTTCCAAATGGTTTTTGAGAGCTTCGGCCATCTCTAACAGCGGCCCATAAACCTTGCGGTCTCCTTTAATTTGCCGGGTCAGTTTCTCGATTTTGCGCTCAAGTTGTTCCAAATCAGCCAGCGCCAACTCCAGGTTGATAATGTCGATATCAATGGCTGGATCGGGCTGGGCGCTGATGTGAACGACACTGGGATCATCGAAGCAGCGGACGACGTGGATGAGAACGGCCGTGTCCCGTACATTCCCCAAAAATTGATTACCCAACCCTTCACCCTGACTGGCCCCTTTCACCAGCCCGGCAATATCGATAAACTCAATCGTCGCGTGAATCCGATCCGGCACACCCACCATCTCAGCCAGCTTATCTACTCGGGCATCAGGGACGGCTACAATGGCTTTGTTAGGTTTAATTGTACAAAAAGGGTAATTGGCGACCTCAGCGTTTTGCGCCTTCGTGAGAGCGTTGAACGCTGTACTTTTACCCACATTGGGTAATCCGATAAGTCCGATGCTGAGAGACATAATTGTTTTTTGCTGGCTGCTGGTTACAAACCACCAACTACTAGCCGCCAGTGATAAATTCATCAAATACTTGCAGAATCGTCTGCGCATCTGGGGAATTAACGGAGAGTTCCGTTTATTCTCCCAAGATGATTTTACCAGAGTTACCGTTGATATTCACAGCAATGGAAATGGAGATTGGGATTTGGTGTGAATATGTTGTATGAGGAGCGACTTTAGCGTACAGGGCCGTGTGAAAGGATTTAATTGCAGCGATTATATGACACTACTTTTTCGTAAGGTTGCTTCAAAAGATAAAATACCCGGTACGGCCGAAAGCAACCGCGAGCCAATCCCCGCAGCAGGTTTGGTCCCGGGTAAGGGTGACCGTCCGATATTCTTTGAAGCGCATTCCTTTGTGTGCCCCTAATTGCTTCAGCTTGACCAAAAATGCCGCTGATGTAAGCAAATCCGCCAGTTTGATGGCCACCATGAGCGTCCCAATCTGATTCATCAATTCATTCATCTCTGCTTCGAAGGTTGCAAAGTCAAGCGTGGCGGCCAAATCATCACTCGCGGTTTCAATTCGTGCCTTGACGAACTTCATAATGGCTTGTAAAAATAGGTCTGTTAGCATCAAATTCTCCTTATTTCCTTGGTGGGTTATAAGGAGAATTTGACATCATTTTCTCGTTTTGTCAGGTGTCATTTTTTTCAATTGCACCCGGGGACGTGTCGTGAATTGGCTCACGACACTGGCCGACTCGATTCGGGTGGGTGATGATTACGGCCGTTTCCGGCTCCAGTTTGAAAATGGTAAAGCCTACTTTGGCATGCACGGCTCCTTCATTGTCATCCAAAATGGTATAGAAAAAATGGTTGGACTAGACCACGGCCCCCAGGCCAGCATCACCGAAGATGCCTTCTTCGCCCTGGTCGCGCAAAGTCTGGGCGTCGAATTCAGCTTCATCCACACTTTCATGTACGAAAAATCGCCATTCTCTGTCCGTGATTTCATCCGGCAGCGGCAGCGATGGTTTGGGGGCCTTTGGTTGTGCGTAAGATCGCCCAACATCCCCCGGTGGGAAAGATTGGTCCTGAGCACATTTATGGCCTTGTGGTCTATTAGCTGGTTATGTATCGTCATGGTATACGTCAATTTCTTATACCCAACCGGGACGCCTACGTGGCTGGCTGTAAGCGGCGGCGTCTCCTTTGCTTATTACGTGACACTTTACCTGGTTGGCTTTATGCGTACCTTTGACTGGCGCGATGGCAAACGACGGCTGGCTATGCTGCTGATTGCCCAAATCCTTCTGCTCCCTATCTTTTCCTTGATGGAAGCGATTGGCGTGTTTTACGGCCTGTTTAACCCCCCCAAAAAAATTTCTATGTTGTGCAGAAAGAAATATAGAAAACGTCATTATTGAGATTGCGCCAGACCTGTGATGGGATAAAATGCGGGCGATGAAAAAGCCGTTTTTCCCATTTGTCAACAATACGCTGCTCCTTGCCCTGCTCATTATTCTCAGTCTTACCGGCTGCGAACGGCCCGACCCGCAAGTGACCATAGTGGCTTCACCGGGCGCTTTTGAGATGCCGCCGACGCCGTTAGTGACGCGCCGCAGCAGTGATGGCTCTCTGCCGCCGACACCGGTTTTGCAGCAGCCCATGAATAACGCCTTGCCCACCTATTTGGGCACGCCGACACCAGACTTTCCGCATGATGCCGGTGTGAGCAGCGAGCCGTTTGTCAGTCATACCGTCAGCGCCGGGGAGACATTGGGCTATCTGGCCCAATTGTATGGCAGCAGTGTGGAAGAATTGCAGACGGCCAACCAGTTGGGGGGCAGTGATTTGCTGTATGTTGGCCAGGTTTTGCAGATTCCCACACAAGGGCAGGCGGTTGGACCGAGTTTCAAAATCATCCCCGACAGCGAACTGGTTTATGGCCCGGCGGCGAAAGATTTTGACGTGCGCGGGTTTACGGCCAAATTGAACGGCTATCTGGTAACTTACGGCGAGGATGTGGAAGGGCAGTGGCTGGATGGCCCGGCGATTGTGCAGTTAGTGGCTGACCGGCACAGCGTCAATCCGCGCCTGCTGCTGGCGGTGCTGGAGTATCGCACCGGCTGGTTAACGCAGACGGCGGTGGTGGATGATGGTTATCCGCTGGGTTATCGCCAGCCCAATTACGATGGATTGTATTTTCAGTTAAGCTGGGCGGCGAATCAGTTGAATTGGGGGTTTTACGGCCGTTCTGAAGGCGGCATGACCAGTTTTTTGATTAACGATGGGACCCGGCTGGCTTTTGACCCCACCGTTAATGATGGCACGGCCGGTGTGCAAAACATGATGGGGGCACACGAAGGGGCAGCATATGCTGTCTGGCAGGAAGACGTGGGGCCGGATGGTTTATTTGCCACATTCAGCCGTTTGTTTGGCAATCCGTTTGCCTACACGGTTGACCCATTGTGGCCGGACGGGTTGGCCCAGCCGCCCATGCAACTGCCCTGGGCCAGCGGCGAGACGTGGCGTTTTACCGGTGGGCCGCATGGTGGCTGGAACACAGGGTCAGCCTGGGCGGCGCTGGATTTTGCGCCGGATGGGGCACTGCAAGGGTGTATCGAGACGGATGCCTGGGTAACGGCCGTTGCCGATGGCCTGGTTGTACGCAGCGAGTTAGGGGCTGTCGTGGTCGATTTGGATGGCGACGGCTATGCCGGAACCGGTTGGGCCGTCCTGCACATGCACCTGGCTGCCCGCGACCGCATTCCGACGGGCACGATTGTCCAGGCCGGTGACCGGTTGGGCCATCCTTCCTGCGAGGGCGGTTTTTCCAATGCATTGCACGTTCATTTGGCGCGGCTGTTTAACGGCCGTTGGGTGGCGGCCGATGGGGTTGCACCATTTGTGTTAGGCGGCTGGGTGTCACAGGGATTTGGCAGCGAGTACGATGGTGCGCTCGTGCGCGGCAGCACCGTCATTGAGGCCTGCGACGGCTGCCGGGCACAAGAAAACACTGTTACCGCCGAATGATGAATGATAACTTCACTTTCCCAGGGAAAAGATTTGGGTGTGTTTCAAATTGTGGTCTTTGAGGAATTGTGTGGGCGGGGTGTTCGTATCGGGAATTCCAATTCCCGATACACGCCTAAAATGTGGTTCGGGAATTCTAATTCCCGAATCCTTACCTCAAAGAGCCCAAATTGTTTAAAACCAACCGTAGATGCGAGACAGGCGGGAAAGGCGTTGACCGGATCACCAAAACGTTTGTTTCCGCCTGTCTGGCCCGCCTGGCCGGCCGCCGGGTGAGCCGGTGCGGAGACAAGGTTATCTGTTTTGTCCAACTCATGTCCGCACCGTCTCGCCCCTACGATAAACCTTAACTGACAGGATGGCGAGTTCCAGGCCGAATACGCTTCGGGAGAGCGTGCTTTTGGCAACACGGCCGTTTTGCAGCGCTTCCGGGCTTTCGTCTCAGGCGGAGATAAACATCTCTTCGGTAATGCCAAGGGCGGGGTCAATGGCGAGTTGGGAATTTTACAACATCAGGTTCCTCCAGTTGAATAAAAACAACCTATATGCTGATATTGTAAACCGGATAAAAGGGCACAAGCGGGATTTTTGTTGATGCCAGCGAGAGATTACAAAGGTCTGCGAGACTTTTGTGATCTGGTCTGTTATGCGCTTCTCACTTTTCGCTTCGGTAGAACATTTGTGATAAAATTGGCAGGTTAATTATGATGCAAAGCAAGGAAAAAACAGTACAACTACCCAGTATTTGGGCCACAATCGCCGCCGGATTTGATATCACTGCCAAGCACTTTTGGTTAATACTCATTCCTGTCCTATTAGACAGTTTTCTCTGGTTGGGACCTCGTTTGAGTGTTCGCCTGTTGGTTGAGCGGATGGTTGTGTTCTGGCAGCAGGAATCGACGGCCGTGTCCGGCCTGAATGTTGATGCCCTGCTGGCATTAGCGCCGCGTACCAATTTGCTGACCAGCCTGAGTGTGCCCATTATTGGCGTGCCGGCCTTGATGGTGGGGTTGACGCCGGAGAAAACGCCGCTGCCGACAACGCTGATTGAATTGGATAGTGCCGGTTTGATGTTGGGGCTGTTTGTGTTGTTTAGTGTGCTGGGGTTGATGTTAACGGCCGTTTACATGACCTTAACTGCTTCCGTTGTCCGGCAAATGCCGGTGTGGCAGGCGCTAGGCAAACTGGTCACTAACTGGTTAAAGCTGATGGGATTGATTATTACTCTGCTCATTTTTGCTATGGTGGTTTACATCCCGGTTGTGATTGTGGGCGTCCTGGCGGCTCTGATCAGTCAAGGGTTGGCCTCGGTGGTGCTGCTGGCGGGGCCGGTATTGATTTTGTGGCTGGTTGTGTATCTTGTTTTTGCGCCGCATGGAATTTTTGTAAACGGCCGTCCCCTGGGGCGGGCAATGATCGAAAGTTTACAGATGATGCGCTATTTCCTGTTATCGGCCGTAACCTTACTGCTCTTTGTCATCCTTATTGGGCGGAGCGTAGATTGGCTCTTGCTGTTGGCTGATGACGGTTCCTGGCTGACCTGGTTTGGCATTTGGGGTCATGCTTTTGTTAGTACGGCGCTGCTGGCAGCAACTTTCATCTTTTATCGTGACCGCTACGATTCTTTGTTTGGCGCCAAACAGTCGTTATTAACCGAAGCCGGTTCGATAAACCGGTAATTGCTATTTATAGTCATTCATTATTGTTTATACTTCACGAGGGTTTGCTAGATGTCGAAAAAAGCTGAAACGAACACTAAATACGACGAGACCAGTATTCAAGTTCTCAAGGGGCTGGAAGCCGTTCGCCGCCGGCCGGGTATGTACGTTGGTGGTACTGATTCGAAGGCACTGCACCATCTGGTGTATGAAATCGTCGATAACTCAATTGATGAGGCGCTGGCGGGACGCTGTGACCGAATTGAGGTCGTCATCCATCCCGATAACAGTGTCAGTGTTGGTGACAATGGTGTTGGTATTCCGGTGGCCAAACACCCCACAGAAAATGTATCGGCACTAGAATTGGTGCATACGACACTTCATGCCGGGGGTAAGTTTGACGATGCGGCTTACAAGGTGTCGGGTGGTTTGCATGGCGTGGGGGCAGCGGCCGTTAACGCGCTTTCCGAATGGATGGAAGTGACGGTGAACCGGGATAATGGGGTTCATTTCCAACGGTATGAGCGGGGGATTCCGCAAGCGCCGGTTAAAAAACTGCGCCCGATGAAAAGTAATGAAATAACCGGTACTACAACACGCTTCCGGTATGATGAGCTTATATTTAAGGAAGAGATGGATTACCGCTTTGAGGCATTGGCGAATCGTTTCCGTGAGATGGCGTTTGTGACCAGCGGCGTTTTCCTTTCTTTGCGTGATGAACGTGTGTCGCCTGTGCGTGAAATGAATTTCTATTTTGAAGGCGGTGTTAAATCTTTTGTGCGTTATCTGAATCGCAACCGTAAAGTGCTGCATGACCCGGTTTACGTGCGAAAAGAGACTGACAACATGGAAGTGGAAGTTGCTTTGCAGTATACGGAAGGTGTTGCAATTTCCGAGTTTGCTTTTGCCAACACCATCCATACACCGGATGGGGGGACACATTTAACCGGGGTGCGTACGGCCGTTACCCGGGTTATCAACACGTTTGCCCGCAAGAATAATTTCCTCAAAGAGAAAGACACCAACTTTTCCAGCGATGATACACGGGAAGGGATAACGGCCGTTGTCAGTGTCAAACATCCCGATCCGCAGTTTGAAAGCCAGACCAAAGTAAAACTGATGAATGCCGAAGTGGCCGGCGTCGTATCCTCGGTGACATCGGAAGCATTTTCGGCTTATCTGGATGAAAATCCACGGGAAGCCAAGCGCATTATTGATCGCTGTTTAACGTCATCGCGTGCTCGTGATGCCGCGCGCAAGGCCCGCGAATTGGTCATGCGCAAGAGTGCGCTGGAAAGCCTGACTCTGCCTGGTAAACTGGCCGACTGCTCGGAACGCGATCCGGCCAAATGTGAAGTCTACATCGTTGAGGGTGACTCGGCCGGTGGTACGGCCAAGCAGGGCCGCGACCGGCACTTCCAGGCGATTTTGCCTCTTCGGGGAAAAATTTTGAACACAGAACGGGCACGCCTGGATAAAATCCTGACCAATAATGAGGTCAAGGCGATGATTTCGGCGTTGGGCACGGGGATTGGCGAGTCGTTTGATTTGACGAATTTGCGATACGGCCGTGTCATCATCATGACCGACGCCGACGTAGACGGCAGCCACATCCGTACTTTGCTGCTAACCTTTTTCTTCCGCTACATGCCGCAGCTTATTGAAGATGGCCATCTCTACATCGCCCAGCCGCCTTTGTATGCTGTGAAGCAGGGTAAGGATTTGCACTACACTTACACCGAAGCACAAAATACAACCCTGCTCAAGCAGCTAGATGGTAAAAAGTTCAGTTTGCAGCGCTATAAGGGTTTGGGCGAAATGAATGCCCAGCAGTTGTGGGAAACAACGATGGACCCGGCCGAGCGCACGCTGTTGCAGGTAACGATTGAAGATGCAGTAACAGCCGACAGAACGTTTGATATGCTCATGGGCAGCGAAGTACCGCCCCGCCGCCGCTTTATCACCACACACGCCAGTGAGGTACGCAACCTGGACGTGTAAAAATATAGGTGTAGGGTGACAAAGTAACTGAGAATAGTGACAAAGTTGATGATAATAAGATATTTTGTTTTCTTTGCATATAGCAATCAAAAAAGGCGCTTCTGGAAAGGAGCGCCTTTTTTGATTGACAAAATCAGCTATTGACCAGGTATGCCGCGACAGTGGTATTGTCAGTTCCCGCAATGTCAAATTTAGGCGTTCCACGAACGTAGTCTGAATTTTGCCACTCAACCCAATCGCCTTCAGTCTCGTCTTGATAACCTGCCTCTCTCCCCATTGTACAACTGTGTAGATGTCGGTAATCTGAACCCCCGTTCTACAAGGTGGTTTGTGCTAAAATAGGGAAAGGGATTATGGACGGGAATTTCCCCCATAAGCGCCTATCGCCCCCCCAACCGTCCGATCTAGCGAGCCGCATCCCGGCGCATGAACCGAACCCAAAATTTGTACCTGTTGTGGAGGTTAACGTGAAGCGCTTGGTTATATTAATCCTGATTAGTTTGCTGTTTTTCGTTGTTTTGCTGACGACCTGTGCCCCAGACACGGAGGCGGGGGAAACTGCGGTTACTGAAGGTGTGGCAGAGGAAACGGCCGTTTCTCCTTCTCCCGCCAATCCCATCGCCGCCACCTACTACATCCGCCCCGATGGCGGTTCCACCATCCAATGTACCGGCACAACCGACGCCCCCTATCCCGGCAGTGGCAGCAGCCAGCCCTGCGCCTGGGATCACCCCTTCCGCGCCCTGCCGCCGGGTGGGTCGCCGCTCATCAACGGCGGCGACACTCTGATCATCACCGCTGGCAGCTACCGGATGGGTTATGGCGTGCCCCAAACAGAGAACTGCGACGCTGACGGCGCTTTCGACTGCCTCATGCCGCCCATCCCCAGCGGATCCAGCCCGGCCAGTCCTACCCGAATCCTCGGCGCAGGTTGGAACACCGGCTGCGCCAGCCCGCCCGAATTGTGGGGCGCAGAGCGCCCTTGGTTCATCATCAACCTGACCGGTTCCAACAACGTCGAACTTGCCTGCCTGGAAATCACCGACCACTCCGGCTGCGTTGAGTTTCACAGCGGCGGTCTGGCCTGCCAGCGCGATACCTCGCCGTATGGAGATTGGGCCTCTATCGGCCTTTACGCCGAAGATTCGGCCACCGTTCATCTTAAAGACTTGAACATTCACGGCCTGGCCGCCGGGGGCGTCCACGCCGGCCGGCTCACCGATTGGACGGTAGAAAATGTGCGCATTGCCGGGAATGGTTCGGTCGGATGGGACGGAGACATTGACGGCGATGACAGCAACAATGGCACACTCACCTTTCGTCACTGGACGGTAGAATGGAACGGCTGCGGCGAAACTTATCCCGGCGGCCAGCCGGTAGGCTGTTGGGCGCAGTCGGCCGGGGGCTATGGCGACGGCGTGGGTACAGGCGAAACTGGCGGCAACTGGCTGATTGAAGATTCTGCCTTTCTGTACAACACTTCCGATGGCCTTGACCTGCTCTACACCCGGCGCAGCGGCAGTTCCATCACCATCCGCCGCACCATCGCCCTGGGGAACGCCGGTAATCAAATCAAAACCAATGGCCCTACTCTGATTGAGAACAGCATCATGGTGGGTAACTGCGGTTATTTTGACGGCCAATCGTTCACCTACAACGTGGACAACTGCCGCGCCTTCGGGAATGCGCTGGCGCTCAACTTGCAGCCAGGCAATCAGGTGACGCTGATGAACAACACGATTGCCGGTGAAGGGGACTGCCTGATAGAGGTGATTTGCGAAGGGAGTTGTGACGGCTCAGAATCGGCGGTGATGCGTAATAACATTTTTATGGGTACGACTGACTTTATGCAGCCTTTTGAAAATGCTTGCTACCTTTACCAGGAAAATTTCCCCACTGATCCGGTGGACGTGGATTATTCGGTGATTGACGGTGTGAAGGAGAGTCCTTGCCCGGTGGGCAGCCACGATATTTGCCAACCGCCGGGTCTGGTGAATATGGCAGTCGATGCGTTTGATGCCCATCTGCTCAGCAGCAGCCCGGCGATTGACCAGGGCACGGCCGTATCCACCCCCACTGATGATTATGACGGCCGTACCCGTGACAGCCAGCCCGACATTGGCGCTTATGAATGGTGGGAACCGAGTGCCTGGTTACCTGCCGTTGGTGCAGGTGGGATAAGTTTTTGATTACAAATATCGGGTGGCTTCTTCTGGGGTTAACCGGGTCAGATATTCCTCATCCTCACTGCCGTTGACCAGATATTCATAATCGGTGCGGTAGAGGTAATAGGTGTGGCATTCCGGGCACTGCAAAAGTTTCAACTGGCGGCTCGAATCGTGGGGTTTCAAGTTAACGACTTCGTCCAGTTGGTTGTAAGCGGCCGGTAAATAGGTGTCGTTTTCTTCCCAACCGTATTTTTGGAATGCCGCTTCCTGGTCTTTGAGAGATGAACAAATAGAGCAGCCCGCCGGGTTTGTAAGGTCTTTTTTTTCATATGATGGCAATAAAAAAGGTTCAATCACCAAGATTGAACCTTTTTATGGTTACTCTGGCTTCGGCCCGAGCCGGGTAAATTCGTCGGCCACCACGCTGTCATCCAGTTTTTTGAAGAGCGGCCTGGGTTTGGGCAGTTGGCGGCCAACCGGAATTTCGCTGCGTGACCAGGTTCCGACGGCGGCTGCGCCGTCATATGTTAGCCCCACATGGCTGCGGGTTTCTTCCTGGTAAGTTTCCACTTTTTGCGTACCAAATAACGCCCCTTCTTCACCCAGCATCTCGTGCAGCGCCTGGCTGGTGAAGGGCAGAATGGGCGCCCACATCGCTTTAAGGGCGCTGATGGCTTGAACGGCCGTGTACAGCGAACGACCAGTGGCGGCCATATCGGTTTTAGCTGTTGTCCAGGGGCTGGTTTCTTCCAGATATTGGTTAACCAATGTGGAAAGGCGCAGTGCTTCCTGGGCGACGGCGCGGAATTTGCAAGCGTCGTACAACGCGCCCACACTATCAAATCCGGCATCAATGGCGTCCAGCAGCGCTGTGTCCTGCTCGGCCAATTGGCCGGGATCGGGCACAATGCCATTGAAGTAACGGTTGGTCATGTTGAGAACGCGGTTGACGAGGTTGCCCCAGTTGCTGACCAGTTCGCTGTTATTGCGGTCCACGTACCCCTGCCAGCTCCAGTCAGAGTCGCGGGTTTCGGGCATAACGGCCGTTAAATAATACCGCAGCGGGTCGGGGTCATGCCGTTCCAGCGCTTCCTCCATCCAGACCCCCCAGTGCATACTGCCGCTGATCTTCTTGCCTTCCATGTTCATGAATTCGTTAGCCGGCACGTCGTAGGGCAGATTGAGTCGTTTGCTGCGGTCGTCTTCATACAATCGCTGTGCGCCCAGCAGCTGCGCTGGCCAGAAAATGGCGTGGAAGGGGATGTTGTCCTTGCCGATGAAGTAGACGGTACGGGCGTTGGGGTTGTACCACCAATCTTTCCACGCATCTGGCGTACCCTGGTTTTTAGCCCACTCAATTGCCGCCGAAAGGTAGCCGATGACCGCTTCAAACCAGACGTAAATCACTTTGCCGTCCCAGCCTTCGACCGGGACCTTGATACCCCATTCCATGTCACGGGTAACAGCGCGGCCAATCAATCCCTCTTCCAAAATCAGGTTTTTGGTGAAGTTGATGACCTGGGGCCGCCAGTGCTCTTTGTCTTTCTGAATCCAGTCGGCCAGTCCATCATCGGCAATGGCCGGCAAGTCGAGGAAGTAATGTTCGGTGTCGCGCAGTTCCAGAGCGCTGTCATCATTCTTACTGCGTGGGTTAATGAGTTCACTGGCGCTTTCGAACAGGGTGTTGCAGTTATCGCATTGGTCGCCGCGAGCGCGGGTGTAGCCGCAGTTGGGGCAGGTTCCGGTCACGTAACGGTCGGGCAGGAATTTGCCTGATTTGGGCGAGTACATCTGTGCGGTTGTTTTGCGGTAAAGATACTCGTTATCCAGCAGTGCTCTGAACAGGTCCTGGGTTACCTGGTGGTGATTTTCGGTGTCGGTGTGGGTGAACAGGTCGTAGGTGAGTCCTAATCCCTGGAAAACGTTGAGGAAACGGCCGTGATAAATATCCACCACTTCCAACGGCGTCAATCCTTCTTCTTCTGCTTTCACAGTGACCGGTGTGCCATGCGTATCCGAACCGGACACCATCAGGACGTGATTGCCTTTCAGTCGATGGAAACGGGCATAAATGTCGGCCGGCAGGTAGGAGCCGGTCACGTTACCCTGGTGAATATCGGCGCTGGCATAAGGCCAGGCTACACTTACAAGAATGTACTCTTTGTCAGCCATTTATTCGTCTTCTTCCTCTTCGAAATCATCATCATCATCATCTTCTTCGATCTCATCTTCGCTGACTTCGGTTAACGTTTCGGCTAGTAGTTCAAAATCATCCTCGCTGATTTCCAGGAACATTTCAGGCGAAAGCCGCATATTTCTGAACTTGGGGTAACTTTCCAGTTCAACCGAGTCGGCCCTCATGCCATGCTCCAGAAGGGTGGCAAATGCATCCATATCGACGGGGTAAAAATGAGCCGTCGGCTGATCGATAGTGTAGAAATAATCTTTCGGATTGGCTTCTTTGCCGTCGCCCGTAATGGTGGCCACGGCAAAAAAGATTTGCGGTTCCAGGGCATAATAGATAATCCGATCACCGGAATGAACTCTTTCCGGGTCTTCGCCCAGGGCCATAATGATTCTTTCTTGCCAGCCAGGGAACATCAATTCATCGGCATCAGGGATGCTGATAACTTTAATGTAGAACTTGTTTTGGACTGTGCCCAATCGGGCGCGCCGGATGGCCTCTTTTGCGTCTTTTTCTTGTTGTTCGGCGACGATGTTTTCCCAAATTCGGCCTTGTACGCGCATATTGAGTGTGGCTTCGGACCCGTCTTCATAGCGGACAACCATTTTGGGTGAATTGATGGCTATCACGGTATATTTTCCTATGCGATTTGTGTATACGCCGTTTACTTCAAACATGATTCCTCTTCCAAGTTAAATTTTGGCGTGCATGGTACCGTTTTCGCCGCCGCTTGGCAAGTCCTATTTAGCAATTCAGCGGTTCAGTTTTTGCTGACCGGCTGACTGGCTGAAGTGCTATTTGGCGAATTCACGGCCGTTCCACCCCACAAACACGCGGCCTTCTGTCTCACAACCATCACGCACAATGTTGACACGGCCGTTCCCATCCATATCCTGCACAATCAACCCACCCTGGCACCTTTCAGGAACCGGCAGGCGGGCCAAACTGCCGAGGGCAGTTGTGATGACACTCAGTTGACCGCTGTCATCTTGCAGCAGGATGTCGGGGATAGCATCGCCGGTGAGGTCAACATCAGCCACGATGTTGACTTCAGCCACCGGTTCAGCGCGGGTGGAGAGATACTCGCTGTGCAGCAGGCTTATTTGACCGGCATCATCTCCTAACACAGTCAGTTGGGCCAGTTCGGGATGGTCCGCCCCACCGTACCAGAGGGTGATGAGTTCGTTACGGCCGTTTCCCGTCACATCAACCCAGGTCCATTCACTCATTCGCTGTGGAGTCTGGCTGCGCCACCGGCTTTGCAGCTGTGGCAAAATGCCCGGCCCGGATTGATTAAGCGCATCAATGAGGTCGGCGGGGACACCTTTGGCCAGGGGAGGGTTGGCTGTAGAGAACGTGGTTTCCGTGTCCAACGGGTCTATGTTGGGATTTGGCGCTTTCGGGTGAGGGAAATAAATCCGACCGGCGTCGGCAATTGCCGCCTGATTACAACTAAATTGCAGCGCCAGTCCGTTGGCTGCGCTTTGCAGGCCAATGGTGGCGTCGGCTCCGTTATGCCCTTCAAATCTGGTTACATCCTCATAAAGGAAAACGATGTCGTTGCTGCCTTCAAATAACTGGACGGCAAACGTCACCCGGTCGTCGGGATCATTGCCAAAAACGGGCACATCGTCCCATTCGATGACAAAAATACGGTCCGGTGCTTCACCCACCGTTTCTGTTTCCAAAAAGCCAAATTCGAGCAAATTCAAATCATCCCAATAGGGGGCGATCATTTCGCCCATTTCCGCTGCCGGCTGGTTGGCCAGACAGGTGTTGCCGTATTGGGGATTGGCGCTGCCAAACTGCAAATTGCCGTTGCTGCTGGCGTTGAGCTTGGTGTAAGTTGTGCCGTAAAAGATGAAAGGGAAAGGCAGTTCAATTTCAATGACATCATCATCGGCGTACAGTCCGGTATCCTGGGTAGCGTCGATGTAGGCAAAGCCGGCTCCACCGGTACAGGTGTAGCCGTACTGGTCCGGGCCAGGGCAAATCGTCGCTGCCGGCCCAAAGTCGGCCCGCGTGCCCCGGATAATGTAGATCAGGGAGATAACGATGACTGCCAGCAGCAGAATGACTAATATTGAACGGCGGGAGCGCATGGGGGGAGTTTAGCCTAACCAGCGGGAATCGCAACAAATTTAACCGGTCACGTGGCCAAATAAAGTAGCGGGCTTTCCAGACAGTAAAACCCGGAATCGGCGATAAATTGTTGCAACAGTTTGACGTGTCCCACGCCGATTAGTACGAGGATACGCTCGGCGGCGGATTCGGTGATTCGAGTGAGGTTGGTGAAGATTTTGAGGTTACGGCCGTACCAATGTTGTAGCCAATTCGCCCCCACGTACTTTTCGCTTAGTCTGCGTTTGGCTATTGAGAAATAAGTTTTCAAATAGGTTTTCAAACGCCGGTGTATGGTAGTTGAACAATTGATGGTTGCATTACTGCCTAATTTACGGCTTATTGACTGTTATGTAAACCTTAGCCGCAGCTATCGGATTGTTTATTACTATAATCTTTACGTACCTGGATCACTTGAATTACCCCACAAGCTATCGGGGTTTACATCAGCATAAAAATCCATCCTTATTGGAAAGACCACAGGGCCGTCAATTCCAGCGATAGTTAAGTCAATTTGAGTTTCATCTGCTGTAGTTAAGAAAGGAACATAGTCGGTTTGAAGTTCTCTGAGTACTGGTAAAGTTGCTGCATCAGAATTTGCCCATTCTGGATGGCCAATATTCCCATCGAATGCAGTAGTATTATCATCTCTTGTTGGGACAAGTATCATAACGATGTCCCCTATACCAAATTGAGAAGGTGCATCTCCTTTCGAAGATTTCGCAGAAAGGTAATCATAATGTTGTTGCATTTGAGCGATAGCAAAGTCCAGTTGCCAGCTCTCAGCATCTGATCTAGAAAACCAGAAAGGTAATACTCTAGAACCGTAAGTAATTAAATTATTGTCTTCTCCATTATTGGGACCATATAGAATTATCGAAGGTACGACATTGACTTTATGAATTTCTCTCGTTTCTTCATTTATAAATTCAATTTCAACGAGTCCTGGGATTCCAACTATTTGCTCTAGACTACTGCCATATTGGAAAATGAGTTGGGTTTCTCCATAATTTGTTATATTTGACACTCTAGCTTTAAATGCAACATACCCACTTGCTTTAGTTGCTTGACTATTAAGAAAATCTTGACTTATAGGTAACATTCCATTATCAAGATCCAATTGTTCTGGTGTGAACACAAAACCGCTTTCTTCTACTGGAATTGCTTCTTCATCTGATGAAGTTTCTGGTCCCTCTTCTACCAGTTCAAGTGGCTTAGACGTAGCTTCAGGTTCTGGGCTTAATGTCGTCGTTGCTGTCACAGTTGGCTCTTGAATTGGCTCTGTTGTTGGTGTTGTTGTTTCTGTCGCTGTTGGTTCCAGCGACATGGTTGCTGTTGTGGGGATAGTCCCTTCATCTTTCTGTATATTGGTGGTAAGGGTAACGGTAGCTGTTGGCAATGCAGTATTAGCGGTAGTACAGCCAATTAGGGACAACAGCATTCCAATAACGAACATAAAAAAAAGTAACCGCTTGACCCGGCAATTCAAAATTCGATTCTTTTTAGTCCGCGAGACAACTGCCGTCGGCATTCGATGCAAAGAGACGGTACGTTCATTGGAGTCTGGTTTCTTGTCTAACACTGACATACATGCTCCTACACTTCTTTTCTATAGGTCCACAAATAGAGGTTGTCATTGCAACGATTGTTAATTGGTATGTTCTTCAGAACGGCGCTTCTCGATTTCCTTTTCACCCAGCGTAGCAGCTAAATACAAGCCGCCAATCATGATGACCAGAGAGATGATTTGTACGAGATGGTAGCCACCGGGTGTAAGCCAGGCATTATCGCGAAAAGCATCAACCAGTAAACGGCCGCCGCTGTAAACGGTGATCGACATGAGGAATAGCTGTCCCTTGAACAACCGCTGTTCGCGTAGTCGCCACCAGACAAACAGGGCTAACGCCCCCACCAAAATTTCGTAAATCTGCACCGGGTGACGGCGCATGCTGTACTGGGTGATGGCCCAGGGGACGCGACTCAATGTGCCAAAGCCCGGCCCGGCCAAAAGGTCGGCCAGGCTGACGACTATTAATCCCAGAATGAGGCCAGGGGTTAAGGCGTCTAATGTCTCGGCAGGTTTGAGTTGATGGTAACGGCCGTAAAAAAAAGCCGCTGCCAGCCCAATCACCAAACCGCCAAACAGGTTGTAACCTGTGTTTAACGGCCAGATAACGCCCAACAAATTATCGGTAAAAGCCCGCCAATAAATGGCCACAAACGTCAGCCGTGCCCCAATCAGCCCGCCAAACAGCGCTGTTGCTGCCACACCATACACTTTTTCGGGATCAAGGTTGAGATGTCTTGCGGTTCGTTCCACCAATGATAGGGAGAACCAGGCTCCCAAAATATAAACCAATCCGGCCGTTGGCAGCACCAACGGCCCCAAACTAATCGCAGGAATCATAAAACAGTTTTCCTTAAGGGCGGGGATTGGGGGATTAGGGGATTTGAATGAATGTTCTCCCCTCACCCCCCAATCCCCGCT
>JBNKZT010000060.1:0-23062 GCA_050301775.1 Promineifilaceae bacterium (SeqCode)
TGTAGGTCGGTTTTGCAAAATCGACCTACTTTTCCAGCATGAGCGTCACCGGGCCGTCGTTGTGAATTTCGACCTGCATCATCGCGCCAAAGACGCCGGTGGCGACGGTGAGGCCGCGCTGGCGCAGTTTGTCGCAGAAATACTCAACCAGCGGTTCGGCTTGTTCGGGGCGAGCCGCATCGGTAAATGACGGCCGTCTACCCTTCCGTGCATCGCCATACAACGTAAATTGGGAAACGACCAGCACGCTGCCCGCAACATCGAAGAGGGAAAGGTTCATTTTGTCGTCGGCGTCCTCAAACAGGCGCAGACCGGCAATTTTGTTGGCCAGCCAATCGGCCTCGGTTTTAGTGTCGCTGTGGGTCACGCCCAGCAAGATGACGTAGCCTTGATTAATTTGACCGGTGATACGGCCGTCTACCGTCACACTGGCCGAGCTAACTCGTTGGAGTAAGGCTTTCATGAGTGATGAGTGATGAGGATTGAGGGCTGAGTGATAAGCGCTGCTCAGTCCTCAGCACTTTCCCCTCAGTCCTAAAGTATGCCGACCTGACTGTAATCGGCCAGGGCCAGTTTGAGCGCCTTGGGCTTGAAAGGCGAACGGCTGATTTCGACATGACTGCCAATCAAGCTGTCCTGGATACGCGTACCGATGTCTTTAATCTGACTATTGCTCAAAACCATCGAGTGTTCAATCTCGCTGTTTTCGACGACGACATCATTGGCAATGCTGGTGTAGGGGCCGATGTAGCTGTTGACAATGCGGGCATTTTCGCCAATGATGGACGGGCCGCGCACAACACTGTTGATCACTTCTGCGCCCCGCTCGATGGTAACCCGCCGCCCCACCTGGCTTTCGCGATCGACATAACCGGCAATTTCATAGTCAATTTCTTCCAAGACAAGATCATTGGCCTCCAGCATATCTTCCCGCTTCCCGGTATCAATCCACCAGCCTTCATGAATGTAGGGATGAACATGATAATTATTTTGCACCAGCCATTTTAGCGCATCGGTAATTTCCAGTTCGCCGCGCCAGGATGGTTTGATAGCATGAACTGCCTTGAAAATGTTCGCGTCGAACATATAAATGCCTACCAGAGCCAGGTCGCTGGGCGGGTTTTGTGGTTTTTCGACGAGATTGATGATACGGCCGTCATCGCCCAACTCGGCTACCCCATACTGGCGCGGGTCTTCAATGCGGGTCAATACAATCTGGCTGTTCCACTCGCTGTCGGCAAACTGAGCAATCAACGGGCTGATGCCGCCCTCAATGACATTGTCGCCCAGGAACATGACAAAGCGATCATCGCCCAAAAAATCCTGGGATACTTTGACGGCATGGGCCAAACCCAGCGGTGCGTCTTGTTGAATATAAGTCACCTTAACACCCCACCGGCTGCCAGTGCCAATTGCATCTTTAATTTGTTTGGCAGTGCTGCCAACAACAATGCCAATTTCGGTAATACCAGCATCATGTATCGCTTCGATGACGCGGACCAGAATCGGTTTGTTGGCAACGGGAATGAGCTGTTTGGCATTGGAATAGGTTAAGGGGCGCAGGCGTGAACCGGTTCCCCCGCTTAATATTAAACCTTTCATTTACTCTCCAAATATTTTGGTATGGGCATTGTGACCCAAAACCAAGTGTGAATTACAAATTTTATGGGATGACATGCAAAATACCAAATTCAATACCGTTTGTAAATAGATAAAGTATCTTCCCCTTGACCAAAATCTTCCTGCTCCAAAATCAGTTTGTACCGATAGGTAAGTTCATTCCTTAAAATATCTATATCACCACCAGTCTGTAATAATTGCCAATCATGATCAGTAAATGCGACAATCTCTGCTTTACTTGTAACAATGACATCAAAAACCATGTCGTAGTTAACTTCATTAAATCGTTGAGCCTGAGAAGAATTCATATTAACATAAGAGAATTGGGCCATTGAAAAACCTGGCAACGTATATCGGTCAGAATCGACAGCCAACCAAAGCGCTTCTAAAACCAACAATCGATCAGTTGGTTCTGACACTGTGGCAATGAATGTTGCGACTTCTCTCATTTCTTCAACAGGTAAACGGCCGTCGGCAATATCAATTGGAACTGTGATGCCTCTAATTAGTTCAGCAATTAGCAGTGAAATGACCATGACCCGCCACAAAATTCTTGCAGAGAAATAAGAATGTGTTTCATCGTATACTTTTGCAACTACGATAGCAAGGATGGGGAATAGGCCTATCAATGAAGGAACAAGGTATTCGATGTGCCACCCCCCGGCAGCCAAGTGAGATAGAGCAAAGGCCAGTAATCCAAACAGCATGACGGCCGGTACCGCAATTTTACCTCCTATGTCAGCCATTACGCTGAAAAACCATCCTTTACCGGCATAATTTTGGGAAAAATGTTTTCGGATCGAAATTATAACAAACGAGCTAATTGAAACGGCCGTAAATACTAAATATGTGCCAATGACCTGCAAGATAGCTGGTATGCGGAACTGGCGAATTTCATTTAATTTGAAGGAAAAAGTCACATCACCCCATTGGGATACGTGATAAGCTAAAAGATTCCATTTAGCCGCGTCAACATCTGCCAGGTAAAAACGCAAAAAAAACAGAGACAAAGCTATAATAATTAACAAAATCAACCCTTTGTCTTTTCTGCGAGGGGCAAAATAATAACTATAGATGATGATTGGAACAGCAAAGAAAATTGCCGACAACCTTATCAATGTAGCACAAAGAGAAAACAGTACAGGGAGAACGTATTTTGTGGGTTTGGCAGAATCAAGAGACAATGCCGCAAATGTCAAAGTAAACAAAAAGGCCAGCAACGCATACGTTTTAACAATAACAGAATAATATAGACCATAGCTAAATGTGGCTAATAATAAGGCCGTAATACCTCCAGCGGCAGCTCCGCCATACTTATTCGCCACCTTAACACTAACCACAAAATTACATAATGAAATAAACAACGATGTTAAACGACCCACATAAATACTCGATGGCAATACAAGCTGCGGCAAACCATAAATGTATGGCAACAAAGGCATTTGTGTGTAGGCAAAATCTTTATAAGGAATTTCTCCCGAATAGACTAATTTGCTCGCATATAAATACCATCCCTCATCAGAATTCAATCTACCCAAAAAGAAAAAGGTAGCGGTTACAGCAAGGAAAAGTATGTATCCTCCAACTGTAATAATGAACCAAAAATTCAACTGCACCTTAAGACTTTTATTGTTCGAAATCATTATGTGATATCTCAAGGATTGTTACTGACTCGGTAAACCATACTTCATTTGCCCACGACGGATAAGGCCAATCCCCCAATATAATTACCCGGTATCAAATCTACTTCAAGGATTGGCTTGCGGTTGCTTTCGGCAAAACCGGATATTCTATTTCTTGGAGCAACCTAAGCGCTTCCTCAAACCACTAAATTGTCCAAAGATGTTCTAGCGCATCGCCTTGTCTTCCAAGAATGTTTGAAATAATCTGGCTATAAAGCGGGCGTGTAAACCAAATAGTGACAATTGTTGCCAAGACGATAACAAAAAGTACAAATCCCCAATACTGCCTGCGTGAAAGTGATTTGTCTATCTGTATCAAGTTCATGCTCGGGTAAAAAAACGAACGCGGATCAACGTTTGAATCGCCTCAACGCCATCAACCCAGGAAATCTTTTTGCCCTCATCAACACGGCGCGGATTATACGAAATCGGCACTTCAACAATTTTATGGCCGGCTTTGCATAGATGGCCGGTAATTTCCGGTTCAAAATCAAAATGAACACAACGTAGTTTAATACCATCCAAAGCTTCACGGCGAAAGACCTTATAAGCTGTTTCCATGTCGCTTAAACGCACACCGAAAAGAACATTGGTCAAGGCTGTCAAAAAACGATTTGCCAGTTGTGATCGCAGGGAAATGCCACGTCGATTGGTCTTAAGAAAACGAGACCCGTAAACCACGTCAGTTTTCCCGTCAAGGATTGGTTGTAAAAGGATGGTGTACTCCTCCGGGTCTAGCTCCAAGTCGGCATCCTGGATGATAATGATGTCGCCAGTGGCATGATGCAGCCCCAACCGGACGGCCGCTCCCTTGCCCAAGTTGATGGGATTGGTATAGATGTGGATGAGATTCGGCCGTTGTTCGTGACGGCTTTGGATAACATGCGCGCTGGTGTCGGATGAACCGTCGTCAGCGACGATGATCTCTTTTTCAATGTCGCCCATGTCTACTTTAACAACGCGATCGATGAGTTCACCGATGGTCATTTCTTCGTTGTAGACGGGGATGATGATGGATAGTTTCATGATGGATTCCTTAAACGTGAAACGTAATGCGTGATGCGTGATATGCCATGCGTCACTTGGGGATGAGGACGCGGTACACGGCCGTTTCCCCATTCTCATAAGCCAGTTCCAGATACGGTAGTTCGGCCGGATTCAAATCGCCAAATTCACGCTCGGAACGGCCGTAAAACAGATAAGCGACTTCATACTCGCGCAGCAGTTGGATGCGCCAGTCAGTGGCCGTGTCGCTGGCAAAAAACTGCTCAGCCTGGGCACGCTTGTCGGCAAAATTGACGGTCTCAAACCGCTGGCCAACCACAACCACAGTGCGGCCGCGGTAAGGAATATAACTGCCGCTCCAATATGAACCCAGCACAACTTCATCCGGCGCCGCGTTGGCTTGCAGCCAATCCATCGCTTCCATCTCCAACTGGGGGCGGAACAATGGATAAGCCTGGATGACGCCCAGTGAAACGGCCGTGCCCGCATAAATATAAAAATTAATCAAACTAACCAATAAAACCAATAAAATGATGATCAAACGGCGCAAGCCAGCCAAACTGTAACGAGGGCGCTGTGCCAGTGAACGAATCCATCTGGTTTGTGATAACCAGGGCCAAACGACCTCAAAAAAGCCAATCGCAGCCAAAATAGCCAGCGGCACTTGCAGCCCTTCTACAAAACGGCGCTGCGGATTGAGCGGCAGGTACAACAAAACGGCCACCGCCGCCAGCCACGACCAGAGCAGGATAACGGCCGTTTGTCGTTCCATGGTCCATTTCGGCCAACTTTTCAGCGAAAACCCGGCCAAAATCAGGTAGGGCAGATAGGCCAACACCAAATGAAGCGGATTGGGCGTCAGCGTCACCGCCTGATCATTCCACAGTTTGAACACTTCCACTGTGCTGATAGCCCATAAATAATACAAAAACAACGGCACGGGCATGATAAAAATGACCGCCAATCGCAGCAGCTCCGGCCATAAAATGGCCCGCGCCTGCCACATCAAATAGAGAAAATACAAACCTAGCACACATGCCAGCAAAAAAATCAAAAAGGGATAAACAACGCCCAGCAGCAGATTGGCCAACCCGGCCGCCACGACCAATGCCCAGCGCCGTCGTCGACTCATGGGCGCAGCCAAAACCAACATCGCCCACCAAAAAGTGAGCACGATAAGAATAATCCCGGCAATGAAATGAGGATAAGTCAACGCGCTGAAGAAGATATGCGCTTCCGGCGTGTATATATCAATCGGAATGGCTTCCAGCGTGTTGGCCCGTTCAAACGCCGGTGAAAACTGCCACCAATCAAAACCACTGCCCAATACGGCCAGGGCATACGCCGTCCAGCGCCCGGCCGGCGCAGTGATGAAGCGAGCAATGAAGGGATAGAGCAGAATGAATAAGGTTAGATCGACCAGCCACAAGGCCAGATGCCAAACAGTAACGGCCGTTACCCCCAACCATCGTGCCAAATGCCCCAATGCCAGGTAAAAACCTTGAATAAATATCGGTTGGTGCGGCTCTGTCGTGAAAAAATTGCGGTATGTCCATGCTCCCAACCGACCCTGCTCGATGGCCGACAAATAACTGCCATCTTCAACATTGATGAGCAGGCCAGTAAATTCCCAATCATCCGGCCCCAGCCAATGGCCCAACAGATATGGCAAAATCATCATCGTTGCCAAAACCACAGCAACGATGACAACTGCCTGCCATTCTCGTTTCGTTATGGATGGCGCTGTGCTGATTTGTCTGCGTTTCATCAAGCCGTACCTTCTATCATTTTATCGCTCAAATTATAGGGCAACCCGGTGTAAAACCAACGGGAAATTAGTCGCGGTGATCAGGGAACAGTCAAAACACCAAGCTTAACCTCATCACCAATCCGGCTGCGGGCATCGCTTTCGGCAGCGTAAAGGCTGCTGGTATCGTACCAGCCCACCAAAAACGGATATTCTCCCGGCGGCGTATCGTTGGGCAGGGTGAAGGTGAAGATTTCTCGTACAATCTGGTCCATTGGCCATTCTGTAGTCGGCAGCAAGGCCAATGTGGGCAGATGGACGATGCGGGCATGCTCCAGTCCACCTGGACGGCTGACAGCAATGAGAGCTGGTTGGTCAGTTAACGGCCGTAACGCCACCCAATCCACCTGAATTTGAAAACGATTGCCGCCGACCGGTTCGATTTGGACGTCAACCAGACCGATAGCGTCGCTGAATTGATGCTTAATTGGTGTGTCGGGGAACGGCCGTGTCTCAATCTGCATTAGCAGCCCCGATCCGGTTTGTGCAAAATACAGCAGTCCGTCTTGCATGGCCCCCAGGTCAAAATCGGATTCCGCTAACATAAATTGAATTACTTCGCGATTAGCAATCACGCCGGCAAAATTTACCTGATTCGCAGACAGCCAGGAAAAATCAAATAACGCATCCAGAGCGACTTCATCGACTTCTGCAACCGCTTCCGCCATTGGCCGGGACAATTGATTGGCAATGTAAAGCGTCTCCCGATTGAGCAGAGCCAATCCCAGGCCATGATCAGTCAAAAGCGGAGCGTCCGGCGAAACGGTGTCGGCCAGCCATAGGCGTTTGAAACGATCTCGCCCAGAAATACGGTATCCGTTGCTGTCTAATCCCATGGCGCTGCCGGGAGCGGCCGTATAAAAAATGGGGCTGAGCGGCGTATCTACAAAGGCAACATTAAAAATCAAGGTAATGATGAGGGATAATTTCAGGTAGCCGGGTAAACGGCCCTCATTCCAACCCCGCTGTTTTTGTAACCGTTCCAGGCCGTACACCAACCCGGCCAGCAAAAATGGCACAGCAACAGCATAATGATGATAACGGTAATCATAAATCGGCCCTGGCCCGTTGCCCAGCAGGACCGGCAAGGAGATAGCAGCCGCTGCCAGCAGCCAAAGCGGCGCGCGCCAGGCCAGCAGCAGCACAGGGAAAAACAGTACCAGGCCATTGGCCAGCCGTTCTCCGGCCGTCGCCCGCACCACATCAAGTTGGCCAAAGGTCACACCATAAAACCGGACGCCGCTGCTGGAAGCAGTGACCACCGGTGCAGTCACTTCGGGAGCAAACAGGGGACGCATCACAAAAAAGGCAAAAAAGAGCCAGGCAGCAGCGGAAACGGCCGTTGCCACCCCCGCCCAACGCTGCCCCCGCCACCATAAAGCAATCCCCATCACGCCCACCGGCACAGCCACATAAAATTTACAGATCAAAGCCAAAAACAGCCAGACGGAATAACTACGCCACCGTTCTCGATCCGCTGCGTTAATTGCGGCCAGCAGCAGCGGCATAGCCAAGACGTCAGCGTGAAATTCGAAGAGAACGGCCGTTTGCGCCACCGGGTAGAGAAGGTAGATGGCAGCGATGGTTACAGCAATTCTCTCACCCCCCAACTTCCGTTTAGCCAATCCGTAAAGCGGTACGGCCCCGACCGCATAAAATGCCGCCTGCACCACCAGCAGCGCCGCCGGCGAAGGGAACAAGGCATAAATCGGGGCCAACAGCAGGTAAAACACCTCCACATTACCCGACAAACGGCTTACCAATTGACCGCCACTGGTCATGATGAGCGGCTTACCCTGCGTCGCGCTCCATATCGATTGGCTGATATTGCCAGTGTCAAAGCCGCGCATATTAAAGCCATAAAACCGCGCCAAACTCAGCCCGGCCATTAGACTAAATCCCAGAAGAACAAGCATCCAGAGTGAGGGAGAAGATAATTTACGTTTCATAAGGTGAAGGGATATTTTTGTGGGTAAATCGCTGGAGCCAGATCACACCGGCCGATATAATTAATCCAGCAAACTGCCCCACCACCAGCCAAATGCGGGAAAGCAGCGAGAGCCAGACGAGTTGATCCAAAACCTGTGCCTGCCGCAGCGCCTCGGTTAACACAACTTCGCGCACACCGAGGCCGGCCGGCGTAAAAAAAGCCAGATAACCGGCAAGGTAGGAAGCGGCGTTGGCTCCGATGAGTGTCGTTAAGCTGTCGGGTACAATTTGAATGGCCTGAGCGAAAAAGTAAAGGGCGACACCATATGACAGCCAGGTACTCAAATAAATGACAACGACGGCCAACATCTCCCACCGACTCAGTGCTAAATCAATAAGTGGGCGGCTGAATTTGACCAAGATTTTGTTTAGTATCTGAATGCCCCAGTGTGGAAAAACGAACAACCCGACAGCTAAACCGGCAATCAGAAACCATATCCATAAACCAAAGGGGCCATTTACGGCCGTTAACAAAGCCACCACCCCCGCCGCTACCAAATTCAACCCGGTAGCAAACACCGTCGTCGTTACAGAGCGGTAAGCAGGCACCCCTTTTTCCGATGCCGAACTGATCATCCCCATCGGCCCCCAAACCCGGCCCGGTATGTAAGAAGCCAGTAAGCCAAAGAAGAAAATGTAAACGGCCGTTGCCCGATCCAACTGCCCGCCTGTTTTCAACAAAATCCGCCGCCAGGTCAGCGCCTGAACGACATAAACGGCCAACAAAACCAACGTTGCCAGCGCCAACCAGCCCACTTGAAGCTGCCCCTCAAACGCCAACGCCGAACCCAAATTACGCGAAAAATATTGAACGACAAACCAGATCGTTCCTGCCAGCAGCAGCACGTTGACTAATCGCCGTACCAACCGCCACCTTTCGTTTTTCACGATAGCTGCTCCGGCGACCGGACGCCAAACTGCCGGTACAGCGCTTCCAGCGTATCAACTTCCTCTTTCAGGCCGCCCCACTGCAAAACAGTTCCCCGTCCAAGGCGGCTAAACTGCTCCTGCACGACGTCATCATTGAGCAACAAGCCCAGCTTTTTGGCCAACTGTGCCGGATTGGCAATTTCTACCAGAAACCCATTTTCGCCGTCTTGGATAACTTGCGCCATGCCACCGGCACGGGACACAACCACGGGTCGTTCACAGCTCAGCGCCTCCATCAAACTGACTGGCGTCCCTTCACGCCAACTGGGCAGGACAAAAATATCGGCGGCGTTAAACCAGAGGGGCATTTCTTCGTTGGGTTTACTGCCCACAAATTGAACCTGATCTGCCAGGCCAGCTTCGTTGACTTGATGGATGAATTGTTGGCGCAGCGGCC
This sequence comes from Promineifilaceae bacterium (SeqCode), assembly GCA_050301775.1. Lineage (GTDB taxonomy): Bacteria > Chloroflexota > Anaerolineae > Promineifilales > Promineifilaceae > JACKCC01. The sequence goes on from JBNKZT010000060.1 coordinate 9,431, forward strand.
CTTCTCCGACCATTAAAAGCTGGAATTTTTCACCCTGTTGGGCAAGTTGGGAAACGGCCGTTATCAAATCACCGCCCCCCTTATAATCCGTCAATGCCCCCACAAACAACAGAATCCGGGCATCTTGCGGTAATTGCAGCTTCTGCCGTGCCTCAGACTGGGAAATGGGTCGGAACCGGTTCATATCAACGCCACAACTGCGCACTGTGATTTTATCGCCCGGCACAGCAAATTGCGTAACCAACGTATCACGCAGTGGTTCACTCACCGCGACAATGTGATCGGCATGGCGTACCGTGAAAGCAGTCAATCGGGACAACAGCGAATTCATCCCGGCGTATTTCGTCACATCCGAGCCATGCGCCTGAACAATGACCGGCTTCCGGGTCAGCCAACCCACCAGCACAGCCATCAAACCGGCAGGCACAACAAAATGAGAATGGATCAACTCACAGCGTTCGCGGCGTACAATGCGCCAGCCGTGCCATATGCCCGACAAAATGTAACTGATCATGCGGATAATGGGAATTTGTTCATACTGAATCAGTAATTTTTCTTCGGACAAAAAAGGGAACCGATAAATCCCCTCGCCGTCATTTTGCTCAGTACATGGGCTGCGCCGGAAAATGCGCGGTGTGACAACGCTAACAGCATACCCCCGCTCGACCAGCTCCAAAACGGCGTGGCGTACAAACCCGCCCCGGTAACTGCCAGGATAATCGGGATAGCTGGTTGTCAAAAAACAGATGCGGCTCATCACTCCTCTTTCCGACTTTCTGAGTGATGGTGCAACAGACGGGTATCACGCTGTAATTTGATGATTTCCCGCTTGAGAATGCCCATCTGCAAGGCAATGAAACCAAAAGAGAGGATTTGCAGGCCAGCCACGATGAGGATGACAACCAGGGTCGTTAACGGCCGTCCCTCCACCAAATTCCCGCTAAATCGCAAATAACTCACATACACACCGCCAATCAAGCCGACCAATAAAATGATTAACCCTATCGCGCCAAACACCAGGATGGGCCGCTCGTAAAAGGAAAAGATGAGATGGGAAACGGCCGTGCCGCCAAACCGGAACTTGCTCTGCCCCTTACGCCGCGATGCCAGCACCGCCGGCACTTCCTTCACTTTATATCCCGCCGCCAGCGCCCGGCTGAGAATCTCCAGATGAATCTCCTTGCCGTCCGCTTCCAGGTCGATGGCCTCCAGGACTTCACGGCGGTAAGCGCGGAAAACACCCGTCCAGGTGTAAATCTCCTTGTTCACCACCCGCCGCAAAATCACGTTACCGAATTGGCTGATAAACAACCGCTTGGGATCAACCCCTTCCGTACCACCGCCGGGCATATAAGGCGATCCGAGGACAAAATCTACATCCGCGTCAGCGTAAAGCGCATCCAGCAAATCCAGAATGAAATGGGGTGCATAGCTTAAATCGGCGTCGGTAGCGACAACAAACTGGCCCCGGGCCACGCCAAACCCATGCCGCAGCGCCCGTCCCCGCCCCGCATTTTGGGCATAGCCAGCAGGAATGATGCTGGGGTTCGTTTGCGCCAGCCGTTTGGCAACATCCCAGGTATCATCGGTTGAGCCATCGTTAACGAAGATAATTTCGATTTGTTCCGGACGGGAAGCGAATACGGCCGTTATCCGTTCCGCTGTTTCTACAATATTTTCCGACTCGTTGTAAGCCGGAATGACAATGCTTACATCAATTTTTTCGGGCACACATGCCTCCTGTGTTTTAGCTTTCAGCCGCCAGCTATCAGCAGTTCAGCCAGCAACCGACTGATTTGGGCGGCCGCTGTCCCATCACCAAAAACGGGTGGCGGGGACTTCTGAGGTTTCGAGGCAGCCAGAGCCGCTGCCACTTTTTGCCGGTCGGTTCCGGTGATAGTGTTCCAGCCCCCGGCCACCGTTTCCACCCATTCTGTCTCTTCGCGTAATGTGATACAGGGCACACCCAGCAGATACACTTCCTTTTGCACACCGCCGGAATCGGTCATGATGAGGTGCGCGTTTTTTTCCAAAGCCAGCATAGCCAGATAACTCACCGGTTCAATAAGACGCACGCCGTCCGGCAAAGTCACGCCCCATTTTTGCAGCGCCGCCACCGTGCGCGGATGGGTCGGCAGCAAAACAGGCCACGGGCTAAGAGCCAGGCAGTCAAGCACGGCCGTTAAACTTTCCGCATTATCCGTATTACCGGCCCGGTGAACGGTCGCCAGCACATAGTCGTTCACGCCGACACCTAGCTGAGTCAACACGGCCGTTTCATCCACCTTAGGTAAAAAAGAGAGCATCGCGTCGTACATCACGTCGCCTACCCGATGGACGCCTTTTGTAATGCCTTCGGATGTTAGATTGGTAACGGCCGTTGCCGTGGGGCAAAACAGCAAATCTGAGCAGTGGTCGGTCAGCACCCGGTTTACTTCTTCCGGCATGGCGCGGTTAAAGCTGCGCAGTCCGGCCTCCACATGCGCCAGCGGAATGTTGAGCTTGGCCGCTGCCAGCGCTCCGGCCAATGTGGAATTGGTATCGCCGTAAACCAACACCCAATCCGGCCGTTCCTGCTGCATCAACGCTTCTAATCCGGCTAACATTTGCGCGGTTTGCTGCCCATGCGAACCGGAGCCGACGCCCAGATTATAATCTGGCTGAGGAATACCCATCTCCTCAAAAAAGACTTCCGACAGTGCCCGGTCGTAATGCTGACCAGTATGGACCAAAATTTCCTCATGCTGCTGCCGCAGGGCATGGCACACTGGCGATGCTTTGATAAATTGGGGCCGTGCCCCAACGATGGACAGAATTTTCATGCGTCTCCCATCCCCTGACCAACACAACGGTAATACAGTCCAGCTTCTCTAGCTTCGGTGGCGTCAAAAAAGTGACGGCCGTCAATCAAAATCGGGGTCCGCAGCACATCTCGCAATGCGGCCAAATCTAAATCGCGGTAAGCATCATGCGCTACCATCAGCACCGCCGCATCACAGCCTTTTACAGTTTCCATCAAATCAGTTTGATATTCTGAAACCCAAGGATCGTGAATGACCACTTCTACATGAGACCGATGTAAATCGATATATAGCATCTCGCTGGGGCTGTTGCGTGTATCGTCGCTGTTTTCCAGATAAGCATACCCCAAAATCGCCACTTTTGAAGAAAGTTGGTCAACACCCAAACTTCGCAGCGCCTCCAGAACCAAACCAGACATATGAAACGGCATATTATCATTGATGGCCCGAGCCGTTGGCAGCAATCGCACGACTGCTTTGTCTCGGGCGCCGTAGGCCAGCAGCCAGGGGTCCTTGGGGATGCAGTGGCAGCCCACGCCTGCCCCGGCAAATGCATCTGCCGGTAGGGGCTTTTGTTGACCAGCTCGCGCACCCGCCACACGTCCGCACCAACCGCTTCGCAAATGAGAGCCACTTCGTTGGCAAAGGCGATTTGCACGTCGCGGTAAGCGTTTTCGGCTGTTTTGACCAGTTCAGCCGTGATAGGATCGGCTGTATCCAAATCGGCTTCGACGATGTGGCGGTAAAGGTGGGTCATGGTCACGGCCGTTGCCATCGTACTGCCACCACACACCCGGCTCATTGTACGCAAATTGCGCAGCAGTTTGCCCGGCATCACCCGCTCCGGACAGGCGCCCAAAAAGAAATCTTCGTTGACTAACTTGCCGCTTGACTGTTCCAACAGCGGCCGTACCACCCCATCAATCGTTCCCGGCGCAATCGTCGATTCCACCACGACCAGTACCCCATCGGCCAAAACCGGCCCCAGACTGTGGCAAACTGACCGCAGCGCTTCGTAACGCGGTTCGTTGTTTTCATCCACTGGCGTCTCTACATCGATGAGAACGACATCAGCTTGAGTGAGTTCATCATAATTTGGGGTAGCGTGGAAACGGCCGTCCCCCACCACCTCGGCCAATAGTTCCGCCAGACCCGGCTCATCCCCTTCGATGGGACTACGACCAGCGTTAATTTTTGCCACCCGTTCCGCTTTGATATCCACGCCGATGACAGCAAATCCAGCCTGGGCAAACATAGCCGCTACCGGCAATCCCACGTAACCCAAGCCAATCACGCCAATCACGGCCTGCTTTTGTTCGATTTTCTGCTGCAATTGAGTCAATTCCATGCCACCCTCAAATCTCATCGTTTTGGGAGAGCGGGCAAGATGCCCGCGCTTCATTTCATCCCCCTACGAATTCATTTCAATCGCCTGATGATCCTGTCCTGACTGCACAATAGCCTGGGCTAACTGCAAAACGCGCAGCCCATCCTGGCCGGTAACCGGCACCGGAATGACGCCGTTAATTGCAGCCACAAACGCTTCCTGCTCGGCGCGCAGCGGTTCCCGCTTGGCCACTACATGCCGGATCATCCGTCCTTCGCTGACGCCACGCAGCACCCGGAACGGCCAATCGCCGGTCGCGCCGGTGCCATTTTCGTAAAAATAGAGGTCTTGCGTTAAATAATCGACACGGAACATGCCCCGTTCGCCAATAACAAACAGTTCGCGGATTTTGGTTGGCGTCAGCCAGTTGATGGTCAATGTACCCACCGTGTTGTCAGCCAGCCGCACCAGGCCGGTGAGCAAATCCTCGTGTTTGCTGTGGATGCGCCGCTCGGTTTCAGCATAAACGCGCACCACATCTTGATCCGTAATGAAACGCATCACATCCAAATCATGAACCGCCAAGTCAATAACAACACCCACATCCTGTACTCGTGCCGGGAAAGGCCCCTGACGCCGGGCATCAATCTGGAACACACGGCCCAACTCACCCTCAGCCAAATGCTCTTTCAAGGCGGTTACGGCCGGATTGAAACGTTCGATGTGGCCAATCATCAGTTTGACATTGGCCTGAGCGGCGGCGATGATTTGCTGCCCTTCATCCTCGCTGAAGGCAATCGGCTTTTCGATGAGCAGATGAATTCCGCGAGCAATGACTTCCAGGGCTACTGCCAGATGTTGGGCGGTGGGTACGGCTATCGTAACCGCATCCGGTTTAAGTTCGTCGAGCATTTTCTGGTAATCGGTGTAGGCTTGACCGCCAAAACGACGGGCGACTTCGTTGACGGCCGTTTCCGACACATCGGCCACACCCACCAACTTTACCTGAGGCATATCAGCATACACGCGGGCATGGTTGTAACCCATCATGCCCACGCCAATAACGGCAACATTTATGGTCATAATTTGTTTACCTCCGCCACGATTTGGGCCAGATCGGCCTGGCTCAACTGGGGATGAACCGGCAAGGAAAACACTTCTTGCGACACCTTTTCAGTCACCGGCAGTTTGATGTCACCGACAATGGCCTTCATGTAATTATGTTTGTGAGCCGGAATTGGGTAAAAAACGGCCGTACCGATTCCAGCAGCGTTGAGTCGGGACACGGCCGTGTCCCGGTCAAATCCACATTCAGCTTGCATTTCCAAAGTCAACCGCACCGTGTATTGATGCCAGACATGATCACGATCTGGCCCGGTTTGCGGCGTCACCACCGTTGAAATATGTTCGTTCAAATAAGCGGCATTGGCCTGTCGTTTTTGTGTAAAGTTGGCCCAACGGTCCATCTGGGCCAGACCAACAGCCGCATGCAAGTTGCTCATGCGAAAATTGTAGCCGAGCATATCGTAATAATAACGCCGCTTCATCCCATGATTGCGCAGCAGGCGGCAGCGCTCGGCGATGGCATCATCATTGGTCGTAATCATGCCGCCTTCACCCGACATGATATTTTTGGTGGCATACAAGCTGAACGTACCTGTCCCAAAGCTGCCAGCTCGTTTGCCCTGGTAAGATGCGCCAACCGCCTGAGCCGCATCTTCAATAATTGCCAGGCCATGCTGGTCAGCAATGGCTTGCAAAGCAGTCATATCGCACATCTGGCCGTACAAATGCACCGGCAAAATTGCTTTGGTGCGCGGTGTTACCGCCTGGGCCACCTGCGCCGCGTCTATGTTGAACGTGCCTGGCTCAATATCGACAAAAACCGGTTTAGCGCCGGTGAACAAGATGCTGTTGGGCGAGGCAATAAAGGTGAACGGGGTCGTGATCACTTCATCCCCGGGGCCGATCTGGTGGGCCAGCAAGGCCAGGTGCAGCGCCGTTGTGCCCGATGTGGTAGCAATGGCGTGTTTGGTAGCGCACAAATCGGCAAAGCGCTCCTCCAAATCGACTACTACCTGTCCCTGGGCCAACATACCTGAATCCAGGACGGCCATCACCGCCGCTTTTTCTTCGTCGCCAATAAAAGGTTTTGCAATCGGAATCATGTTTTTCCCCCTTCAATGTGAATGTCACGCTGACAAGATGGACAGCGGTATACTTTTTCTGATTGTTCGACCAGCCGTGTGCCGCAAGGGCAAACGTAACCTGCCAATCGAGCCGGATTACCCATGACCAGACCGTAATCGGGTACGCTGCGGGTGACAACCGAACCAGCGCCGACCATCGCCCACCGGCCGATTCGTACCCCCGGCAAGATGATTGATCCAGCGCCAACGGCCGTTCCCTGCCCAATCCAGACCGGAGACACCACCCAATCGGCATCACGCTTCAAACTCATATCGGGATTAACAGCGCGTGGGTTTTTGTCATTGGTAATGATGACACCCGGCCCCAAAAAAACGCCGTCTTCCAAAGTGGCCGGATGGTAGACAAATACGCCGTTTTGCAGCTTGCAGTTATCACCCAGAGTCACATCAAAATCGACGTAAACGCCTTTGCCCAGGATACAGTTTTGACCGATGTGTGCCCGTTCGCGCACCTGGGCCTGGTGCCATATCTGGCTGCCCACACCAATCACAGCGTCAGCCGACACGTCGGCTGTGGGATGAATACGAACTGTCATAGGTTTCTCCATGAGAAACCTGACAGGTCTTTACCAAATTGGGCGCTTGAACAGACGCCTTGAAGAGACCTGCCAGGTTTTTTAATCACGATTAGTATAAACGTAGACCGGCCATTCTTCATGGCCAACCGTGCCGACAAGGGTGTAATGGGCGGCAATATACGCAAATACCGGTTGTAAATAGGTCAGGCTTGAATCGAGATGGGCCATGCGCCGATGGATTCGAACCGCTTGCCAACTGGCCCGACCGGCTTCATCCAGCGGGGGTACGTTGGGGTTGGTAGATGATGTGTCAATGAGTAACGGCCGTTCCCGAACTATTCCCGCTAAAAATTCATGAATCATGGCCGGCGTGGTGTATGCGGCCGTGTACAGCGGATACTGATAAACAAAACGGGTTGGCGCAGGCACGTCTAGCACAAAATTGTATGATGTTTCCGCACCCCAAAATAAAAGTGTATTGGAACCTGTCACCGCCTCTCTCATATCGGCCAGCAACGCGGCTTTGTTGTTGTCAGCTTCGCTAGTTATCAAATCAGATACAATCTGGCTGGCCGGTTTATAAATTGTCCAAATCAGCAGCCCCAACAGCACACCGTAGGCGGCCCATTTCGAATACGGCACAAAATTAACGAAAAGGCCATGCGCCAAAAAGGCGACCAATATGGCCACTGTCGGTAAAAGCGATAAGGCATAATGGGCAAAGGTCAACCCGGAAGCACTGGCAAAAACGACTTCAATGGGCAGCGCGATAAGAGCCACCAGTACCAATGGCCCCCAAGCCTCGGTCAATAGCTTTTTGCGCCCGATCTGGTACCAGCCAATGACCCAGGCCGATAATATCATCACCACCAATCCGAATGACATAAAAGCAAACAGGATCGCTAACGAGGCGACCAATCGGGTCTCGGAAGCAGCTTCAGCATAGGTGAAATTGTAAATAAACATTTGATTGATGAGATTATTTAAGGCATGATGGGTGGCGAAGTAAACGGCCGTTCCCCCCACGACTACACTAAACCCAGCCAACATGCCCACAACCCGCTGAATCAACCACGGCCATTCCCTGGTCCGAACACCGGCAACCCCAAAATAAACCGCAATAGCCAGATGAATGCCAATATTATTCGGCCGCAGCAAGAATGCAGCGCCCGCCGTCAACCCAATGGCCGCGCCACAGCGAAATTTGTACGGGGATTTAAACGATTGCCAAAAGAAGTACAAGGCAGCAAACTGAAACGGCAAGGCGTAAGCCTCGGTCAAATTACCGCCAATTTGCAGCAAATAGGCATTCAGCAGCCAGACGATCGTACTGAACCCGGCAGGGATGGCTCCAAACACCGCCGATAACACCCAAAATGAAAGGACTACGGCCGTGCCCACCAACAGCAGTTCAACAACCCACACCCCCATCACCGAACCATTCCCCACAGCAAGGCCAAAGGCATTCAAGTAATATAAAAGCGGTCCTTTATGATCCCAAACATCGCGATAAGGGATACGGCCGTCCAATATCTGCCCGCCGACATAAAGAAAAACACCCGAGTCACGCTCAGGTACATTGTTCAAAGGTAAATTGGGGAGGAAGACCAACAGAGCCAGCAGCGCCAGGAAAATTAAGGGTAATTTCGGCACAAAACTGCCTGACTTTGAATCCATAGCATCATTTTACCGTCGATTATGCAAAATCAACATAGTATAAATGTCAGCTATGTACCTTCACTAGTCGTAATAATCGCCGAGGCTGCTGTCCTTGGGGGCGTTGGTCAGGGTGGCTCCGATAATACGCACTTTGGCTTTTTCCAGAAGTTCCTTGGCCCGTTCGGCATGGTCGCGGCGGGTGTGGCCGGCGTTGATGACCAGCAGCACACCATCAACCTTGGCCCCTAGAACGGCCGCGTCCGTGACAGCAATAACCGGCGGGGCATCAAATAAAATGATGTCGGCCATTTCGTTGAGTTTGGCCAGCAACTGGTCGATTTTCTTGGAACCCAGTAAATCAGCGGGATTGGGCGGCTTGGGACCGCTGGCCAGCAGCCACAAGTTTTCCACGCCGGTTTCCTGGAGCGGCAATGCGGCGTCATCATGTAGAATGACATTGGTCAGGCCGGGTTCAGCTCGCAGATCGAAGAGCGCATGAAGAGACGGCCGTCGCAGATCACAATCAACTAAAATTGTTTTACGCCCACTTTGGGCCATCGTTACGGCCAGATTGGCAATGGTCGTGCTCTTCCCCTCGGCTTTGGCCGGGGATGTCACGACCAGGCTGCGGAGAGGATTGTCCAGGCTGTAAAATGAAAGATTCGTACGCAGCGAACGGTAGGCTTCGCTGATGGGTGAACGGGGGTCGGTTAGAGTTATTAAGTTCATAGTCTTTAGTCTCGTAGTCTTTTAGTCACGCAGCGCTTAGTTATTCGGAATTCTGCCAATCACAGGAATGTCCAGAAAGCGTTCTACGTCTCCGCTGCGACGGACGACACCGGATTCAACCCATTCCAGGACAAAGATAACGATGACTCCCAGCAGCACGCCAAACACAGCACCAGCAGCGGTATTGATTTTCCACTTGGGCCGATCCAGCGCCGCCTGGGGATCGTCAATGAATTCGATAGTAATTCGGTCTTCCTGACGATTCTTGTCGTTTTCCTGCGTTTGCCATTGTATGAGTCGTTCACCCCAGGTGCGGGCAATATCATTGGCCAGGTCAGGGTCGCTGTTTTCCACAGCGACCTGAATCACAAAACTGTTGTTTTCGGCGGCAACTTTGACATCACCCAGTAATGCGCCGGCTTCCATATCTAATTTCAACGTGTCAATCACGTCCTGGGCACGGTAGCGGCTGTTGAGCCAGGCGACGTAGGAGGCCAGCAGTTCTTTGGCCGCTTGTGATTGGCCAAAGTCGGTGCGTGACGGCCGTACCAGCATCCGCAATGTCGATTCATAAACCGGGGTCTGTACTTTGCTAAAGCCAAAAGTCGCTGCGGCCGTCAACAAAGCCACTAAAATTATCACCCAGCCCCGCTGGCGCAAAATGCGTAAATAATCGCTTAGTTCCACTCAAAATCTCCTTTTCATGAAACGTGCTGCGTGAAACGTGAGAAGAGCTTCACGTTTCACGTTTTACGTTTCATTTTTTGGGAATTTCACCCACAACCGGCAACCCAAGTTTGGTCAACTCATCCTGCTCACGAATTGTTGGATCGAGATATTCCACGAGTAATGCCAACCCCACACCAGCACCGAGTGCCAGGAGGATACGCAGCGGCAAATCAAGCTGGCTGCGAATGCCGGCCGGAATCTGGTTGACGATGGGTTGATCTAGTTGAACGAGAACGGCCGTTTCCCCATCCAGTTGGGGCAAAATCGAATTCTGTTCTTGCAAAACCACAGCCACTACGTCCATCATTGCCGTCAGCACCTCGCTATCGCCATATGTCAGCGAGATAATAAGCATACTGCGGGCATTGTCAGCAGCCAGACTGCCCTGAACTGCCCCTGGTGGGACATCGAATCCCTGTGCGGCCAATTCCTGGCTAACGGCCGTTGCAAACGCCCCGCCCTTCACCCAATCTGTCAAACCATTGACGATATACTCTGAGGTCAGCCAATTGTAATACCGTTGTTCATCAGCCGCTGCTGCGCCTTCCGAAGGCGTCTGGGCAACCAAAAAACGCACACCCACGTTGTAAACCGGCGGCGGCGACTGGTAAGTTGCCAGTCCGATAGCCAACACCACGATTGCCGGTAATACAACCAGGAGCCAGCGGCGTTTGAATATTATCCAGTAATGACGTAATTCCATAATAATTTCGTATCAGTTTATTGTTGCTGTATCCATACCTCAAGTTGAAAGTTGCAGACGCTGTTCCGGCGCTTTCAGGCTAACTTGTGCCCAAATGTACAGAACAGCCACGACCACTGGTAATCCAAAATAATATACTTCATTGATTTCTTGCACTCGTAAGCGAAATAAAAGCAAATCCATTATAAACAGGAATAGAAACAGTAAGCCTGCATTCCGCCGGTCTAATTTCCCGGTAACTGCCCAAACCGCCATCTGCAAGATAGGTATTAAAAGGATAATGGCATCGTAGCCCCAACCAAAAGGAGCCGTAATAAGTGAAATAAGCAGAGTCCCAATCACCCATGATGAAGTAGTCCAATTAGGCCGCCTATACCATAAGCCAACGGTCAACGGTAAAATGGCCACGCCTATCCATTTACTCCAATCCCAACCCCACAAAAAAGTCAAAATGCCGCCCAGTGTAGGTGTTTGCCAGCTCAATAGATTGCTGGCAGCCATGGAACGGCCGTAATCCAATACAAACATCGGACGCAATCCAAAAGCAATGCCCGTCAAAAACAAAATCACGCTGCCCAATCCCAACCAAACCCGCCACTGCTTTTCACGAGCGGCTATCAACAAGATAATGGGCAGCGTCACATAAACCAGGTGTGGTTTCACGAACGTCAATGCTAAAACAGCACCGGCCGCAAATGGCTTGTTTCCCAAATAAAAGAACAAAAATCCAGCCAGGCCAAAATAAACCAACGTATTGACCTGTCCAACAAAAATCGCTAACAGCGTGGGTACAAATAAAAACGCCAGCAGCAGCGCCACCCATTCTTGCTTTGCTTCATGTCTTGACAAATGAAAAACCCGCCAACTCAACAACGAAGCAGTAAAAACGAGACTGATATTTGTAAAAAGCCACAGCCAGGCCGCTTGCTGGAAGGGCAGCCACGTATAAGGGATAAGCAGCACCAAAAGCCACGGAGGATTCCAGGTAGACATCACAAAATCGCGTGTCCAGCCTGTCTTCTCTTGCTCGACCTGCAAAAGCAAGTCTAAATCGGTGAAATTTTGCGAATGAGCCAGTAAGTAACTGGCGCTCCAATAGGCCTGGTAATCACCGTAGCTGGCCGGCGCAGCAACAGGAATCAAAGATGTTGAAATAACAAGCAGTACCAGCACAGCCAGCAAAATAAAGCCGTTTACAATTGGCTTATCGTTCTTCATGAACACCCACTCTTTTGTTCTGCCCTGCTTGCTCCAGTTTTTCGTTGACGAATTGGGTCAATTTTTGCTTGAACACGGCCGTATCAAACTGTTCTGCATGATGCCGCATACAAGCCACATCCGTTGAATCGGGGTCAAACTGCTCAACCGCTTTGACAATCCCGGAAACTGTTTGTTCAGCAAACAAACAGCCTGTTTTGCCGGGCAGCACCGTATCTAAAGCGCCGCCGCCGGCATAAGCAATAACCGGTCGTCCGGCGGCGTTGGCCTGCAGCGGCGCGATACCAAAATCTTCTTCGCCGGGGAAGATGAAAGCGCGGCAGCGGGCCATCAAATCGGGCAAATCCTCGTCCGGGACGTAACCCAGGAACTTGATGTTGGGGTTGGCCATCGCTTCTAACCGGGGGCGGTCACGGCCGTTTCCAGCAATATACAACGGCTTATCCAACTTGTTAAACGCTTCAATTAATAAATCAAGCCGCCGGTAAGGAACCAGTCGCCCAACCATCAAATAATAATCCTCAACCTGAGCCGACGGCTGAAAACGGCTTGTGTTTACCGGTGGGTAGATTATCGTTGAGTCCCGCCGGTAAATCTTGGCGATTCGGCGACGGACTTCCTGCGATATGGCAATGAAATGGTCCACTCGATCGGCCGCCAGACGGTCCCATTGGCGTAAGAAAGTTAAAAAAGGCGGCAATACCCGCCGCGTCAACCAACCCAACTGCTCCTGCTCCGCATACTGCGGATAGCGCCATACATAACGAGTTGGCGTCAAGCAGTAGCAAATGTGCATCGTTTCTGGTCCAGTGATGATACCATGATCAAAACCGCTTTTATTGCTGATGATCAGATCATACTCACGAAAATCAAACCGCTCAAAAGCAAAAGGATATAGGGGAAAATAAATCTGCTGCCGCTGTTGGGCAAAAGGCAGCCGATTAATAAATGACGTGCGAATATCCCACTCATTCCAATGGGCCGGCATCTTTTCGCGCCAATAAAGCGACGTGTAAATCGGAGCCGAAGGATACATTTCCACCAACGTCTCCAACACATCTTCAGCGCCGCCTATTTGATTAAGCCAGTCGTGAACAAGCGCAGTTTTCATGGAGTAGCGAGAGAAGCAGTAAGGGGCAAGCAGCCCAATTCGTCATTCATCATTCCGCTTTCAAATCCCCAGCCTTTCCATACGAGCGGCCAATTCCGCTTCCACTTCCAGGCTTTGCATTGCCTCGTCTAGTTGGTTATCCAGGCTCTTGGTTTGCACTTCCCAGGCAGCATCGGCGTGATCCAGCCGGCTGCGAATATTTTCGGCAGCACGGGCCACTTCGCTATCGCCCTGCCCCATCAGCGAATCGAGGGAACGCATTGCTTTGGTTGAGATTTCTTTGGATTTGGCCAGCTGCAGCAAAAAGCCCAGTTCCTCTCGTTCTTGTTTGGCGATGGCCAAACGGCCGTCCAACTTCACCCGCACATCATCCAACTGTTCCGCCGCCGCTACTTGCCGTTCCAGAGAAGAGTCGTACGTTTTAATCAAATCCATCGTGGAACTAAACTGTTTTTGCGTCACCATCGCTTCAGTTCGTTCGCCTTTTCGCAAATAATGATCAACCATCAGATCGAGTTTAGCCGCCTTTTCGGCCAGGGCTTCGCGGCGATGGCGGGAGGTTTTGACCTGAGCAAACATGGGAGCAATGGACTTCTTGAATTCTTCCAGTTCCCGTTCGGCCTGGCG